>CAILRJ010000391.1 GCA_903836575.1 uncultured Burkholderiales bacterium
AAATTATTTTGCTGTTTTCGGTTTGGCTTTGACGTTCAGATTTTCTGTCAGGAACATCATCGCCCGCTGCAAGCTGATGTCGGTTTCGTCGACCAGCCGTTCGCGCGCTTCGGGCAAAAACTCCTCTTCCCACAAGGCCAGCAAATTGTCCTTGATTTCGAACGGCGCATCAGCATTGACAAAATCCGCCACCGCCGCACTGTCGAATCCGGCCTTGCGTACTTGCCGGATCATCGTGCGTGCTTCGGCATCGGTGACCATCGTCTTCATCTTGGCACCGGTGGCCAGACACATGAACAAGGTCAGGCGCGAATACGGATCGTCCTTGCCCTTCATCGCGGCCTGCCATTGCTCCGACACAAAGCCGGCAAAACTGTCGACATCGTCGAGATCGGCATCTCGCATGAAATAGCGCTCGACGATGATGTTGAGGACCACGTCGATCGCATGTCCGGGATTAAGGATCAGCGGACCGTCGAGTTTTTCGATGTCGCGCCGGATGGTCTCGGCAATCGCATGGTGCGGATCAGGCACATCATCGAGCAAGGTCTTGGCAATTTTGAGTTTGCCACCAGCCGGTGGCTTGTCGCGGATCCCTGCAATCAGACGGGCGAATTCGGCATGATTGGGCGCTTTGTCGAGACCGGCATGGCGTATCAGAATGGCGCTGCGGATAATCGATTCCACCGCCAGAAAATCGAGCGCCGCGTGCGGCACGCGCAGATCGTCACAGAACCAGCGCGCTGCCGCGATGGTGTCAACGGCTTCCTGCCGGCGCTTTAATTCCTTGCGGTACGCAGCCAGCGAATAGGGCTTGAGCAAGGTGCGCTCGTTCTGAAAATCGATCAGTGACTGGCTCTTGATGTCGCCACTCATGGCCGTTTCCGGCATTGCGTACAAGCGCTTGAGCATGTCGTTGCCACTGCGCGAGTGGAACAGAAAACTGTTCTCCAGCAGCGAGCGGGCCGCCGTATCAAGATCGCCCGCGCTGGCGTCTTCGAGGTACAGGCTGACCAGCATGACGATGCGCTTGCGGGCGTTGTCCAGCTCGACCTGCAAATGCGGCGTACCGAAATGCGTCGCGACCTGAACCGTGCCCTTGGCGCCATCGGTGATGATTTGATTGCAGCGGCTGACGTCAAGGATGCCCTTGGCCACGCCATGGGTCAGCGCCTTTTCAAAAAAAGGCCGCTTGTCGATCAGTGCGACGGCTTGCTTGATTGTCGTCATGGCCTTACAACGCAGATTCTTCGTCAGGTCCGGCGGCTGGCTTGTTGCTGACGACAGGCGCTTCGCTGCGTGCCGGAACGGCCGTCGGATCGAGTTCCAACCGCTCCAGTTCGGCTTCGGCTTGCAGGCGTTTTTTCAGGCGCTTTTTGATTTGCGGCAGGATCTGCTCGAACATATCCGGATGATGATTGCGCAGCAGCCAGGTGACTTCTTTCCAGTCATGGTCAGTGGCTTCGGACTTGTCGATGACATCGTCTTCTTCGGCATGGACATCCTGCGCGAGGCCTTCGGCTTCTTCGTCTTCCACCACCGCCTTGCGGCTGTGCATATGATTGAAGGTTCCGTAATTGGCAAAGTGCACGATCAGTTCGTCGTGATCCTGCAGGTAATCAATCAGCGCTTCGCAACCGCCATCGATGTCACCGATGGCATCGAGAAATTCATCGGTATCGCTGCCCTCGCGGAACAACACGGCATTGATCATGCCGCGCAAATGGGTGTGGGTATGGTCGCCGTAGAGCCGCTCCATCACCAGCGCGCGGGCGAACTGTTCCGGCGTCACCACCAGATTGACCACCGATTCGTGCGAGGAATCGAATTCGCGGATCACGGCCAGCAAATCCTTGGGCGGCATTTCTTCGAGGACCGCCACGAGGGCGCGGTCGCCCTCGGCTTCGGCCAGCGACACCAGCGCAAATTCGGCGCCAGCGATATCGCCAGCCCGGATCAGGCTGGCGGCTTTCAGTACAAGTGCGTTGGACATGGGCGTTCTAATCAAGAAAGTCATCAACAAAATAAGCGAGCGGACCACCGGTCCGCGTTATCGCATTGCGTCGGGCCTGCCGCAATCTGCGGCAGCGGCAATTAATCGCGCCGGTCGAAGCCCTGCTCGGACATCCATTCGGACCCGGCTTCATCGAGGTCACGTTCGTCGTCGTCATCGTCGCGACCGTTTTCACCTTCGTCATGCTCTTCGTCATCCGCCGCAGCACGATGGCTATTGCCACCCTTGCCGTGCAAATACTCAAGACAGATGGTCGTGATCAGGAAGCGTTCACCGCCGGTTTCCAGCAGCACGGCATCGGCCAGCGCTTGGGTATCGACCGAGAATTGCACCGCATCGACCAGTTCGCTCCAGGCCGGAAAATCTTCCGGATCAGCGGTCGACAACAGGTACATCGCCTGCAGGTTGACGAAATTGATATCGCCGTGGAAAGCGACAGCGACCATCTCCGGCGCGCTCTCTATCATTGGCATGAGCAGCTTGAACTGGGACCGCTTGTCCTTGAGGCGCTTGGCCAGGATATCGTTACCTTCGGAATCGCTTTGCAGGTCTTCCAGTTCAGCCTTGTAGGCTTTCGACAGGTCTTCGAAATAATAGGACAGGCTCATTGCAGTACCTTGTTCATGTAGGTTCTCCAGATTTCTTCGGCGGTTTCCAGCGGTCGTTCGAGCAGGCTGCGACGACGACTCTCATCGTAGGAATGGCGTTTTGTGTCATCGGCCAGCAGGTCATAGGCTTCCTGCACGGCACGAAATTGATCAGCTGCATCAGCCGCCGTATTTTTGTCCGGATGGAACTCCGATGCCTTTTTCCGGTAAGCGCTTTTGATGGCACTGGCCGTCGCATCGCTGTCCAGACCGAGCACGGCGTAATAGTTTTTCATGAGTGAGAATGTGGTGGTGCGTGACAAAAATCAGGCGCTGTCGGAGGCGATTAAAAATGTACCGCCACCGTTGCCAGAATGAAGCAGCAAGGATACACCACCGGACCGCAGCAAAGTGCGTCCGGCAGCGCGCGCGGACGGAACCTTTCGTTCCAATTATCTTCGTACCGCATGATGCCGGCGCTCGTTGCAAGCCATGCCGGCAATGGCGAAGGGCATTGCACCGGCCGTATCAACCACCCGGCGCTCGCTTGACTGCCTATTTTTTCAGCACCAGTCGCAGCACAGCGCTCTCGTTGATCACCGCCAGCGTTGACGTACCGGACATCGCCAGAGCGAGTGGCTGCGAGAGACTGCCGGGCAAGGCGCCGGTGCGGATACCGATCGACCCCGGCACACCGGCGACGGTTGTCACCTGCCCTGATGGCGCTATCCTGCGTACCGTATTATTGTCGACATCGGCGACATACACATTACCGAATCCATCGGCAGTCAATCCCTGCGGACTACGAAAGCGCGCCGCATCGCCCGGTCCATCGACCGCGCCCTTTTCCAGAGCCAGGCCAGCCCATGTCGTGACGACACCGCCCGGCGTGATCTTGCGGACCGTGCCGTAGATCGGCTGGCTGACGTAGACATTGCCGGCCGGATCGACCGCGATGCCGGGTGGATTCAGGAAGCGCGCCGCCGCGCCGACACCATCCTCGCTGCCATAGCGGCCAGCGCTGCCGGCCAGCGTCGAGACCATACCGGCTGCGGTGATCTTGCGTACCGTGTGGTTGCCGGTATCGGCGACATACAAATTATTGAGTGCATCGATGGCGATACCTTTTGGCTCGAAAAAACGGGCGAGCCTGGCGGGACCATCGGTACGGCCGGGTGTTGATCCGGCACCGGCAATCGTTGTCACCACGCCGGCTGGCGTGATTTTGCGGATGGTCGAATTAAAGGTATCGGCCACGAACAAATTGCCGAGCGCATCGGCCGCAATCCCGCGCGGGTAATTGAAACTCGCAGCGGCGCCGGTCCCATCGACACCGCCCGGCTTGCCATTCCCGGCCAGCTCACTGACCACGCCGGCGGGTGTGATCTTGCGGACCATGTGATGCGGTGTATCGACCACATACCAGTTGCCGGACGGGTCGCTGGCGACGCCCTGCAGATTGCCGAAACGCGCCTTCGATCCGATGCCGTTGACCAGTCCCGGTTCCAGCTCCTTCCCGGCCAGGGTGGTGAGGCTGGTGCCACCGGTGATCACATGCACACCGAATTGCCCGGTCACCGACAGGGTCCCGGACGGGTCGACAGCAATGCCGCTCGGCATCCTCACTTGCGGTTGTCCGACTACCGGCGCATTGACCGGCAACGTCGTCACGACACCCTGTGGCGTGATCCGGCGAATCCGTTGGGCATATTGATCAGCACCATACAGCGTGCCCACTGCATCGATGGCCAGATTCGACAAGCCACCGAAACTGGCCGCCGCGCCGGTGCCGTCCTTGAGCCCGTAATTGGCCTGCGATCCGGCCAGCGTTGTCACGACACCGGCCGGTGTGACCTTGCGCAACAGACCGTAGCCGGTATCGGCCACATAAATATTGCGCGCCGCATCCGTGACCAACCCCTGCGGATAACTGAAACGTGCCGCACTGCGAAGCCCGTCAAGGTAGCCGAAATTGCCGGCGCTGCCAGCGAGCGTGGTCACCAGACCTTGCGCATTGATCGTGCGTAGCGTGTGGTTGTAGGTGTCACTGACGATCAAGGTGCCTGCGGCATCGACCGCGATACCCTGCGGATACGAGAAACGTGCTGCGCTGCCACGACCGTCCGTACTGCCGTCTATCCCGACGCTTCCAGCCAGAGTTGTGACAACCCCTTGCGGGGTGATCTTGCGGATGGTCTGGTTGTTGGTATCGGCCACGTACAAGGTGCCGGCACGATCAATGGCAATGCTTTGCGGATAGTAAAAACGCGCCGCCGCACCGCTACCATCCGCCGCGCCCGGCGTTGACATCGCCCCCGCCAGCGTACTCACACTGCCATCGGGAAGCACTTTGCGAATCACGTGATTCTGCCAGTCTGCAACATACCGGTTACCGGTCGCATCGACGGCAATCCCGATCGGGAAATTAAAGCGTGCCTGACTGCCGACGCCGCTTAAATTGCCCAGCCCACCGGTTGATCCCGCAACGAATGACAGTCCCGGCTGGACTGATCTGGCAGACACAACGGACGCAACCGACGCAACCGGCACAACCGGCGACGGCGCCTGTGCCTGCGCGCCCGTCAGTGCAAAGAAATCAAAGTCGGCGCTGCAGGCTGACAGTCCCAGAGCTAACACGATAGAAGGGAGCTTGCGTGCCACACCCGGGGCACGACAGACAAGACGATGGAGGGACATGTTTCCGCCTGAGTGACGTTGACAGCACAGAGCTGCAGGTGGCAAAAGTACACCGCCCCGTCGGGAGCGATGACGCAATTTGATGGGGTATTGATTTTGCTCATTACCGTGGAAACCGGAGGGCGAGCCGGGCAACAATCTCTTGGGCAACGCTAGTGATAACGATAGTGTTAAAACAATAGTTACTTACATTCAATCACTAATTGCAGATGATCAAGTTGTAGACAATTTCTCCTCCCTATCGCGAGGTCACCAATCCGACCGTGGATGGCATAGCGGTACGGACACCAGCACCGCCACTGAGGGCGATTCTGTCAGGCACCGAACCCACCGTTGACGCCCGCGGCCTTGCGCCATTTCCCCTCAATGTTTCTTCTGCCCGCGGCCGAGCCGCTCTGAGGATAGTCCCGACGCATCCTGCTTTTTCCGGCATGCATGCATTTTTAAAACAACACGCCCATCATTGAGGAGACCTTCATGAACTTTACCGATCCTACCGTGATCATGTTCAGCATCTACCTGTTCGCCATGCTCTTTATCGGCATCCTGGGTTACCGCAGAACGAACAATCTGGACGACTATATTCTGGGCGGACGTAGTCTGGGCAGCTTTGTCACTGCGCTCTCGGCGGGTGCCTCGGACATGAGCGGCTGGCTGCTGATGGGCTTGCCGGGCGCGATTTATCTGTCGGGCGTGAGCGAAGCCTGGATCGGTGTCGGACTGGCCATGGGCGCGTACCTGAACTGGCGCTTTGTCGCTGCCCGACTGCGCTTGTACACCGAGCGCGCCGACAACGCGCTGACGCTGCCGGACTATTTTTCGAATCGCTTCGAAGACAAGCAAAACCTGCTACGCATTCTGACCACCGTGGTGATCCTGGTGTTCTTTACGATCTATTGCGCCTCTGGCGTAGTGGCAGGTGCGCGCCTGTTCGAGAACATGTTCGGCCTGCCCTACCAGACCGCACTGTGGGTCGGTGCGGCGTGCACGATTGCTTATGTCTTCATCGGTGGTTTTCTGGCGGTCAGCTGGACCGACACGATTCAGGCATCGCTGATTTTCACGGCACTCATCGTGGCACCCGTGGTCGCGTATTTCGCGGTCACCAGCGGATTGGCACCGGCGCAATCAATGGCGCAATTGATGACACCCGCCAAATCCGACATCCTGCAAGGCGCATCGTTTGTCGGCATCGTCTCGCTGCTGGCGTGGGGCCTGGGTTACTTCGGACAGCCGCATATCCTGGTGCGCTTCATGGCAGCGGAATCGGCCGGGACCATTCCTGCTGCGCGTCGCATCAGCATGACCTGGATGATTCTGTGTCTGGCGGGCGCGGTGGCCGTCGGGTATGTCGGCATTCCGTATTTCATGATGCATCCGGAGGGCGCGCTCGCGGTCAATGCCAACTCGGAAACCGTGTTTATCGAACTGACCAAGCAATTGTTCAATCCCTGGATCGGTGGCGTGCTGCTGGCGGCTATTCTGGCAGCGGTCATGAGTACCTTGTCGTGCCAGTTGCTGGTCTGTTCCAGCGCGCTGACCGAAGACATTTATCACACCTTCATCCGCAAGGACGCCGGCCATAGCGAACTGGTCTGGGTCGGTCGCGGCATGGTCATGGCCATTGCGCTGGTCGCCATTGTCATCGCCGGCGATCCCGAGTCGAAGGTGCTCGGCATGGTCAGCTACGCCTGGGCCGGCTTTGGTGCGGCGTTCGGACCGGTCGTCATCCTGTCGCTGTTCTGGTCGCACATGACGCGCAACGGCGCACTGGCCGGGATTCTTGTCGGGGCCGTGACGGTGCTGGTCTGGAAGCAGTTTGGCTGGCTGGGATTGTATGAAATCGTGCCGGGCTTCCTGTTTGCCTGGATTGCCACGGTGGTAGTGAGCCGTATGAGTCAGCCATCGCAGACCATGCTGGCTAAGCATGAAGCTGTGGAACTGGAATTGAGCAAGCTCTGAGGGGGAAGAAGCTGTTCATGACGCAGCATGAACAGCTTCAGGCGGATGGTGCAATAACCTCAGGGCAGTGCACCACCTGTTCTAACAACACATCGACGTGCGTGTGTTACCCCACCCACTTGCGCGCATTGCGGAACATCCGCATCCACGGTGCATCCTCGCCCCACTGCTCCGGATGCCACGAATGCAGCGTGCTGCGGAAGACCCGTTCGGCATGCGGCATCAGCACCGTGAAGCGGCCATCCGGCGTCGTCACCGACGTGATGCCATCCGGCGAGCCATTCGGGTTGTACGGATAGTCTTCGGTGACCGCGCCTTTGTTGTCGACATAGCGCAGCGCCACCACGGCGCTCTTGATGTCGCCGGTCAGCATGAAGTCGGCATAGCCTTCGCCATGCGCGACGGCGATCGGGGTGCGGGTACCGGCCATGCCGTCGAAGAAGATCGACGGCGAGGCGGCGATCTCGACCATGCCGAAACGCGCTTCGAATTGCTCTGACTTGTTGCGCGTGAATTTTGGCCAGGCTTGCGCGCCGGGGATGATGGACTTCAGATTACTCATCATCTGGCAACCGTTGCAAATGCCCAGACCGAAAGTATCGGTGCGCTGGAAAAACACCGCGAACTGTTCGGCCAGCGCCGGGTTGAACAGGATGGTCTTGGCCCAGCCTTCGCCGGCGCCCAGCACGTCACCGTACGAGAATCCGCCGACCGCTATGACACCCTTGAAATCAGCCAGTCGCGCGCGTCCGGAAATCAAATCACTCATGTGCACATCGACGGCAGTGAAGCCGGCCTTGTGCATCACGTAGGCGGCTTCGATATGCGAATTGACGCCCTGCTCGCGCAGGATCGCGACCTTAGGCCGCACGCCGGTGGCGATGAACGGCGCAGCGATGTCTTCCTGCGCATCGAAGGTCAGCACCGGCGACATGCCCGGATCGTGCTTGTCGGTGATGCGGGCATATTCGGCGTCGGCGCAAGCCGGGTTGTCGCGCAGGCGCGCAATGCGCCAGCTGGTCTCGCTCCAGAAATGGTGCAGGTCGATCCGCGGGACCTGGTAAATCACTTTGGCATCGCGCGTAAATTCAATCGCGCCGCGTTCGTTGAGCTTGCCGATGATGTGGCTGCAGGCGCCGAGGTCAAAGCTGCGCAGCACATTCATGACGTCCGATTTTTCGTCGGCGCGGACCTGAATCACGGCGCCGAGTTCTTCGTTGAACAATGCGCGCAAGCTCAGTTCGTTACGCCGCTCGCTGACTTGCGAAGCCCAGTTTTTCGAATCGCCCCAGTCGGCCGCGTGTTCGCTTTCCATCGCGATGATGTCGAGGTTGACGGTCACGCCGGCACGCCCGGCGAAGGCCATTTCGCATAGCGTCGCATACAGGCCGCCATCGGAACGGTCGTGGTAAGCCAGTAGCCGGCCGCCGGCATTGAGTTGCTGGATCGCCGCGAAAAATCCCTTGAGGTCATCGGCACTGTCGAGGTCGGGAGTCGTGTCGCCAAGCTGCTGGTAGACCTGCGCCAGCGCCGAGGCGCCGATCCGGTTCTTGCCACGTCCCAGGTCGATCAGGATCAGCGACGTTTCACCCAGATCGGTCCGCAACTGCGGCGTCAGCGAGCGCCGGATATCGGTCACCGGCGCGAACGCCGAGACGATCAGCGAGACTGGCGAGGTGACCGATTTGTCGGCTGCGTCGGCTTTCCAGGTGGTCCGCATCGACAGCGAATCCTTGCCGACCGGGATGCTGATACCGAGTGCCGGGCAGAGTTCCATGCCGATCGCCTTGACGGTATCGAACAGCGCCGCGTCCTGCCCCGGCTGGCCGCAAGCCGCCATCCAGTTGGCCGACAACTTGATATCGGAAAGTTCGGCAATCGCTGCTGCAGCGATGTTGGTGATCGCTTCACCGACCGCCATCCGGCCCGATGCAGCCGCGTTGATGACAGCCAGCGGGGTGCGCTCGCCCATCGACATCGCTTCGCCGAGAGTGCCTTCGAAACTCATGGCGGTGACCGCACAATCGGCCACCGGCACTTGCCACGGCCCGACCATCTGGTCGCGCACGCTGGTGGCGCCGACGGTGCGGTCGCCAATCGTGATCAGGAATGATTTATCGCCCACGGTGGGCAGGCGCAAAACGCGCTGGCCGGCGTCGGCCAGATCGATACCGGTCAAGTCCATCGGTGGAAATTGCGACACGACATGGCTGGCTTCGCGATGCATCTTCGGCGGCTTGCCGAGCAGGACATTCATCGGCATGTCGACCGGCGTGTTGTCGTGGGCCGGGTCGATCACCTTCAGTTGACGCTCTTCGGTGGCGGTACCAACAACGGCAAACAGGCAGCGTTCGCGTTCGCAAAAATAGGTGAACAGCGGCAGGCTGTCCGGATCAATCGCCAGCACGTAACGCTCTTGCGATTCGTTGCTCCAGATTTCCTTGGGTGCCATGCCGCTTTCTTCGAGCGGTATCTTGCGCAAGTCGAAAATCGCACCGCGCTTGGCGTCGTTGGTAATTTCAGGGAAGGCATTCGACAACCCGCCGGCACCGACATCGTGGATCGACAGGACCGGATTTTCGGCACCGAGCTGCCAGCAGCAGTTGATGACTTCCTGGGCGCGTCGTTCCATCTCGGGATTGCCGCGCTGGACCGAATCGAAATCGAGGTCGGCGGTGTTCGAACCGGTGGCCATCGACGAGGCCGCACTGCCGCCCATGCCGATACGCATGCCCGGACCGCCCAACTGGATCAGCAAGCTGCCTACCGGCAAGTCATTCTTTTTGGTGTGCTGGTCGGCGATACTACCGATACCACCGGCGATCATGATCGGCTTGTGATAGCCAAACACGGTGCCGCTGACATGCTGTTCGTACGTGCGGAAATAACCGCTCAAAATAGGCCGGCCGAATTCATTGTTGAATGCCGCCGCACCGATCGGACCGTCTATCATGATCTGCAGTGCCGAGGCAATGCGCTCGGGTTTGCCGTAGACCGGCGCCGCCACTTTCGGGTCGGCAACCGGAGTCGTGACATCGTGGGCATTTTCCCAGCCATGCACGGCACCCGGCAACATCAGGTTCGACACGGTGAATCCACTGAGGCCGGCTTTCGGTTTGGCACCACGACCGGTCGCACCTTCATCGCGGATCTCGCCACCGGCACCGGTCGCGGCACCCTGGAACGGCGCAATCGCGGTCGGATGGTTATGCGTCTCGACCTTCATCAGGATGTGGGTCAGTTCGTGCGACGCGGCGTACTCATTTGCTACCAGCGTGCCGCTGGCAGCACCGCGCGGATAAAAGCGCATCACGCTGGCGCCTTCGATGATCGACGAGTTATCGCTGTAGGCAACGATGGTGCCTTGCGGATGCAGTTCGTGGGTGTTGCGGATCATGCCGAACAGTGTCATGTCTTGCGCGACGCCATCGATGGTCCAGTCGGCATTGAAAATCTTGTGGCGGCAATGCTCGGAATTGGCTTGCGCGAACATCATCAGTTCGACGTCGGTCGGATTGCGTCCGGCTTGCGTGAATGCCTCCGCCAGATAATCGATTTCATCGCCAGACAGGGCCAGCCCGAGTTCGGTATTGGCGGCCACCAGCGCGGCCTTGCCGCCACCGGTCAGGTCGATCGTGGCAAGCGGCTTGGCGTCGAGTTCGCGGAACAGTGCAGCGGCATCCCCGGCCTGACGCAAGACCATCTCGGTCATCCGGTCATGCAAGACATCAGCAACGCCGCGCACGCTGGTATCGGCCAGATGCTTGACACCGCGCAGCAAGCCGGCCTTGACCCGGACGTGATAAACGATGCCGCGCTCGATCCGGTGGATCGTGCTCATGCCGCAATTGCGGGCGATATCAGTGGCCTTGCTGGCCCATGGCGAGATCGTGCCAAAACGCGGAATGACGACAAATTCGTCGCCGTCAGCAGCCCCCGAAAACGGCTCGCCGTAGGTCAGCAGGCCATCGAGCCGGTCCTGCTCGGACTGGGACAGCGTGCTGCCGGCATCGACGAAATGGAGGTAGCGACCGGTGACCGAAATGATCGCGTGATCGACTTTCTGCAATTGCGCTAACAGGCGTTGGGAACGGAAAGCGGAGAGCGCGTTGGAGCCCGGCAAAATCAACATGGCGAGAGGAAGGTTGGTGTGACGCCGAAGTCGGTGCCACGGGTTGAATCGGAAAGGGCGGATTATACCGTGCCGGGCGTGGCTTCGCCGATCCAAATGGCAGGGCCGCGAGCGCATCGCCGACCAGACCCGGTCCGGAACTTATACCCGCATTTTGTGAATAACTTTGTGCATAACCCTACTGAACACCGTCGCAGACCAGTTCCGGCCTGGGCTGGAACCGGTGCCTTTTATTTAGGCAGAACAAAAATGGGTGCAGTGGCAGGTCATTGCCGGCGGCTAACCCGGACAAAACCAGTCCAAGTTTTACGCCGCACCCCCAGGACACCCGCATCAATCCACTTCGGCCAGTAACGGCAAGGGCCGTGTCGTCACCTGCAGCAGCGCACCGCTGTCGCGCCACTCGCGCGAGGTCTGGTTGATTGCGGCAACCAGCATATTGCGAGACAGGTCAATACTGACCGCACTGTCGAGCAGCAAGGCGATGTCTGCCTCGCGCTGGTCATCGCGGGTAATGCACAGGTCGGCAATCCGGGCCGCGACGTGCAACAGTTGCACCAGACGCTGCTGGCGACTGTCCGCGGCAAAGTCGGTACTGTGCGGTGATTCATGAAACCGCACCGCATCGCCAAACAGACGCGGGATGCCCCAGTCCGCCATCATCAGCGCCGCCAGATGCAGGTGGTTGATACCGAACAATGCTATTTCAGCTTGCATCCGCATTGCCGGCAAAGTGCCGCGATGCCGGGCGAGCAGGCCGGAATACGGCTCGGGCCGCGCCATTGCGAGCGACAGCTGGCCGATTCCGGCCAGCAGACCGCAGGTAAACACTTCGGCTACCGGCGCAATCCGGATCCGCTCGGCCAGCGCTTGCGCCGCGCAAGCCATTGCCAGCGAGCGCGACCAGAACTGGCCGTAATTAAAGCCAGCGCACGCGCCACTCTGGAAGGACGTAACCAGTGAAATTCCCAGCGCCAGATGGCGCACTGTATGGACCCCGACCAGGATCAGTACGTCGGTGCTGATCGACGCGATCTTGCGCGTTTTAACCGGATTGAGGATGTTGGCAATCTTGATGAGGCGTCCTGTGAGCATCGGATCGACCTGAATCTGACGCGCCAGCTCGGGCAAGGCGACGTGTTCGCGCTGGCACAGGCGGATCACGTTGAGCATCACGCCTTGCGGCGAAGGCAGCTTGTTGCTGGTTTTCAGTTCCTGGAAATCGATCATCTCGCTCATGGTCAGTCACCGTCACGGTTGTCATGATAGATCTCCATCACCTTGTCCCAGTCCTGAAAAAAAGCGTCCACGCAGACCGGATCAAAGTGGCTGCCCGCGCCATCGAGGATCAATGTCACCGCGCGGTCAATCTCCCAGGCCGGCTTGTACGGGCGCGATGAGGTCAGCGCATCGAACACGTCGGCCACCGCAATGATCCGGCCATACAACGGAATCTGTTCGCCCTTGAGCCCGTTCGGATAACCACTGCCGTCGAATTTTTCATGGTGCGTCAGCGCAATCGATGCGGCAACCTGCAGCAGCGGCGACACGCTTCCATGCAGGATGTCGGCACCGATCTGGGCATGGGTGCGCATGATCTCCATTTCGGCGGCGTCGAGCCGGCCCGGCTTGAGCAGGATATGGTCAGGAATACCGACCTTGCCGATGTCGTGCATCGGTGCAGCATCTCCCAGCAAATCCAGTTCGGCCGGCCCCAGTCCGAGATTAGCCGCGAGCAGCCGCGCATACTTGGTCAGGCGCAGTAAATGCGCGCCGGTTTCCGGGTCGCGGTATTCGGCCGCACGCGACAGGCGGAAAATTGCTTCACGCTCGCGCGCAACGATTTCACGCGTTGCCTTGGCCACCTCTTCGGCGAGCCACTCGGCGCGACTGGCCAGCTGTTGCCGGACGACGCGCAGGGCCAGCAAATTGGTCACGCGGGCACGCAATTCGGTTTTATTGACTGGCTTGGTCAGGAAATCGTTGGCACCCATTTGCAGTGCAGTGTGCCGCACTTCGGTCTGCACGTCGGCAGTCACCATCACGATTGGTACGTCGCTCTTGCCCGGCAGGAGACGAAATGCCTGTAGAAATTCCAGGCCGTCCATCTTCGGCATCATATAATCGACCACGATCAGATCGGGTGAGTTGTGCCGGCACCAGGCCAGTGCCTCGACCGGGTCGGCCATTCTGACCGGCGTGACATTCGGGATCACCTGCAACATGTGGGCGAACAAGGCAAGGTTGGTGAGGTCGTCATCGACGATCAGGACAATCATGGCGTGTCTTTCATTCGTTGGATCAGATCAACCAGGCGTGCAAAGGTCGACTGCATCGCTTCATACAATTGCGTGAGTTTGGGCAAGTCGCCCGCATGACTGGCACGATCGGCGCTGCGTGCCAGGCCGGCTAGCTCATCCATCCCCAGCGTCGCACTGGACCCCACCAGGCGGTGGCACAACGCTGCCGCCCGGGTGAAATTGGCGCTGAGAATGGCGCTGCCGAGCTCATCAAAAATCGGCGGCGTCGTCGACGCAAACAGATCAAGCATGCCGTGCTGCGCGGCGATGTCATCTTCAAACATGTCCTGCAGACGATGCATGTCGAGTAACAACGGCGCGCTGGAACCGGCGACCGGCGTCTCCGCAGACGCCGGCGCGCCGGACACGGCACCCGGCAAATACTGGGCCAGCATACGGGTGAGTAGCTCGCGCCGGATCGGCTTGGCCAGATAATCGTCCATGCCGGCTTCCAGGCAGCGCTCGCGGTCGCCCTGCATCGCGTTGGCCGTCATCGCAACGATCTGGATATGGCCACCGGCGGCTTGCTCGGTCTGGCGAATCCGGCGAGTCGTTTCAAACCCATCCATCAATGGCATCTGGCAATCCATCAATACCAATGCATACGACACGGTTGCAAGCGCATCGAGCGCTTCATGCCCGTTGGCAGCCACGTCGACTGCATATCCCATCTGGTTGAGCTGATGCACCGCCAGCTTCTGGTTGATCAGGTTGTCTTCAACCAGCAATATCAGACGGCGATCGCACGGTGATTGCCCGACATGGACTGGTAATTGCACTGCGCGCCGGTCCACCTCGACCGGCAGCTCGGCGTGCCGCCGCTCCAGTGCATCACTGAGTGAATCGAACAGCGTCGACTGGCGCAGCGGCTGCTGCAAACTGGCATGAAACCCGTGCGCGCCGGCCTCTTCATGCGCGGCATTGCTGTCGGCCAGCAAAATAAAGCGACTCTCCGGCGCCATGGCGACCAGCGCCTTGCGCAGCGTGCCGGCCGTCATGTCCGGCACCGTCGAATCGATCAGCACCACCTGCTTGAGACTGCCTGCAAAATGCCGCTGCTGTTGTGCCAGCGCGCGCGCGGCGGTATCGACCACAAGCACCGGCATGCCCCAGGATTTGATATAAGCACGCAGGATGTGCGCCTGAATCCGGTGCGGCTGAACCACCAGCACGGCAATACCGACTCGCTCCGGCGCAGCCGACTGTGCAGCACTACCAGCCGGCACAACCATCGGCAATTCAAACCAGAAAGTCGAGCCGATACCAGGCTTGCTATTGACGCCAATGTGCCCGCCCATCAATTCCACCAGACGCTTGCAGATCGACAATCCCAAACCGGTGCCGCCATATTTGCGCGTCACCGATCCATCACCCTGGACAAACGGCATGAACAGGCCGGCAATGACCGGCGCAGAGATACCGATGCCGGTATCGTCGACCTCAAACCGTACCGTACAGATATCCTGCTGCCGATTGACCAGCCCGACGCGGACCCGGACCTCGCCGGACGACGTGAACTTGACGGCATTGCCGATCAGATTGAGCAGCACTTGACGTAAGCGTCCGGCGTCGGCCAGCACCGTGTCCGGCAAGCCGGGTTCAACGAAGCACAGCAGGCGCAAGCCTTTTTCACGTGCCTTCAACGCCAGCACGTCGACACTGCCTTCGACCAGCGCCAGCAAATGACAATCGACCGCCTCGATCGTCATCTTGCCGGCATCGATGCGTGAAAAATCAAGAATCTCGTCAATGATGACCATCAGCGCATCCGCCGACGACTCGATCGCCATGGCGAAGTCTTCCTGTTGGGCATCGAGTGGCGTTTCGCGCAGCAGGCCGGCCATCCCGATCACGGCATTCATTGGCGTACGGATTTCATGGCTGACGGTGGACAAGAACGCACCGCGTGCTGCATTGGCTTGCTCGGCGGCGACTTTTGCTTTTTTGAGTTCGACTTCCACCTCTTCGCGGTGACGCATCACCTGCCACAACACCGCCGTGTAGAGCAGCACCACACCGGCAATCAAGGCACCCAGCAAATTCAGATTGCCGGCACCGGCTGACCAGCGCTGCATTGCATGGGCCTCGGACATCCCGACCAACGCCACCACCGGAAATTTGCGTGCGGCCTGAAAATTAAAAATAAAGGCATCCTCATCGCGCCCCCCCTCTTTCAGGATATGACGGAACTGGCCGTGCTCGATATTGCGCGCCAGATCAGCGAACAGCGGCAGACGGGCGTAGTTCTGATTAATCACCAGACCGGTCGTGCCAGTTCCGGCCAGCACGTTGCCCTGATAATCGAACAGCGTCGCGTTACTGACTTCGGCACCCAGCACCGCCCGGTAGTGCGGAAATAGCGCGCCCGGGTTGACCGATACCAGCAGTAGCACGGGCAGACCTTGTACCGATGCACTGCGCAAGAACGGAATCACGTAACCTTGTTCGAGGCCGCTTCCAGCGTTGCGCAAGGCACCACCGATCTCGTTAAAGTCACGCACGAATTGCGGTCGTCCGGGAATCATCGTGTCGCCTCCCTGCCCATTAAAGCCGAGCTGCGCGAGGTCAAACTGGCGTCCTGCCAGCAGACGGTTCGAACTGAACAACACCTTGCCGGCCGGGTCCAGTACCGAGATCGAGCGCAACCGGGTCGAACTTTGGAGTGCCGCGTCGATCAGCGCCGTGGTCTGGGCCGCACTGGCAGCCGGGTCCTGCTGGTCGATTAATAATGCCAATGTCCAGAGCGCACTATCAATCGCTGTCAGCGTTTCGGAAACGTGATTTTCGAGCGCATTGACATAGAGCCTGCCATGCTCGGCTTCGGCTCCGAGCGCCTGTTCGCGCGCATGTTGTGCGAACACGGTCATCCCAAACAGAATAAGACAGGCAAACAGCACGCCCGAACCAATGAAAAAATAACGGGCATTCCAGCCAGGCAGGATTTTTTTCAACCACGCAGTTTGATGAAACGTCGAACGCATAGCGACTCAGTTCTCCGACAGGACTGGTGCAGGCCGCTCACCATCGGCGAGGAGGATCGTGTCAAGCCGGTATTTGCGTGCGAACTGCAGCAGGCGCTTGTCGGCGCGGATAACTTGCATGAAGCGATCGACCCGCCTCAGCAGCGACGGGTCGCCCGGCGCCAGCGCATACGCGTAATCGGTCTGATGAAAAGGCTGTGGCGAAGTAATCACGCGGGCCCAGTTGGTCAGGTCAAGCATGCGCTGGCTGTACGGAAAGTCAGTCATGAAAGCATCGGCGCGACCGGACTCGACTTCATTTTCACGCGACATCGGCGGCTTGACGACCAGCAGCGTGGCCTGTCGCAACGCGCGTTTCATGATCGGCTCCATCACCGTACCGGCCTGCACTGCGATCACGCGGCCGGGTTGATCGAGATCCGCCCAGTTCGTAATCGCCTTATTGTTGATGGCGGTGACCGCATAGATGTCGCTGCGCAAATACGGCTGCGTGAATGCCAGCTGGGCACTGCGGGCCGGCGTGATACCCACTGCGTGCATCGCAATATCGCACTGATCGGTGAGCAGCTTGTCGACCAGCAGACCGAACGAACTGTCAACAAAGCGAATCCGCACGCCAAGCTCCTTGCCCAGCGCGGTGGCGATATCGATGTCGATCCCGCTGAGCTGGCCGGTCTTGGGATTGCGATAGGTAATGCCGTAATACTCCGGCCACACGCAAACGCGCAATTGGCCGGCATCGAGCACGCGCTGCAAACGCTCCGGAGCGGCAGTGCCGGCAACCGCCGGGACCGGCGCCAATGCAACGACCGCGAAAAAGCTCGCTAATGCTACTAACAACACTGTGCGAAGTGCCATC
>CAILRJ010000392.1 GCA_903836575.1 uncultured Burkholderiales bacterium
AAAAAAGTACGGTCGTGCTAGATTGAATCATCTAGTTTTGGAGGAAATCGGAACAGCATTTTTAATGCATCAGTTTTTGGCCCAATGCGGCAGATATTCCTGCACCGCTTCCTCGACGACCTTAGCCTGAAGCGCATCCCGTCTGCGCTTGAGCGGGTCCCTCTCTGGCAATACGCTCATCCATTTTT
This sequence comes from uncultured Burkholderiales bacterium, assembly GCA_903836575.1. Lineage (GTDB taxonomy): Bacteria > Pseudomonadota > Gammaproteobacteria > Burkholderiales > Burkholderiaceae_D > Actimicrobium. The sequence continues at coordinate 189 of CAILRJ010000392.1, forward strand.
TGAAGCGAACAAATGCCATCGGTGACAGAGTATTCATCCGAGCCATCGCACCATTCGTCGCCACGATCACCGCAGAAAACCGGGGTGCATCAATCAGTTCCTGCGCTCTTGGCGCTTGCACCACCCAGAAATCCTCTTCGTCCTCGCTCAGTCTGATCGGATGGGGATCATCGGCAACTTGCTTGCGTCGAAGAATATCCACCTCGAAGCCATCTTTATTGACGGCAGTATATTTCTGCGAATCCCTGATCCGGAAAGTTGCATCAACCTTGCGCAACACGCCCAACATCGAGCTGTCAACTTGCCGCAATGCCGTATCGAAGGCCAATCGCTTGCGCACATCCCACAGCAGATCAATGTCCCGCGTGGCGACTGCGTCATCGGCAAAGGTAATGCCTGCGGCCGATTCATACGCATACAGTGCATGCGTTCCCACCACGCGAAAATGTTCGCTCAAACGCGTCGCGGAGAGACGATTGAGGATGTCGACGATCAGCGGGTTGACGCGTCCGACGCGCAATGCGCGGTTCATTCTCTTGTGTCGAGCAAGTGATGCCGCCAAACCGGCCAGTCGTTGCTGCGCCATTTCTTTTCGTTGCAGGAATTTGTCATACATCGCTTCGGTTTCCGGAGTTCGCCGGCCAAGACTTTTTTCACTGCCAGATGCACTCGTTCGTACCAGATAGCTTTCGTCAGGTGAGGCAGTCGAACCCTTGTGCCAATACATGCCACCACGTACTTGCTCCGCTTCGACGAGCGCCTCTTCATGCGTTTCGAAAACAGACACTGCGTCGATATATTGACGCATGACATCGGCAGTTCGCTCAGACATGGACTGGCTTTCGGTATATTTTTGAGTTTTTTAAAAATATACCGAAACATGAATAATATCAACTGGTTAGGAAATGGAATCTCGCGAAGAAACCGACCTCACGCAATCCGCACGCCCGCCTTCCATGTTTCCAGCACCACCGGAATACCTTCCACCACCCGCACCCGCAGAAAATCCGCGCGCAATCCGGCGGCGATTTCGCCACGATCGTCCAACCCCACCAGCCGTGCCGGATTGCGCGATACCGTCGCGATGGCTTGCGGCAGGCTCAGGCCGTCTTTTTGCAACAAAAATGCGGCGTGCAGCAGGCTTGCGGGAACGTAATCCGACGACAGCACATCGAGCAAACCGGCCTGTGCCAGCTCGGCAGCGGCGATGTTGCCCGAATGCGAACCGCCACGCACCCGGTTTGGCGCACCCATGATGATGCCCAGACCATGCGCACGCGCCGCGCGGGCGGCCAGCAGCGTGGTCGGAAATTCCGACATCGTCACGCCGTCGCCATGTCCCTCGGTGACGTGCTCCGATGTGGTGTCGTCATGCGAGGCGAGTGGCACCGGAACAGGCCGTGCCTGACAGCGCGCGACCACAGCCCGCCGGTTGACATCGGCAAACCGGACCTGGCGCTCGAGCATGCCGTCGAGCATCTCGGTAACTTTCTGGTCGCTCCAGCCGCGCTTGCCGGTGATGAACGTGCGGTAGTGGTCGAAGTCACTCCATTGGCGCTGACCCGGCGTGTGGTCCATCAGCGAGACCATCCTCAGCAGCGGTTCGTCGACCAGTGGCTCGAACAGTTCCAGCAGGTCTTGCGATGCCAGCTCCAGTCGCAGATGGAGAAAATGGTCGGCCCGCAGGATACCAGCCTGTTGCGCCTGGTGCAGACCGGTAACGCAACTGGTCAGGGTTTGCATGCGCATGCTGTCGGGATCGATGTCGCCGACGGCGATCGCATCGAGTACGGTGGTAATCCCGGCAGCGGCGATCTGGGCGTCATGCGCGATGATCGCTGGAATCACTGGCCAGGCGACTTTCGGGCGCGGCATCAGGTGCTTTTCGAGGTTGTCAGTATGCAGTTCGACCAGTCCGGGCAGCAGCAAATCGCCGTGCCAGTCGTGTCCTTCGTGGCCGTTGCTGCCGGGTTGCAGCGCGGTGATGTACTGGCCACTGAACGCGAGTGCGCCCGGAAGGTGCTGCGTCGCGGTGATCAGGATGGCGTTGCGGATCAGAGTCATGAGTGGTGAATTTGTGAGGAACGAGTGGACGGTAGCATGATCGCGGCCGATTTCTTCGGCTAGGATCACGAACCGATTCATTTTTTGACTGGTTACGATGTCCACTTTCATTTCTGGTAGCCGCATCCGCTATGCCGTCTACTTTGCCCCTGCGAGCGACTCACCCTGGTGGCAGGCCGGTTGCCGCTGGCTGGGGCGCGATCCGGAGCAGCGGATCAGCGGTCTCGATGCGACGGCGCGATTGCGCGATAGTGCGCGACGGTACGGCTTTCATGCGACGCTGAAAGCGCCGTTCCAGCTGGCCGCTAGCTGCGACGAGGCGCAACTGCTGGCCTGTGCTGGCATCTTTGCATCGCATCAGACAGCACTTGAAGTGCCGCAGCCGTCCGTGCGATTACTGGGAAATTTCCTGGCGCTGCAAGCGGGCGGCCCGGTGCCGCAGATCAGCACGCTGGCACAGGATTGCGTGCGGCATTTCGAGCTACTGCGCGCAGCACCGAACGCCGCCGAAATGGCGCGCAGGAGTAGCGCGCCGCTGACCGCGCGCCAGCAGGTATTGCTGCAGCAGTGGGGCTATCCGTACACCGAAGAGGAATTCCGTTTTCATATGACGTTAAGTGACAACCTGACGAACGTGGAACCTGCCACTGCACAAGCGATGGCGCAGGATGCCCGGGCCGCATTTGCGCAGGCAATGGCGGTGCCGCTGGTCATTGACGGGATCGCGATTTTCAGGGAGGCCGCAAGCGCTGCACCGTTAGAGCTGGTGGCGCGTTTTGGATTCGGCGGATTGCCGGGGTGATGGTTTTTTGTGAGGTGAGGTGATGCGTTCTGTTCGCGCGGGCGCGTAAAAAGCGCGCCCGCCCTACGATACTAATGCGATCGGATCATGGTCCCGAAAGCCTGCTCGGTCAGCACTTCGAGCAGCAACGAATGTTCGATGCGACCGTCGATGATGTGGACCGTATTGACACCGGATTTGGCCGCGTCTAGGGCCGACGAGATCTTCGGCAACATGCCGCCGGAAATCGTTCCGTCGGCGAACATCTCATCGATCTCGCGGGCCGACAGGTCGGTGACGAGGTTACCGCTCTTGTCCATCACGCCGGGAATATTGGTCATCATGATCAGCTTTTCGGCTTTCAGGATTTCGGCAATCTTGCCGGCAACGAGGTCGGCATTGATGTTGTAGGCCTGGCCGTCTTCGCCAAAACCGATCGGCGAAATAATCGGGATAAAGGCGTCATCCTGCAACGCCTTGACCACTGCCGGGTTGATCGCATCGATCTCGCCGACGAAACCCAGGTCAAGAAATTGGCCCGGATTTTCGCGGTCCGGCATTTTCATTTTGCGGGCGCGGATCAGACCGCCATCCTTGCCGGTCAGGCCGACTGCCTGGCCGCCGTAATGATTGATTAGCATCACGATGTCTTGCTGGACTTCACCACCCAGAACCCATTCGACGACTTCCATGGTTTCTTCGTCAGTGATGCGCATGCCCTGAACGAAGGTACCCTGCTTGCCGATCTTCTTGAGTGCATTGTCGATCTGCGGACCACCGCCATGGACCACAACCGGATTCATGCCGACCAGCTTGAGCAAAATTACGTCACGTGCAAATCCATGCTTGAGACGCTCTTCGGTCATGGCATTACCGCCGTACTTGACGACGATGGTCTTGCCGTGGAACTTGCGGATGTAGGGTAGGGCTTCGGCCAGGATTTCAGCCTTGATTTGCGGTGAAACCGAGAACAGGTCGGGAATGAGATCGGACATGGCAATTCCAAAAATGAATTGCGGCGATTTTACAGTGAAACGTTTCCCGGCTCGCAGGCAATTTCTTGTTTTTCATGAGGTGTTCAGTTAGCCTTTCGCTCAGAGCGCAACAGCCACACCCGCCATCACGACGAGGTACCAACCATGAGCACCA
>CAILRJ010000393.1 GCA_903836575.1 uncultured Burkholderiales bacterium
CTGCGGCTTGAGTGCGATGGCACGATCAAAAATGTGCATCTCCGGTGAAAGCGGTTCGCGCTGCGGCTGGAACATTGTTACTCCGTCATCAACTTATATCAAGAAGCCAATAATAGACGAGCAATCCGCCCGAACAAGGTATGGATTTGACCTGATTGCAGCAAAAATTCGTTTATAGTTTCCGCACGAAAAATGCACGCTCAAAAAAAAATCCCCGGAGACAGCAACGTGAAGATAGTAAATTTGCCTATTGGTACCCGTTTGGCAGCCGGTTTTGGTGCTAGCCTGATTTTTATGCTGGCCATTGCAGCGGTGGGTCTGACCGGCCTCGGCTCCCTCGACAGCGCCACCGAGCGCCTCACGCGTGACCGGGTGCCAACGGTGCTACTGGGCTACCAGATTCAGGCAGCGGTTGATCGCGGCGATCAGGCCATGCGCAATACGCTATTCCTGATCGACCCGACCAAGGTCAAGATCGAAGCCGGCATCGTCGCCAGCGCCAACAAGCTCATCAGTGACAACACGCGCCAGCTCCAGGCACTGCTGGCCAGCCCCGACGACAAACAACTGCTCGTAACGCTGGGAGCAACCCGCGCAAAATACCTGGCTGGCCAGGCCGAGTTCATGAAGACCATCAGCGAATACAAAAAAGAGCAGGCCGCTGATTTTTTGATGAGCGATTTCCGCGAGCCACAGCAAGCCTACAGCGCGGCACTCAAGGCAATCATTGAACAGCAGCTCAAGCGGGTCGAGACCTCCGGCCAGGACTCCAGAAGTGCCTACGCGTCCGCCCGCAACCTGATGCTGGGACTGGCCGCAGCGGCGCTGCTACTGACGCTGTTTATCAGCGTCACCATTTCACGCAGCATCGTGCAGCCTTTGCGCGCTGCCGTCACGATCGCACGGCGGGTAGCGGATGGCGACCTGACCGCCGAAATCACGGTACGCAGCACCGATGAGACCGGCGCGCTAATGCAGTCACTGAAAGACATGAATGACAGTCTGATCAACACCATCAAACAGCTGCGCCATGGCTCCGACACCATCGCCGTGGCGACGCGGGAAATTGCCTCCGGCAATGCCGACTTGTCCTCGCGCACCGAGTCGCAAGCCAGCTCGCTCGAACAGACCGCTTCGTCAATGGAGGAGTTAACAGCGACAGTCCGGCAAAATGCCGACAATGCGCGACAGGCCAATCAACTGGTGATTTCCGCGTCGGATTTTGCGATCAAAGGGGGTGGTGTCGTCGGTCAGGTGGTCGATACCATGTCGTCGATCAAGCAGAGCTCAAGCAAAATCGTCGATATCATCGGGGTGATCGACAGCATTGCATTCCAGACCAATATCCTGGCGCTTAACGCTGCCGTCGAAGCAGCCCGTGCCGGTGAGCAGGGACGCGGATTTGCGGTCGTCGCGTCGGAAGTGCGCAGCCTGGCGCAACGCTCGGCAAGCGCTGCCAGAGAAATCAAAATATTGATCGCCGATACGGTCGGCAAAGTCGATACCGGTAGCCAACTGGTTGACGATGCGGGCCAGACCATGCAGCAGATCGTCAGCTCGGTCAAACGGGTAGCCGACATCATGTCCGAGATTGCCGCCGCCAGCCAGGAACAGAGCGCCGGTATCACTGAAGTCAATCAGGCCATCACCCAGATGGATGAAATGACCCAGCAAAATTCGGCGCTGGTCGAGCAAGCGGCCGCAGCCGCCGAAAGTCTTCAGGATCAGACCATGGCACTGACCCGTGCCGTCGCTATTTTCCGTTTAGCCGGTGACGAGGCGCCCATCCTGCGCCTCGGCACGTAGCGCGACTAAGCTATCGATCCGTCAAATTTATTCGTCCCCTGGAATTGACGTAACTACCAGTGATAGACTTCGCACGTTGATGACGGGTAGTGTTTTGATCGTTACACGATTGGCTGCGCAAAAATGACTACACAGAATCCGCATCGACGACACGCCGACGCTACCTTGCCCGGACCCTTGCTGACCGGGCTGTTCGCCTGTATCGGTGTACAGCCAACCCTCCACTAAGGTCAGTATGTTTGATGCCCAGCAGCTTCCTTTCCCCGAAGCCATCATCAGAAACGCGACAGACGGCATCGTGATCTGTGACATGCGGCTGCCTGGCGCACCAATTATTTTTTCCAACCCGGCGTTCTCCAGATTGACCGGCTATTCGCAGGAAGAAGTATTGGGCTGGAATTGCAACTTCCTGCAAAGAACCGATACAGCACAAGCAAACAGGGCATTGATCCGCGCGGCCATCAACAAGCGCGAACCCCTGCGCACGCTGATGCGCAACTATCGCCGCGACGGCACCCTGTTCTGGAATGAACTGGGGCTGTACCCGCTCAGCGATGCCCAGGGCGGCGAACACTACTACGCTTCGACCCAGCGCGATGTCACGCAGGCCGTTCTCAACGAAGAAGCGTTGCGCAACGGCCGCGACGAACTGGAACGACGGGTACTGGAACGCACTGCCGAGTTGGTTCATGCCAATTCATTACTGCATCAGGAAATCGCGGAACGACGGCGTATCGAAAGTGCGCTACGCGATACCCGCGCCATCCTGACGACCGCCCAGGACATGGCACATTTGGGCAGCTGGTCACTCGATATTGCCAGTAATGAAATGCATTGCTCCGACGAAATTTTCGCGATCTGCGGAGAATTACCGCAATCTATCTCGCCGTCCATGGCACTGGCTCATCACTATGTGCATCCTGACGACCGCAAAGAGTCAGAAGCAGAATTCGCGCGCTGCCTGCGCGAACGCTGCGACTACAAATATGAAAAACGCATCTTGCGTCGGGACGGTACCGTGCGATATGTCCGGGCCTGGAACAGGACCGTGATTGACGCGGCAGGCCAGCCAGTCAGGCTCATCGGCTCCTGGCTCGACATCACCGAACACCGGGAAGCCGAACGGGTGTTGCGTCAGACGCAAGAGAGCCTGCGCAAACTGGGCGCGCATCAGGAACACATCAAGGAAAACGAGCGCAAGCGCATTGCCCGCGAAATCCATGACGAACTAGGCGCGATACTGACCGGCATCAAGGCGTATCACGCCGTTGCGATAGACCAGGTAAGTCGTTACGGCATCCTGCCTTTTGACAGCCTCGCAGAAGCGGATCGGCTGGCCAATGAAGCCATCGGCACCGTACGCCGCGTCATTACCGACCTGCGACCCAGCGTTCTGGACGAACTGGGGATCTGGAGCGCAATCGAATGGGTCGCCGAGCGCATCACGGTGCGCGCCGGCCTGTTACTGAACCTGCAGATCGACAATCACATCCTGCATAGTCGCCTGGATGCAGAACGCAGCATCGCGCTGTTTCGTATCGTCCAGGAAGCACTGACTAATGTGCAACGCCATGCACGGGCTTCGCATGTCAGCCTGCACATTCTCCGTACGGGCGACGCTTTGCATATCAACATCAAAGACAACGGCATCGGCGTGAGTGCAGAACAAGTCGAGCAGCAAGACTCGTGGGGATTGCTGGGCATGCGCGAACGGATAGGTCATTTTGGTGGCACCTTGCACATTGCCGGCAACCCGGGTAACGGTACCACGGTGTCTGTCCTGATGCCTTTACCGGGGATTGCTGATGGTCGCTGAAACAATCCGGGTCATGCTCGTCGATGATCATGCAGTAGTGCGCAGTGGAGTTCGCCTGATGCTCGGCACGACCGATGACATTGTTGTCACAGGCGAAGCCGACTCAGGCCATGCCGCCATGAAGCTGGTTGACGCACAGGTATTTGACGTGGCTCTGGTCGACATTGCCCTGCCCGGCAGGAACGGTTTGGAGTTACTCAAGCAATTGCGCCAGGAACAACCCAAGCTGGCGGTGCTGATGTTCAGCATGTACTCGGAAGAAGTGTATGCAGTGCGTGCGCTGCGCCAGGGTGCGGTTGGTTATCTGACCAAGGATAGTTCTGCAGCGGTCATTATCGAAGCGGTGCGCACCGCAGCGGTAGGCCGCAAATATGTCAGCCCGGCACTCGTCGAACGACTCGCAGAGTTGATGGGCGAGGGAGTGCGGTTTCCGCATGAAGCCTTGTCGGACCGTGAGCTTGAAGTAATGAAACTACTCGCCTCGGGGGACAGCCTGGTGCAAATCGCTGCTGCGCTGCACCTGAGCGCCAGTACGGTAACGACCTACCGGGCCAGGATTCTTGAAAAGACCGGTCTCAAGGGTAATACTGCGCTGTCGCGGTATGCGATCGAGCATGGCTTGATCAATTAGGTCACCTATAAAAAAACTAAGAGTCAATATCGCTTGTAGCGATTCCCCGACAAACTATCAGAATTTTCCTGTCAGAAACTGTCCCTGTTTTGTGGATTGTTGATTCGATGACATCTGACCATACTGAACTCATGGTTTCAGCAAACTCAGATTCTCTAATCACCCACAGCAACCCAGGAGCAGGCTATGACTATCAACAACAATTCCAAACATCTCGATGCCATGTTGAAATCAATCGATCCTACTTCAGCCAAAGAGAAATCTGAAACACCGCAACCAGAGGCCGGTACCCTCCATACCGAAGTACCCGGTGCTGCGCGACGCTCGATGAACAAGATCATAGAAATGCAACAACACACCGAACTCCATGAAGAGTTGCGCAAACTGCTTGGACACCTGCATGCCCAAACCATGCTCATCAGCGGCGAGGGCCTGGAAAATTTTTGCAATCACAGTGACCAGATCAAGAGCGACTACCTGTGGGCGATGACCGACACCGCAGAACGTGCACTGAAATTGCTCGACGACACCTACTGATCCGTCTTTCCTGAGACGAAGGCGGCAGATAACTTCATGCAGGAACAGGTTCTCCGCCTGTTCTATAGAGCGATGCGGCACTGGTAGTCTGGTGGGGCCGGCGGTTCCCGGGAGGAGAAATCCTGCCAGGCCTGGTCGACCTGATGCGCCGATTTGGCATCATCACCGCCGTCGTCGCGCTGATCTGGAACTGAAACCCCGAGTCGAAATCGGCTGGCCTGACGTGCTGGTTTAGGTATTTTTCCTGGTGCAAATCTTTTACCCGCTGCCGAATTCACCTGAGGGTATGCCCACTCCGCGGGCTATCTGCGAGACGTGCCGCCACTTGCTGCGCAAGCACAAACCCATGATTCCACCAACCAGTTATGATGCGCCCTTAGCAATTAATGGAAGCATGCATGGGTACCTCTCCGATCTTTGACAACGTTATGTCGACGCGCCAGTTTCGCTCGGTCGATCTGTTCAAGATCGTCGCCGTACAACTGATCGTACTGCATCATCTGGCTTTCTACGGACCGATGTCCGACCAGGTTGAATTGGTCGCACCGGCACTGATTGCCTGGCTGGACGACTACGCGCGTATCGCCGTCCAGGTCTTTCTGGTGACTGGCGGGTTTCTGGCTGCGCGGTCCTTGTCGCCATCGGGAACACCCGGCATTGCCAGTCCGTGGCGCACGATCGGTCGACGTTATCTGAAACTGGTACCGCCCTTCCTGGTCGCTACTTTGCTGGCGGTGGCTGCCTCGGCGCTAGCAAGTCTGTGGATGACCCATGCGTCGATCTCGGCACCGCCAACGATGAGCCAGCTGGCCGCCCACGCATTGCTACTGCATGGCGTGTTGGGCTACGCCTCGGTATCGGCTGGTGCCTGGTATGTCGCAATCGATTTCCAGTTGTACGCATTAATGACGCTGCTGCTGTGGGTCTCCGGTGCGCTAGCCACACGCCGCTCTACTGCCTGGATGTTGCCGGCACTTGTGGTGCTGCTGTCAGCACTGTCATTACTGGTGATCAATCGTGATGCGGCCTGGGATGACTGGGCACCGTATTTTTTTGGCAGTTACGGCCTCGGTGCGATGGCTTGGTGGGCACGTGATCTGCGGCGCTCCCCGGCTGCCGCCAAGTTGTTGCTAGGCGCGATCCTGCTGCCGGCAGTCATCGCGCTGGCGATCGATTTTCGTAGCCGTATCGCGGTAGCCGTCGTGCTTGCCTGCGCCCTCGTGATCATCAACCGGAGCAGCACTGGTGATGCATGGAACCATGACCGGAGACTGGGATGGATTGACCAACTGGCCAAGCGGTCCTATGCGGTGTTTCTGATTCATTTCCCGGTCTGTCTGCTGGTCAATGCATGGTTCAGCCACTTCGTTCCGGCCACTCCCCTCTGGCAAGGCCTTGGCATGCTGACTGCATGGATCAGCAGCTTGCTGGCAGGTGCCATGTTTCATCAGTGGATTGAATTGCCGCTCAGCCAGCTGTCACGGATAGGCGGACGCCCCGCCCGTGCTGCGCCGGCCACCTGAAAGGTAACAAAGGCAACCTTTTGATGTAACCGGTGTCACACTGGAACACCCACATGAAGAAGGAACTGCCATGCGCATCGATTTATACCAACGAACTGAGTCTGAAGGTCAAGTATCTTACCTCGCGGTCCCGGAAGGAAAAATCATCCCGGATGAAGTCATCAACACCGAATGGTCCGATGTTGCGCGTGGCATGGAACTTGGCGACCAGCAGGCCCGCTCGACGTATGCGATTGATGATGCCGAACTGCAAATAGGCAAAAAAGGCTATGCAATTACCGGGCTCAACAAGCTGGCCTGACACCCCGGACGAAACACCGTTGCGCCCGATTGATCTGGTAAGGTTGAGTCATCCAGATTCCTTCGGGCCAATGCGAGATGCATTCTTTTTTCCTCCAATTTTTCCTGACTGCCACGCTGCTATCGACAACCGGGACTGCCCTGGCACAAAGCGCTGCCAAACAGACCCGAATCGAACAACAAGTTGAGGCCGCACTGTACTTGCAGCGGCCGTTGCTCGATCAGGCGCTGGCAACGCTGACCCCATCCGACCCGTCACGTATCAGCATGTATTTCCTGGGAGTCGCCGGCGACGGCACGCAGGAAGTGTTCCGGCGCGAAGTGGAATTTGTACGCAAGCAATTCGATCGTGATTTCGGCACGCGCGGGCACTCGCTGACGCTCATCAACAGCCGCAATACGGTCGACACCCAGCCGATGGCAACCCGGACCAGTCTGCGCGTCGCCTTGCAAGCAATCGCCAGCCGGATGGACCGGCAAAAAGACATCCTGTTTCTGTTCCTCACCAGTCATGGCACGCCGACACATGAACTGGTCCTGGGCCAATTTGGCATGGACCTGCCCGGTTTGCCGGCACGCGAGCTGGCACTGCTGCTCAAGCAACAGCAGATCCGCTGGAAAGTGGTGGTCGTATCAGCCTGCTATGCCGGGGGATTCATTGCGCCGCTGATGGATGAACATACGCTCGTCATCACGGCGGCGCGACACGATCGTAGCTCATTTGGCTGCACCGACGATAACGACTTTACGTATTTCGGACGCGCTTTTTTTAAAGAGTCGCTGCCAAAAAGCAGTTCATTCGACGATGCTTTCAGACAGTCCAGCAAACTGATTAACAGCTGGGAGTTACTCGATCGAAAAACCGCTCCTAAAGGCGAAGTCATACCGCACTCCTATCCGCAAATGTCCAGCCCGGCGACCGTTCTGGCCTATCTGGCGCGCTGGCGGGCCCAGCTTGCGCCACATTGAGCCGGGACTCTTGAGGGCATCAGGCAACGGCGAGTAACACCGGTAACACCGGCAATCGTAAGGACTGCGGAACACGCGCTTGCAATGATGGCTCGGTAAAGAAATCGATTGCGTCACGCAATTGTTCGCTTTGCTGACGCAGTGCAGCGGTGTTTGTCACGGCTTCCTGAACAAGCTGCGCATTTTGCTGCGTCGCTGCATCAATCTCGGCA
>CAILRJ010000394.1 GCA_903836575.1 uncultured Burkholderiales bacterium
AACATCGATCAAGGCCGGACCGACCGGCACCGGCAAGATGAAGGCGGCGTATTTCTGGCCCGTGTATGGTCAGCAGGATGAAATTTGCTTCCCTTACTACCCGAGCCGCGCCGCCAGCCACATTCAGGAAGTACTCGGCCTGTCGCTGCCGCAAGGTGCGGTACTACAAACCGATGGTTATGCAGCCTATGCGCAGTACGCCAGGAAGATCGGACTGACGCATGCACAATGCTGGTCGCATGCGCGCCGTAAAATCTTTGAAGCCAAAGACATCGAACCCGGTCCAGCCGGGCAGGCACTGGAATGGATAGGTGCGCTCTTTGCTGCTGAAGCCCACATTCGTGAACATCAACTGACCGGTGCCGCGAAACAGGCCTGGCGAATCACCCACGCCAAACCCGTCGTCCAACGGATCTTTGCCTGGATCGACAAGCAGTTCGAACATCAGGGCTTTTTACCCAGTAGCCCCTTCACTGGCGCGCTCGCGTACTTGCGTGAACGGCGTGCCGGCCTTGAAGTTTACCTCGATGATCCGGATGTTCCAATCGACACCAATCATCTGGAGCGCGCCCTGCGCGTTATCCCGATGGGCCGGAGAAACTGGTTGTTCAATTGGACCGAGCTGGGCGCCAAGCACATCGGCCTCATGCAAAGTCTGATCGTGACCTGCCGGCTGCACGACATCGATCCGTACGACTACCTTGTTGATGTGCTGCAGCGCGTGGAGCAGCAGCCGGCATTCAAGGTCCATGAACTCACGCCCCGCCTCTGGAAAATTCACTTCGCCAGCAATCCGCTGCGCTCTGATTTATACGACATCACGACACGGCGCAATCACGCCGCCGAGTGAGCGCTTACGGTCAGGTGCCACCAGAAACTGGGTGTTGAAGGATGAGGTTTGGCTCAATCCGGAGCGCAATTACCCGGAAATTATTAAGGAAATTGTTTGAAGTGACGCGACAGGTAGGTTGACAGTTACCGACCAAGACCTTGGCAACCTTTGATTTCAGCGTCGTGCCATTGCTGTCGAAGGCCCATGTGACGGCGCTCTCGAGTGGCGATGCCTGGATCGAGCGCGGTGCCACCGTGCTGATCTTCGGCCCGCCGGGTGTCGGCAAGAGCCATCTGGGGTGCGCCATTGGCCATGCCTTGATCGACGCCGGTTACCGGGTTCTGTTCACACATACCGGAGAACTCGTGCAGAAACTGCAGGCGGCTCGCCAGAGCTTGCAACTGCCATCCGCGCTGGCCAAACTCGACCGCTTCGACCTGATCATCCTCGACGACATCTCCTACGGCATCAAGGACCAGGCCGAAACCAGCGTGCTGTTTGAACTGATTGCCGAACGCTATGAACGCCGCAGTCTGCTCATTACCGCCAACCAGCCCTTCTCTGGATGGAATAGCATCTTTCCGGATCCCGGCATGACCGTTGCCGCTATTGACCGCCTGGTTTACCATTCGACCCTCTTCGAACTGAACGTCGAGAGTTACCGCCGCCGAGCCGCCAACGATAAACAGTCTGCCCGTCGGCGACAATCATCGACGACAACCATCCAGGAGGAAAAACCATGACCTGCTAACCAGCGACAATCAGCCCCACAACCGGCCATGATGATTGTCGTTTACCCGGTCATGATGATTGATGCTATCCAAACAAGTGGGGACTTATTCTTAGTCCGACGTATCAACTTCCCTTACAAAAATCACGTCATGCAAGATGCCTTGCGTGGACGCTTACGTCGCGGACGGTGCAGTGCGTCAAGCTTCCTCGCCACACGGTGGATATATTGTTCTGCTTTGTTGTCGGTGATTAAGGCCTTCATTGTTCCTTTGTCTTACGTTCGTAAGCTCGCCCATCAAACGAGGTGACGGCAATTACCAGTACCTTCTTGAGAGCTGAATCATTACGCAAAAAGGCTTATGACACACAATAGCATTGTGCATAAAGTTGCTGCTTGTGCCAAGATCGAGAATCCTCACCATGATGGTGTGCCAAGCTCACCGCTTTTTTTGGAAGTTTTGAATGACATCGTTTTTTGTTGGTTTCAATATTTTTAGATTTGCCCCTTTTCTTCTGAGCTTGTTGCTTTTGTCTTTTTCATTTGCAGCGAATGCTGAAAATAATTATCTTGAGCCTGAACAAGCGTTTCGTTTTTCCGCCGAGGTTTCAGCACCAGGAACAGTAACAGTTACCTATGAAATTGCAGACGGCTACTATATGTACCGGGATCATTTTCAATTCAAGGCCACCAATGGGACTCTTGGGGAGGCTATATTCCCATTAGGAAAAGTAAAATTCGATGATACTTTTCAAAAAAATGTAGAAACATTCCGTAAAACATTGCGATTCAATATTCCAGTCGTCGCTGACGGCGCGTTTGAATTAGTAGTGACGGGCCAAGGCTGTGCAGATGCGGGACTTTGTTATGCGCCAATGGACAGCACAATAAAGTTATCAACGCTTTCCACTGCAGGCGTCAATCAGGTGCCCGCATTAGCAAATTTGACCATTGACGATGGTGCATCAACTGAGCGTCTAGAAACTGAAACAGGACGTATAGCCTCCGTACTCAAAGGTGGCCGGCTGTTAATAATTTTGCCCATATTTTTCGTCCTGGGTCTCGGACTGTCCCTCACCCCATGTGTTTTGCCGATGGTGCCAATACTCTCTTCTATTATTGTGGGAGAGGGACGCGGAGTGAGCCGGCGACGTGGATTCCTTCTAGCTCTTACTTATTCGCTTGGGATGGCGCTCGTGTACACACTACTAGGAGTCGCTGCGGGCTTGATCGGGGAGGGGCTTTCGGCAACATTACAAAATCCTTGGGTGCTTTCCTTGTTTGCTATGTTGATGGTGGGTTTTGCGTTGTCCATGTTCGGCGTCTATCAATTACAGGTTCCACCGGCCATTCAACAAAAGCTAATTCGCATTTCAGGGAATCATTCTTCCGGCAAACACCTAGGAGTTTTTGTTATGGGGGCAATCTCGGCATTGATCGTCGGCCCCTGCGTTGCTGCACCGCTAGCGGGTGCACTTGTCTACATCAGTCAGTCGCGGGACATCCTTGTAGGCGGCGGCGCATTATTCGCGATGGCTATCGGTATGAGTGTCCCGCTGTTAATACTTGGTCTTTCTGCAGGCATCCTCCTGCCACGCAGTGGTGCATGGATGGAGGATGTAAAAAAGTTTTTCGGTGTACTGATGCTCGGAGTTGCTCTTTGGATGGTTTCACCATTTCTTTTCCCGTTAGGGCAAATGCTCGGATGGAGCGCAATTGGGATTGGTTATGGAGCCTATTTATTGTCGACTAAACCACAAGGATGGATCTCAAAATCCATAGGCATCGTTTTCGTCGCTCTAGGGTTGATGCAACTTTTTGGCTTGGTTAGTGGCGGACGCGATGCACTCGCACCACTGAATCATTTTCGTGGTGGGCAAGTTTCAAGTCTGCACTTTGAGCGAGTTAAGTCAGGAGCCGAGCTTGATGAAGTTCTTCAGAAGTACAAAAATAAAACGGTGATGCTAGATTTCTACGCAGATTGGTGTGTCTCTTGTAAGGAAATGGAGAAGTTTACATTTCCAGATCCACTTATTCGTCCGATTCTTGAGACCATGATTTTGATACAAGCCGACGTTACTGCTAATAATAGTGGCGACAAGGCGTTATTGAAACGCTTTAATTTATTTGGGCCACCTGGCATTATTTTTTTCCGTGGTGGTGCGGAATTATCTGAAACTAGGGTTATTGGTTATCAAAATGTCGAGCGATTTGCGGCATCCCTTCGGGCAACTGCTCAACGGTGAGGTTGAGGTTGAGATTGAGAGTTATCCTTATTTGCTTATATCTTAACTGTCACTACGTAATTTAGCCGGCAAGGGTATAGTTGGTTTTTTCTTTTGGAGACTGAGATGACTTTACATTTAGGCGATGTTGCACCAGATTTCGAACAGGGTAGCTCAATAGGCAACATTAAGTTTCATGATTGGGCAGGTGATTCCTGGGTTGTGCTGTTCTCCCATCCGGCAGACTTCACCCCAGTTTGTACGACAGAACTTGGTCTCACGGCAAAGCTCAAGCCTGAGTTTGACAAGCGGAATGTCAAAGCCATTGCGCTCTCCGTTGATGCAGCTGATAAACATGTTCAGTGGATTAAGGATATTGAAGAAACACAAAATACGGTGGTTGGATTCCCCATCCTTGCGGACTTAGACAAGTCCGTCTCCCGGTTGTACGACATGATTCATCCGAACCAATCCGATACGATGACAGTACGGTCCCTGTTCGTGATCGATCCGAAGAAAAAAGTCCGGTTGACGATTACTTATCCAATGAGCACTGGCCGCAATTTTGATGAAGTGTTACGTGTTATTGATGCGCTGCAGTTGACCGATGGATATGCTGTCGCAACACCCGGTAACTGGCGTGACGGTGACGATGTAATTATTCCTTTGTCGATTCAGGATGAAGCAGCCATCAAGGAAAAATATCCAAAAGGATATACCGCGCCCAAGCCCTACTTACGCATGACCCCACAGCCAAACAAATAAAATAATTGCAGGATTCCCTAAGGTTTTATTGGCCTTCTAGATAACGTTTGCGGCGAAAAAAGGCAAGTAGCCCAACTACGATCAATGCCATAAATCCCATCGTCAACCAGAAACCAGTCTTTTCTTTTAATAGGGGCATCGCGTCGAAATTCATGCCGAAGATTCCGGTGATTAAAGTCAACGGCATGAATAGGGCGGTAATAACCGTCAATGTCCGCATGATTTCGCTCGTGCGATGAGACATTGCTGAAAAGTGAATTTGCACTGCAGATTCCAGTGATGACTCAAGTCTGCGGGCGTTGCCTAGTACCCGGCTGATATGCTCTATGACATCATTGATGCGCACCAATAGCAAATCCTTGTCACGACTGTCTTCGCTTGTCCGATACGTGTCAATGATATGGTCCCTCAATTCTAGTAGTGCATCATGCTGTTCTTCACATAAGTGGTCGAGCTTGCGTAATGCAATGCGGGCATCCAGTAATGCAATCCAGTCCTTGAAAGGTCTGCTTGGGTTAAGAAGTGCACGTTGCCACCGATCGATCTGCATCGTCAATGGTTGTCTCAAATCGAGATATTGATCCACCATTGCATTGAGAAGTCTTAGCATCCATTCCTGGGGTGATACCGGAAGCCGCCCGTGCCGGCTGCTAATGTTTTCTTTTCCGCGATGTTCGAGAAGTTTGACGCGTGCTGCCTGAATGGTTTTCGAACCAGGCGCATGGACCGTAATAACAACGCGGTCCATTACGACAAAAGTCACTGGCTGTGTCAGCAATTTACTAAGTATTGAGGGAATTATTTTTATACTGTCTGCCTTATTCGCGCTGTCGATCTCTGGAGTCTTTGCAGACATTTCCAACTTGCGAAACACCACCATTTCATAATCATTGGTCGAGTCGAAATAGGATGGATGCGTCAAGTTCATGATATCGGCCAAATGCAGGTCATAGATCGCCACGCCAGTCATATGCTCGATGACATCCCGCCACGCTTCCACATTAACCGCTATTTCTTCTCGGGTAACATCAATCCATAAAAATCCCTCAGCCGGCAAGCCGGAGGGCACTGCGCCGAACTCCGTGGCTTGGTGATCGGTAATGTGGAAAATGTCCATGCTGCCTTGTCAGCCCAGTTGTAATCGTCGTGCGATATCGAGTGCAAAGTAGGTCAGTACGCCGTCGGCGCCCGCACGCTTGAACGCGATCATCGATTCCATCATGACTTTGTCATGGTCAAGCCAGCCATTTTGAGCCGCAGCTTTAAGCATCGCATATTCGCCGCTCACCTGATACGCGAAGGTCGGCACCTTGAATTCGTCTTTGACGCGTCTGACAATATCCAAATATGGCATTCCCGGTTTTACCATGACCATATCGGCGCCTTCCGCCAGGTCGAGGCCCACTTCTCTCAATGCTTCATCGCTATTGGCGGGGTCGATTTGGTAAGTAGCCTTGTCGCTTTTGCCGAGATTAACTGCCGATCCAACTGCGTCGCGGAACGGACCATAAAAAGCCGATGCATACTTTGCCGAGTAGGCCATTATCCGGGTGTGAATGAAATGATGCGTTTCCAGCGCATTGCGAATTGCGCCGATCCGTCCATCCATCATGTCCGATGGCGCGACGATATCAACGCCTGCCGCCGCTTGCGTGAGCGCCTGCCTGACGAGCAAGTTGCAGGTCTCGTCATTGAGTACGTAGCCCGCGGCATTGATTACGCCATCCTGGCCATGACTTGTATAGGGATCCAGCGCGGCGTCCGTCATGATTCCTAATTCCGGAAAGCGCTTTTTCAGTTCACGCACCGCGCGCGGGATAAGCCCATCGGGGTTCGTGGCTTCGATGCCGTCGGGTGTCTTGAGTGCATTGTTGATTACTGGAAACAAGGCCATTACCGGGATACTCAGTGCGACACACTCCTCTGCCACGCTCAAAAGTTCGTCGATTGAAAGGCGCTCCACACCAGGCATCGAGCTAATTTTTTCGCGCTGATTACTGCCCTCCTGAATGAACACGGGATAGATCAGGTCGGAGGGCGTCAGGACATTCTCGCGCATCATCGCGCGCGAGAATGCGTCCTTGCGCATACGACGCATACGAAGTGCTGGAAACTGGCTGGTGTTTGAGAGGTTGAGCATGATCAAGAGGTTCCAAAGTTGAGAAATGAGGTGGGCAATTTACGACGCAAGTTTGACTGAGGGTCGGAACTTTTTGTTGAGTGAGATCTCATAGAAGCAGGTGATGCATTTCGCCTCCCGCTTCTCCTCCCTGAGCGGGGCCGAATCGATATTCGCGATAAGGCATTCCTCCCCTGGAGTTATTCCCCTTTCTCCAGGGTTTTTTTCGTGTTTTCGGGTCAGCTATTGGCTTCTTTTGTTATTGCTGAAGCATTAGGCGCCGTTGCTTCTACAGCAGGTGACAGTCCAACAAGTTCGCAAATTCGTGCATCGGCCTCTTCAAGCCCAGTTCTTTTCAATGCTGAAAATAACTGTGCCGTAAACGGAAATGGCTTGCCATCTGTGTCGAGATAGCTCGACAGCACACTACGGGCAACACGTAAGGCGGAGGCAGCGTCGTTTCGATTGAGCTTGTCTGCTTTGGTCAATATGCAATGAATAGGCTTGCCTGTCGGTGCAAACCACTCCAGCATTTGTATGTCCAGATCGGTGAAAGGGCGCCTGACATCAATGATGAGAACTAACGCGGCTAATTGATCTCGGCGCTGCACATAGTCACCCAGGAGTTCCTGCCAATGCAACTTGGCCGAGCCAGATACCTCAGCGTAACCGTAACCAGGCAGGTCCACAAGCAAGGCGCGTATTTCATCGACCTTCGTTACATCCTTGCGGTGCTGGTTAATTTGCGCACCACCAATGGAGAAATAATTGATATGCTGCGTTCGGCCTGGTGTCTTTGAAGCGAAAGCGAGCTTTTTTTGATTGCAGAGGATGTTGATCGCGGTGGATTTTCCTGCGTTGGAACGGCCCGCAAAGGCAATTTCAGGAACGTGTGTAGTCGGCAAATCACGAAGATGATTCACCGTAGTGAAAAAACGGGCTTGCCAGAGTTGGGACATAGAGTGAACAGAAAATACGGTGATGGAGGCGAAAATGCCAGGAAGCTATTGTACAATAAGCGGCTATACACCAAGCCGCCACTGGCTCACATTGAGCAGCGCAATAGTAGCAAGTCCGTCGCTAACAGGGCAGAATTTTAATATCAAGTCTCAGGGTGTTTGAATGAATCGAGTTTTTTATCCCGCTGTGAAATCACTGTGCATCGTTGTCTTGGCACTATCTTCCTTTGCGCATGCTGCTGAAGAAAAAAAAGTAGTAAAGGCTGATGTTGCCAAAGGAGAAGCCATTTACACCAATGGTGATGCAACTCGAAACATCCCCGCTTGCGTTGCATGCCACGGTGCAGCTGGAAACTCATCCATTGCACAGAATCCAAAGCTTGCAGGTCAGCATGAAGCTTACTTGTATAAGCAGTTAATGAACTTTAAAGGGCCTGACCGTAACAATGCGATCATGTCCATGACCGCAAAAGCGCTCACTGAAGACGAGATGAGAAATATCTCTGCTTATCTAGGTGCGCAAGTAATCAAGCCCGGTGCAGCAAAGAACAAAGACACAATAGAAGCAGGTAAGAAAATCTACCGCGGCGGAATCGCAGAAAAGAATGTGCCGGCTTGCGCATCCTGTCATGGACCAAACGGTGCCGGGATACCAGATCAGTTTGCTCGCCTTGGGGCACAGCATCAAGAATACACAGTCGCGCAATTAATGAGTTTTAGATCGGGCGTTCGCAAGAATAGCGTTCAGATGACAATGATATCAAAGCGACTTTCGGATGATGAAATGCAGGCAGTTGCTGACTACATTGCCGGGCTTCAATAACTCAGAAAATCTGACTAACTAACGACCAGAGGGGTGGCTGAGGCCGCCCCTTTTTTATTCCGAGTGACCATGACCACAAGCACGACAGGTGTACAACTAAAAACAGATCGGCGCTGGCTTGCTACGTCGGTTGAATTGATCTCGTCCATGCGTTTTGCGATCAGCTTGTTATCGTTGCTTGCAATCGCATCGATCATCGGCACGGTGTTGAAACAAAACGAGCCAATGCCGAATTACGTGAATCAGTTTGGTCCATTCTGGTTCGAAGTCTTTGGTAAAATCGGTCTGTACTCGGTGTATTCCTCTTGGTGGTTTTTACTTATTCTGGCCTTCCTTGTTGCCTCTACTTCGTTTTGCATCACAAGGAACGCGCCAAAGATGCTTAAGGACATGCGTAGCTGGCGAGAAAATGTTCGAGAGCAATCGCTACGAAATTTTCGCCACAAGGCAGAATGGGATTTTTCAGGGACACGCGCGACACTTGCGACGCAGTTGACGGAGCGGATCACTGCGCGGGGCTATAAAGTCAAGTTAGTCGAAAAGGATCAAGCCATACTTCTAGCCGCCAAGCAGGGTGCGGCAAATAAATGGGGATATATTTTCGCGCATAGCGCTATCGTTATTATTTGTATCGGTGGTTTGCTGGACTCTGATTTGCCAATCCGTTTCCAGGGATGGTTCCACAATAAAACGCCGTTTGTCGGTAATGGTGTCATTGCGGATATTTCAGCACAGCACCGACTCGGTCTTGGAAATCCCACCTTCCGTGGAAATACGCTCATTCCAGAGGGTGCCAGTACTAACACGGCGATTATTGCGCAAAAAAATGGCGTTTATATTCAGGACTTGCCCTTCACGATTACCCTCAATCGTTTCATCATCGACTTTTATTCGACCGGCATGCCGAAGTTGTTTGCTAGTGAAGTTGAGATTACTGATCATGAAACGGGCAAAAAATTTCCAGCAACGATCAAGGTCAATCATCCACTAATTTATAAGGGACTCTCTGTTTTTCAGTCCAGTTTTGAAGATGGCGGTACCAAGATGAAGCTAGCCGGGCATCCCATGTCGGGAGGAAGTGATGCGGTATTCCCTCTGTCTGGCGTGATCGGCAATGCGACGCCGCTGAAAAGCAATGAGATGGCGTACTCAATTGAGTGGTCCGGTTTCCGTCCCTTTAATGTAGAAAACATGGCGCAAAATGGAGAAGATTTACGGTCGGTAAAAGCACCGCAAAGTTTTGCGGCAAGTCTTGGCAAGCATCTCGGTTCAGGCGCAAAAAGCGCTATTTCCAAAGATTTGAAAAATGTCGGGCCAAGCGTTCAATATAAGTTACGCGATAAGACGGGGCAGGCACGCGAGTATCAAAATTACATGATGTCGGTGAAGTCTGATGATGGATACGTTTTCTTAGCGGGCGTGCGGGATTCGCCGTCAGAACAATTTCGTTATTTGCGGATTCCTGCAGACGATAATGATACGGTCGATGAGTGGATGCGATTGCGTGCCGCCATCCAGAATCCACTGCTACGAGAAAAAGCCGCTGAGAGCTACGCGCAGCGGGCGCTGCCTCAATCCAGCGAAGAATCGCAGGGACTTCGCAAACAATTGGCGCAATCAGCGGTTCGCGGCATGACTATTTTTGCAGGAGATAGCAAGCAGTCAGGATATGTTGCCGTGTCACGCTTTCTTGAACGTATCCCTCAGGCCGAGCAGGAAAAAGCGGCCGATATTTTTATGAAAATCCTGAATGGCAGTTTGTGGGATCTGTGGCAAATTGCGCGACAGGAGGATGGCTTGCCAGTACTCGCTGCCGACGAAAAGCATGCGCGATTTTTGCAGTTAGCTACCAACGCCTATGCTGATACATTTTTTTATGGCGCACCGATATACTTGCAGCTTAAGGAGTTTGATGAAGTCAAAGCTTCAGTGCTGCAGATCACCCGTGCACCCGGCCAAAACGTGGTCTATTTTGGATGTCTGTTTTTAGTGCTGGGTATTTTCTCGATGTTGTACATCCGTGAACGACGACTATGGGTTTGGATTACTTCAACAACTGGTGATCAAGCACACGCGTTAATGGCGATGAGCTCACAACGGATCACGCTCGATTTTGAAAATGAATTTGACACACTGAAACAGCAATTGCCACAAAATTCCTGAACCCGTCGCAATCACCACCACCAAGCGGGTGGGTGCGGCACCGGAGAAAATTATGCAACTTACTCAACAACGTCCTTATGCTGCACCGGTAGGATTTTTCAAGCGACTCGGTCCCGTCGACTGGCTATTTGCGCTTGTGCTGGTGGCGAGTTCACTCTATGCGCTGAACCGGTTTGGCGCTTTTATGGATTATTACGAAAAATTGATCCTCGTATTGGCGGCGCCGGTTTTCGCGTGGCTCGGTTGGCAATGGAAGCCGATCCGTCCTTTGATGCTCGGATTAGCGGTGTTGTCACTGTCGGCGATGGCCATGTACGGGGGCGTGCTTGACATGGCTAACAAGAAATTTTTCCTCAAATACTTGCTGTCTAGTCAGTCGGCCATCCTCTGGATGAGTGTGCTCTTTTTTCTGTCGACTCTGTTTTACTGGGGGGGATTGGTCGCACGTTCGAATTTCGGAAGCGCCATAGGAAGCAAACTGTGCTGGGCGGCTGTCGTATTCGGATTCACGGGGATGCTGGTCCGCTGGTATGAGTCATACCTGATCGGTGTGGACGTTGGTCATATCCCTGTGTCAAATTTGTATGAAGTATTCGTACTGTTCTGCATGATTACGGCACTGTTCTATCTTTATTACGAACAGCATTACAAGACTCGCCAGATGGGCCCGTTCGTGATGCTGGTGATATCCGCCGCAGTGGGATTCCTGTTGTGGTACACAATTAGCCGTGATGCGGCACAAATCCAACCCCTTGTTCCAGCATTGCAAAGCTGGTGGATGAAAATTCACGTACCAGCCAATTTCGTTGGTTACGGTACCTTCTCTCTGGCGGCAATGGTTGCGGTAGCCTATCTGCTCAAGTCAAATGGGTATTTAGTTGATCGTTTGCCTGCGCTGGAAGTACTTGATGATGTGATGTACAAATCGATCGCGGTCGGTTTTACGTTCTTCACTATCGCGACCATCCTCGGTGGCCTGTGGGCGGCCGAAGCGTGGGGCGGCTACTGGTCATGGGATCCCAAGGAAACCTGGGCGCTGATCGTCTGGCTGAATTACGCCGCCTGGTTGCACATGCGCTTGATGAAGGGTTTGCGCGGACGCTTCGCTGCCTGGTGGGCATTGATCGGATTGCTGATCACTACCTTTGCATTCCTCGGCGTAAATATGTTCTTGTCGGGCTTGCATAGTTACGGCGAACTCTGATTGTTTGAATGTCGTGTAAGGTTGGCGCTGTACTAGCAGACCAAGCCCTACTCAACAGTTCAAGCCACGGAGTTATTATGCTGATTAAACGCAGTCCCAACGGGATAGAACTACCTTATTCTTCCGAAATTACGCCGCGTGCAATTTTCGAAGCACGCCGGAGCTTCATCAAGCAACTGGCTGTCGGCTCCATTGCCAGCGGCGCGTTGCTTGAAATGGCAAGCCGGGAGGCATTCGCTCAATCGCCGTCAGCCTCAAAGCTGACTGCAAAAATGAATCCTGCGTACGTGTTGATGGATAAATCCACCTCGTACAAGGACGCCACGACGTACAACAATTTTTATGAATTTGGTACCGACAAGACTGATCCGGCGAAATATGCCGGAACACTCAAGCCGCGTCCGTGGACTATTTCCATTGAAGGCGAAGTCAAAAAGCCAATGACGCTTGACCTCGACAGTCTGATGAAATTGGCTCCTCTTGAAGAGCGAGTCTATCGCCTGCGCTGTGTCGAGGGATGGTCAATGGTAATACCTTGGGTAGGCTACTCGCTATCGGAATTAATCAAGAAAGTTGAGCCGAATGGCAACGCCAAATACATTGAATTTATTTCGCTAGCTGACAAGGCACGTATGCCTGGTTTAGGAAGTCCGGTTCTTGAATGGCCCTATGTCGAAGGACTCCGGCTGGATGAAGCAAACCACCCGCTGGCATTGTTGGGGTTAGGTATGTATGGGGAAGTTTTGCCGAATCAGAATGGCGCACCTGTTCGTATCGTCGTGCCATGGAAGTATGGTTACAAATCACCGAAATCGATTGTAACGATTCGCTTTACCAAGGATGAGCCGCGTACTGCTTGGAATGTTGCTGCGCCTCAAGAGTACGGTTTCTATTCGAACGTCAATCCGGAAGTCGATCATCCCCGTTGGTCTCAGGCCAGTGAGCGTCGTATCGGAGAAGATGGCTTGTTCACGAGGAAGCGCAAAACGCTGATGTTCAATGGCTATAGCGACGTTGCTTCGCTGTACAAGGGCATGGATCTGAAAAAGTTTTTCTGATGATGGGTCTCAAGTCACTGTCGACAAATCAAATACGTTGGTTAAAAATCGGCTTGTTCGCACTCGGATTGCTGCCCTTTGTCCGGTTGGTCGTGGCTGTTTTCACCGACCAGCTGGGTGCAAATCCGGTTGAATTCATCACGCGCAACACGGGCGACTGGACGCTCTATTTGCTGTGTCTAACGCTTGCAATGACGCCGTTACGCAGGCTCACAGGTTGGAATTGGCTGATCAAATTGCGGCGCATGGTGGGCCTGTTCGCGTTTTTTTACGTCACGTTGCACTTCATCACGTTCCTATGGTTCGATCACGCTTTCGATCTTGTGGCGATGTTCAAAGATGTCGTCAAACGGCCATTCATTACCGTCGGTTTCGCAGCGTTCATATTGCTTGTTCCGCTCGCGCTCACAAGTACCAACGCGATGGTGAAACGACTTGGCGGGAAGCGTTGGCAATGGTTGCACAGATTGATTTACGTAATTGTTCCTTTGGGGGTATTGCACTTCTGGTGGATGAAAGCAGCAAAAAATAATCTGTTCCAACCCTTGTTGTTTGCGCTGTTGGTAGCGGTGTTGCTGGGAATGCGCATTGTGTGGCGCCGCCGCGCAATCATGTGATGAGCAGAAGTCATAGGCGCAAAAATTCATGAAAATACCATCCGACTGTATCTAGTCAGATGGCACTCTTTATGGAAGAATTTTTTCCTGAGCAAATAATTGCTCCGGGGTTTCGCGTTGGCGAATGAGATGGCTTTCGTTGCCATCAACCATGACTTCGGCAGCCCGCCCGCGCGTATTGTAATTAGACGACATGGTCATGCCGTAGGCGCCCGCCGAGTGGATCGCGAGCAGGTCGCCTTCTTCGATGCACAGTGCACGAGCACGAGCCAACCAGTCACCTGATTCGCAGACCGGTCCGACAATATCCCAGGTCGTCTCCGTACCATCGCGCAGCACTACAGGCTCGACACCATGCCAAGCTTGATACATGGCGGGACGCATCAGATCGTTCATCGCGGCATCGACAATGGCAAAATTCTTTTCGCTCCCAGGTTTCAAGTATTCAACTCGTGTGAGTAGCACGCCCGCGTTTCCGACAATTGAGCGGCCCGGTTCGAACAGCACCTTGATCGGTACACCTTGATATTTGTCGGCACGCCAGACATCGATCTTGCGAAATAGTCGATTCAAGTAATCACCGACCGTAACAGGTATCTCGGCTTCGTAATCTATTCCTATGCCGCCGCCGATATCGAGGTGGTGGATGACGATCCCTTCCGCTGCAAGCACGTCGATAAGTTCGATGAGCTTATCAAGTGCCTCCAGCAGTGGCGCGTCGTCAAGTAGTTGCGAGCCGATATGACAATCTATGCCCACGATGCTGATGCCAGGCAGGCTGGCGGCGGTCCGGTAGATCTCCAGCGCATCCTCAATGGCGACCCCGAATTTGTTTTCCTTTAGGCCAGTAGAAATATACGGATGCGTCTTGGCGTCGACATTCGGATTGACTCGCAACGAAATCGATGCGGTTACATTCATCTCGCTTGCAACTGTCGAGAGGCGATGCAGTTCGGATATCGACTCGACATTAAAGCAGGCAATTCCATGCGACAGTGCCAAGCGCATTTCATCACGTGTTTTTCCAACTCCAGAAAAAATGACTTTTTTCGGGTCTCCGCCTGCAGCGATCACACGCAACAATTCTCCGCTGGAGACGATATCGAAGCCTGAACCTAACTGGCTTAATAAATGCAGTACGGCCAGATTGGAATTCGATTTAACCGAATAGCAAACTAATGCAGTTTGCGCAGTACGGCCATTTTCGCTGCACGCGTTGGCATACGACAGGTAATTCCTGCTAATGGCAGCTTTAGAGTAGACGTAGGTTGGCGTGCCGAATTCGTCAGCAATATGCGTTAATGACAGGTCTTCAGCGCATAGCGCGCCGTTCTTGATAGAAAAATGGGGCATGGTGCGGAGGGCTATTTAGAAGAAGGTTCAGTCGCGGGGGCCGGAAGCGTAGCCGATGATGCCGGAGACGTTGGAGTCGTTGAGAGTGTTGGCGGCTTGACCGGAAGCGTCAATGGACCGCGCTGGCCACAACCGCCGAGGACAATCCCGGCAGTCAGGGTGAGCGCTGAAAAATACAGGTGGTGCAGAAGGGAAGAGTGCTTCACGTTAGAATCTCGTTTTGAATTATCAATTGGAGTTTATCATGACGGAATCCGAATTCCTGACCTTGGCAGATGCCGTATTGCGTGCCATTGAGACTGGGCTGGAGTTGCCTGAGATTGTCGATGCTGTCGATGTCGAATGCAGTCGTAGCGGCAACGTACTGGAAATTGAATTTGTTGAGAACGGTTCGAAAATCATTGTCAACAGCCAAGCACCGATGCGCGAAATGTGGGTCGCAGCCAAATCTGGTGGTTTCCATTACAAGCATGACGGACAGCAATGGCGCAATACGCGAGACGACTCTGAATTGTTCGTTGCCTTGTCAGCAATGATCAGTCAACAAGGCGGCGCATCAATTACGCTCTCCGCACAAGAAAGCTAAAACAGTTCGTTTTTGACTGCGTCCCGATTTTTTTCGGAATCCGCTCCAGGACCCGGTTGGTCGTTAACTCCCAGGCTTCCCACGCCCATGCCGGGCGGGTTCTCCGCATAGAAATAATCGCCACTGGCTTGAATAAGGCCCGGTGGTACTTCACGCTCAGCAATCGGTACATTCTTCAAGGCTTTTTGCATGTAGTTGATCCAAATTGGCAGCGCTAGCCCACCTCCTGTTTCGCGATTGCCCAGATTTTTTGGTTGATCGAAACCAATCCAGGCAATACCGACCAGATTTTGTTGATAGCCCGCAAACCACGCATCGAAAGAATCATTGGTTGTTCCGGTTTTACCACCGATATCGCTGCGGTTCAGTATCAGCGCCTTTGTTGCCGTGCCGGATTTGACGACGTCCTTGAGCATGCTGTCCATAAGAAAAGCATTGCGCACATCAATGACCCGATTGGCTTCATTGCCGGCCTTGTCCGGTGCGACCTGCGAAAGTACCTTGCCATCACTGTCAACGATTTTTGAAATCAGATAAGGACTGATCTTGTAGCCGCCGTTTGCAAAGACGGCGTAAGCGCCTGCCATTTGTAGTGGAGTCACTGCGCCGGCACCAAGCGCGAGGGTCAGGTAGGGGGGATTTTTTTCTGCATCGAATCCGAAACGGGTGGTGTATTCCTGACCATACTTCGCCCCGATTTTGCTGAGGATACGGATCGAAATCATATTTTTCGATTTGGTCAGGCCGCGTCGCATAGTCATCGGACCTTCATATTTACCATCGTAGTTCTTTGGCTCCCAGGCTTGGCCGCCGGTCTGGCCGGCGCCGAAACTAATTGGCGCGTCATTGATAATGGTCGAAGGTGACAAGCCTTTTTCCAGCGATGCAGAGTAAATGAACGGCTTGAATGAGGAGCCCGGCTGACGCCATGCCTGGGTGACGTGATTGAACTTGTTGCGGTTAAAGTCGAAGCCGCCAACCAGTGCGCGTATTGCCCCATCTTCAGTATTGGCTGATACGAACGCCGATTGCACCTCTGGCATTTGCGTAATGCTCCAGGACTGGCCCTCCTGGATGATGCGGATGATGGCGCCGCGTTTGACGCGGCGATTTGGTGGTGCCTTGTCGCTCAGTAGGTTAGTTGCGAACGAAAGTCCAGCACCAGCAATGACGATTTCTTCACCGGATGCGAGAACGGCACGAACACTTTTTGACGAGGCGTCCAGCACGACTGCCGCGATGATGTCATCACTATCCGGATGGTCGGCCAGTTCGACTTCAATGGCATCTTCAGCTTCATCCTTGGCAGCCGGGATGTCCATAAAGCCCTCCGGTCCCCGGTAGCCGTGTCGTTTTTCATAATCCATCACGCCACGCCTTAACGCAATGTATGCAGCGTCTTGATCTGCTTTTGTGATGGTGGTGAAAACACTCAGACCACGAGTGTAAGTTTCTTCCTTGAACTGTTCGTAGACCAATTGCCGGGTCATTTCAGCTACGTATTCGGCGTGCAGCCCGAATTCTGTGGTGTCTGTCTTGATTTTTAGCTCTTCCCGCTGCGCTTCCTTGAACTGTGTTTCAGTGATGTAGCCGAGTTGACGCATACGAACAAGGATGTATTGTTGACGCGCTTTTGCCCGTTTCGGGTTGACCACCGGGTTGTAAGCTGACGGTGCCTTGGGGAGTCCGGCAAGCATCGCTGATTCGGCAATCGACAGATCCTGCAATTTTTTTCCGAAATAAATTTGGGCTGCAGAAGAAAATCCGTACGCTCGTTGTCCTAGATAAATCTGGTTGAGATACACCTCGAGAATCTGATCTTTGGTCAGGTTTTGTTCGATTTTCCAGGCTAGCAAAACTTCATAGGCCTTGCGCTTGAGGGTTTGCTCGCTTGACAGGAAAAAATTTCGAGCTACTTGTTGCGTGATAGTGGAAGCACCTTGTCGGGTCCCTCCCGTCAAGTTGTGCAGTGTCGCCCTTAGAATCCCGAGATAGTCGACGCCCCCGTGCTCGTAAAAGCGATCATCCTCGATAGCAAGAACCGCTTTTTTCATTATTTCCGGAATATCTTTGATGCGAACCAGATTGCGTCGCTCTTCACCAAATTCACCGAGCAACACATTGTCGGATGAAAAAATTCTTAGCGGAATTTTAGGACGATAGTCCGTCAGCGAATCGAGCGGAGGCAATTTCGGATAGGCCAGCGTGAGCGTGAATCCGATAATCAATGCTGCCGCGGCGGCTAACCCTGCTCCGGTCCCAGCCAGGATAATCAGTATTTTTTTGAGCAGGCCGGAAGCGGGCCGAACAGGCTCGTCTTTTGATAGTGCTGGGGCAGGCGGTTTTTTAGTGGTCATTCTGAATTGAGGGTGATCAAAGTCTGCGCCATTATAACGGCAGGTTTCAAGCTCTTTGACAGGTATCGGAAACCCTCACCGATCTTGTCTCGGCGGCAATGCTCGTCGGCTTTTGACAACGACATTGCAAATTACTTAGTGGAAATTACTTTTACTTTTCCGATGTTATTGCTAGGATTTCATGTACCTTCAAGAATCGAAAATAAGTACCGGTTTTTAAATAAGATTTGGATCGCAGATTAATTAGGCTTGCTTGAGTTTTTGAATTGTATTCAGCGGTCCTAGTTCACATAAAAACAGTGTTTGCAGGGGGGTACTTTTGGCTCTTGATCTCGGATCATTATTCGGCAGCAAAAATGCGCCAATGATCGGCCTCGACATCAGCACATCCGGCGTAAAACTGGTTGAATTGGCAGAGGTCGGAAAAAATGAGCTCAGGCTCGAGCATTACGCTTCAGAGTCCTTGCCTCGTGGCGCTGTAGTAGACGGCAATATTGAAAATATCGAACAGGTTGCCGAGGCAATCCGTCGCGTCTGGAAGAAAAGTGGTACGCGGGCCAAGCTGGTCGCGTTAGGTATGCCACCGGCTTCCGTTATTACCAAAAAAATAGTACTACCCGGAGGCCTGTCTGAAGAAGACTTGGAGTTTCAGGTCGAAACAGAAGCAAGTCAGTACATTCCGTTCGCGCTTGATGAGGTGAGCCTGGATTTTGATGTTGTCGGTCCTGCTGCTCATTCTCCGGAAGACGTCGAAGTTCTGATTGCTGCCACTCGCAAAGAAAAAGTGGAGGATCGTGTTGCGGTTGCCGAGGCTGCGGGGCTCAAGCCAATAGTAATGGACATCGAATCGTATTCTGCCCGCGCTGCACTTGATCGGCTGGTTACCCGTTCATCACAAGGCGGCCGCGGCCAAATCGTCGCACTGTTTCAAATAGGTACCCAGGTAACGCATATTTCAGTACTTCTCGATGGCCAGCCAATTTATGAGCGTGAGCAACCTTTTGGTGGCCATCAATTGACTCAGGATATCGTGCGTACTTACGGGTTGTCCTATGAGGATGCCGAAGCGAAGAAAAAATCTGGCGATTTGCCGGAAGGATATGACGCCGAGTTACTCGAGCCATTTCTCGATAATGCGGCGTTAGAGGTAACTCGGGCCATACAATTCTTTTTTACTTCCACCCCCTATACCCGCATCGACGAGATTTTCCTTGCTGGCGGCTGTGCCATTATTGCTGGACTGACGGAAACGGTTGCCAGTCGCACCAAGATATCGACTTCTATTGTTAGTCCATTCGACGGCATGCAGCTTGGCTCGAATATTAGGGAAAAACAATTACGCAATGAGGCTCCGGCCTACCTGGTTGCCTGCGGGCTGGCACTGCGGAGGTTTGACTAATGATCCGGATCAATCTGTTACCGCATCGCGAAGAGCGACGCAAACAACGCATTAATGCATTTATTGCAATGATGGGAGTAACGGCGGTCATTGGTGCACTTGTGGTCTTGTTGGTCGGTGCTGTTATTGCTAATAAAATTTCAGCTCAAACTCAACGAAACGAGTACATCAAGGCAGAAAACAAGAAGCTCGATGAGGAGATCAAGGAGGTTGCGACCCTGAAAGCCGAAATCGAGTCACTGAAGGCCCGCCAGCAGGCAGTGGAAGATTTACAGGGAGACCGCAACCAGCCTGTCTATTTGATGGATGAGTTAGTAAAGCAAGTGCCGGAAGGCGTCTACCTGCGTGCATTCAAACAGGAAGGACAGCGTGTTGTCTTGAATGGCTACGCTCAGTCAAATGAGCGAGTATCCGAGCTTCTACGAAATCTCGGGAATAATTCATCTTGGTTGGAACGCCCAGATTTGATCGAAATTAGGGCTGCAAATATTGGTCAAGGTAAGGACGCGAAGCGGGTATTTGACTTCACCGTGAACGTTGGTATCAAGCGACCGCGTGACAACGATCAACTTGCCGGACCCAAATTAACGGAAAAGCCAACCGGTCCAACACCAGCAGCATCGGTCCAACCTAAATAAATGAAAGATCCGAGATGGCAGATTTAAAGAATTTCGGAGCCTCGCTGGTCGACCAGTTCCAAGGCTTGAACGGACGCAATCCCGGTCTCTGGCCACTTGCGCCGCGGGTACTATGCGGAACTGGCGTACTGGTCCTTGCCATGGTGCTGGGGTGGTTTCTTTATTGGAGCGGGCAAGTCGACGAGCTCGATGCGGGTGAGGCTGCCGAACTCACGCTTAAAAATGACTACAAAGTAAAAGTTCAGCAATCCATCAACCTCGATGGTCTGCGCAAACAAAAAATACAAGTCCGCGAGTACGTTGCAACGTTGGAAAAACAGTTGCCGAGCAAGGCAGAAATGGATGCGCTTTTGTCGGACATTAACCAGGCAGGTGTCGGGCGCGGCTTGCAGTTCGAACTGTTCAAGCCAGGTCAGGTTGTTGTGCGCGATTACTATGCTGAACTACCGATCGACATCAAAGTGTCCGGAAATTATCACGATGTTGGTGCCTTCACTAGTGACATTGCGAACCTGCCGCGTATTGTCACGCTCAACAACATGAATTTGACTGCAGGCACAACAGGTTCCTTAACGCTGCAAGCCATTGCAAAGACGTTTCGCTACCTCGATCAAGAGGAAATTCTCGCGCAGCGTAAATTGGCTAACGAGAAGAAGGGGAGTAAGCCATGATCAGCTGGTATCGCCTGGGAGCAGGCGCATTCTCGCTAGCGCTCATCCTCGGTTTGGCGGGATGCGGTGACAATGGCGTGCCAGAAATTAAGTTATGGATGGATGGTATTCGTCAGCAAACCAAGGTATCTATCCCGACCTTGTCGCCGCCGAAGAAATTCACACCATTTTCCTATGAGGCGAAAAATTTGATTGACCCTTATAGTCCGAGCAAGCTCGCCGTTGCGTTTGCGAAACTCCAAGCTAATAGCTCGGGGATGAAGCCGGATCTGGAGCGTCGGCGCGAGCCGCTGGAAGCCTACCCGATTGATGTGCTCAAAATGGTGGGCACCCTTCAGAAACCGGGTTTGAATTACGCACTGATACTGGCTGACAAGACTTTGTTCCAGGTCAGAGCTGGGAATTACATAGGACAGAATTTCGGCATGGTATCGGGCATTACCGAAACCGCCGTTGAGCTGAAAGAAATTGTTCAGGATGCGTCCGGCGAGTGGGTCGAACGCAAAGCGAAGTTAGAGCTGCAGGAGGCCAAGAAATGACCGTGTTAAAACAGCAGTCCGGCAAATTGGGCACGATCGCGCAGAATCTACTGGCCCTGTGCGCCATTATTGGTCTTATTAGCTTAGCAGGCGCGGCGCAAGCGCAAGAAAATGCGATCGAGACAGTGAGTGCTAACCAACAAGGCGTCAATGTCATCGTCAAGATAGTGATGAAAAACCCGGTAACCAAGCCACCAATCGGTTTTTCAATCAACAGTCCGGCGCGCATCGTGATCGATTTTGCCGGAACTACGAATGCAACTGGCGAATCCGCACGGGAGATCGGTCTAGGCGACGTGCGTAATGTGAATGTTGTGCAGGCGGGCGAGCGTTCACGCCTTGTATTCAATCTCACGCGTCCACTTAACTATGCAACAGTGGTGGAGGGCAATGCGGTCATCGTCACTATCGACGGTTCCGGCGGAATCGCTACACCGGTCAATACAGCAGGCGAAGCGGTCGTGCAGCTTAGTAAGGCACCGCCGGGCAAGCTGCAACTCCGTGACATCGATTTCCGTCGCGGTGTCGCGGGCGAGGGTCGAATTGTTGTTGATCTCCCTTCAAACCAGATCGGGGTAGATGTGCGTCAACAGGGTCAAACCATTGTGGTCGATTTCTTGAAAGCTGGCCTGCCGGACGTCTTGCGTCGGCGAATGGATGTTGGTGATTTTGGTACCCCGGTGAAGTTCATCACGACGTCCCCACAGGGCGACAATGTACACATGGTTATCGAGCCCAAGGGGCTGTGGGAGCATAGTGCTTATCAGAGTGACACCCAGTTGGTGATCGAGGTGCGGCCAGTCAAGGAAGAGCCAAACAAGCTTTCTCAGGGCACACAAGGTTATCGTGGAGAAAAGCTCTCGCTCAACTTCCAAAATGTTGAAGTGCGGTCTTTACTGCAAGTCATCGCAGACTTCACCGGTCTTAACATCATCACCAGTGACACCGTATCCGGCAACTTGACGCTGCGCCTCAAAGATGTACCTTGGGATCAGGCACTTGACATTGTCATGCAAGCCAAGGGATTGGACATGCGCAAGAATGGCACGGTAATCTGGATCGCTCCAAAGGACGAATTACTGACCAAAGAAAAACTTGAGCTCGAGCAGCGTGCGCAAATCGCCGAGCTGGAGCCATTGAAGACAGAAACCTTCCAGCTCAATTATCAAAAAGCAGACGCGTTCAAGATGGTGTTCGGTCTGGATAGCGGATCAGGTGATGGCAAGAACCGCATTCTTTCCAAGCGCGGCAGTGCTGCGATCGATCCGCGTACCAACAAGCTGATCGTCACAGACATCACGTCCAAGCTTGAAGAAGTCCGTAAGTTGATATTGATAACCGACGTGGCGACGCGCCAGGTACTCATCGAAGCACGCATTGTCGAGGCAGATGACACCTTCAGCAAAAATCTTGGCGCCAAGCTAGGTTTTACTGATCTGCGTACTACCCGTGGTGGCGAGAGCGGCTATCAGCTCAATGGCAATACCCGTGTCGGTTTGACGGGCAACTACCTCGGTGTTGGCGAGCAAACCGGACAAGCCACAATTACTGATGGCAGCTATATTCCGAACTCGCAATTTGTCAGTTTGCCTGCCGCAGGTATCAATGGTCTGAATGCAGGCAGCTTGGCGGTGAGTCTGTTTTCGGCTGCGGCTAACCGCTTTTTGAACCTTGAGCTATCGGCACTTGAAGCCGACGGTCGAGGCAAGGTCATTTCAAGTCCGCGCGTAGTCACTGCGGATCAACAGCAAGCGTTGATTGAGCAGGGTGAAGAGATTCCTTATCAAAAAGCGACCAGCAGCGGAGCAACTTCGGTAGAGTTCAAAAAAGCGAACTTAAAGTTGGAAGTAACTCCCCAGATAACACCGGATGGCAATATCATCCTGTCCGTTGATGTGAACAAGGATAGTCGTGGAGCGCCGGCTCCGGGTGGTTTCGCGATTAACACCAAGCATGTAAAAACCAACGTGCAGGTCGAAAACGGCGGGACGGTGGTGCTCGGGGGAATTTTCACGCAGCGTGAACTGGATTCGGTCACCAAAATCCCATTTTTTGGTGATATCCCTGTACTTGGCAATCTGTTCAAGACGACAGGCCGGACCAATGACAAGACGGAATTGCTGATTTTTATTACACCCAAAATTGTTGCAGACAGACTGACGGCACGGTGATTGCTTCTGGTAAGTTCGGTTATTCGCGGGTGAGGCATGCAACCATTATCGAGAGATGAAATGACGAATAAATTGACAAGCACATTGATGTTATTTGCGTGTTCGCTTGTGATCAGTGCTTGCGGTGGCGGCGGAGGGTCTCCTGGAACCGTAGGTGGCACTGGCTCAGGTTCGACGAATGGCGGGGTGTCGGGCGGTTCAGGCGGAACCAACACTACCGTCACGACTCCTAAAATAACGATTACTCTTTTTAACGGCGCGACAGTGACATCGTCAATCAACGCCTCTGGCGTGACGACGGCGCAGGCGACGGTGGTCGATGATAAAAATAATCCGGTTCTAGGTAAGTTAGTCACCTTTTCCGGTGACCCGACCCTCATCACTTTCAATCCCGTGTCTGGCGCGGTACTGACGAATTCCGTTACGGGCATCGCTTCGATACAGATTACTCCTGCTTCGCTGTCTTCTGGCAGCGGTGGCACATTGAGTGCGGCCGCTACCATAGTACCGTCGACGGGCGGCACCGGTATTCTGACGTCGGGCACAACAGACTATCAACTATCACCCGCCAATTTGACGTTGTCGGCACTAGACGTCCAAAGCACGACGGCACTGGCAGCTTACGGTACCAGGGCTGTTTCGGTCACAGCGAATATCAACGGTATTGTGGCAACGAATACGCCCGTGCAAATCACGTTTTCCACCAGTTGTGGCACCGTCACGCCGGCAACGGTTACCACGGATGGCACTGGCAAAGCATCGTCGACCTATACGGCCAACTCCACGACGATTCCTGGCTGCGCCGGCGCAAATGTGAACATTACGGCAGCTGCAGCAAGTGCAACGTCTTTGAGCGGAACGATCTCCGTGCAACCAACTCTGGCAACGAACATTCAATTCGTCAGTGCCACGCCTCAATTGATTTATTTGATTGGCTCGGTTGGTGCAACCCAGTCGCAGGTGTCTTTCAAGGTGGTCGATTCCAGCGGCAACCCGTTGCAGAATCAAGCGATGAATCTCTCCCTCACCAATGCAGCACCTGGGGTCTCACTTGGTACGATTGGCAATAGGTCGACGGTCTCAGCAACAAGCAACAGTGTCGGTGTAGTAACTGTTCCGGTATTTTCCGGTTCGATACCGACGTCGCTTCAGGTCAACGCGGTACTTGGTTCGGATCCATCGGTGAATTCAAAATCCAATACCTTGCTTGTCGCCTCAGGGGTGCCGGTTCAATCGGCAACAAGCATTGCTGCCAAAGAGTTGAGTATCGAAGGCCTCTCTGTTGACGGCGTCTCGACCAGCATCACGCTCTCTCTTGCCGATCGCCAGGGTAATCCCGTTCCGGTCGGCACCTCCGTGAACTTCGTCACTAGTTCCGGCGTGATGGTCCCGGCAACCTGTGTTGTACCAGCACGTGCGGATGGGACATCGACATCTTCCTGTACAACGTCGATCCGGTCGCAGGGTACGCGTCCGGCAAATGGTCGGGTAGCCATTCTGGCTTACACTCCAGGTGAAGAGGATTTCGTTGATGACAATGGGAATAATGTCTACGATGCCGGAGAGAGTTTTACCGACCTCGGCAATGCCTATCGCGACGATAATTTCAACGGAGTCTTTGACAACGGCGAATTCGTTGTGCCTCGCTCGGGTGCCGTGGCGTGTCTCCCCAACGCCAGCACTCCTAACGGGCGTGTCAATACCTGTGATGGTGTATGGGGTGCAGCCGATGTCAGGGCTCAGAAAATGGTGGTGTTTGCCAGTGGTGCGGCGACTATTTCTGCACCGGCGACTTCGCTGACTGGAACTGTTGCCTTCACGGTTGCAGACGTGAATGGCAACAGTATGCCGACAGGGACAACCATTGCAGTCGTTGGCCGCGCCGGTAGCGCCACCGGTTCTTGTTCTGCGACGGCCACACCAGCAGTCATTCCGAATACAGTCGGCTCTGTGAGGGCAGTGGTTATTGCGGCGGCAACTTGTGTCGCTGGCGATTTTATTGACATTACCGTTACCTCGCCGGGAGGCGTTATAACCCCGCAAACATTAAAGCTGACACCGTAAACTGGTATTCAATATTATCCAGGTGGCATGGTTTTTTCATGTGACGCCACCTGTTTTTTGTGCAATAAACCATCCATAAGTCAGCGTATTGCAAGCACTGGTTTGTGATGGGAACTCCAATAGATGCCCGCCTTGTACTGCCAGATGCCAGGCTGTTTTAAAGACTGAAATGACGTGACACGAAACATTTTTCTCATCGGGTTAATGGGCTCCGGCAAAACGACAGTTGGCCGGGCCCTGGCAAGAAAGCTCAACAAACGATTCATT
>CAILRJ010000395.1 GCA_903836575.1 uncultured Burkholderiales bacterium
CGCGCAGATCGGCGAACAGGTCGACTTCCTGCGCTTCCTGCCCGAGAAAACTCCGGCCAACCGCGTGCGCTGGTGGTCGGCCCTGTTGCTGGCCGGACCCGGCTGGATCGTGCTGGGCGCGGCCAAGATGCTGGGCGGCGCACTGCTGGCGTATCTTGCGATCCAGCACCAGGTACCGATGGAGCAAGCCATCGAACCGACCCGTATGTATCTGGTGGCGTTCAGTTACGTCTTCTCGAATCCGGCCTGGGCGCTGGCGGCGGTAACGCTGTTCGTCGTGGTGTCGCAAGTCAAGATCAACGTGACCAATGCGTATGCCGGTTCGCTGGCCTGGTCGAATTTTTTTGCCCGCCTGACGCACAGCCATCCGGGGCGCGTGGTGTGGCTGGTCTTCAATGTTCTCATCGCTATCCTGCTCATGGAGCTGGGTGTGTTCGGGGCGCTAGAACATGTGCTGGGGATGTATTCACTGGTACCGATCTCATGGATCGGTGCCGTCGTAGCGGATCTGGTGATCAACAAGCCGCTCGGGCTGAGCCCGCCGCAGATCGAATTCAAGCGCGCCCATCTGTACGACATCAACCCGGTCGGCGTGGGTGCGATGCTGGGCGCAACGCTGCTATCGGCCATTGCGCTGACAGGATCGTTCGGTGCGCTGGCGCAGGCACTCGCGCCGTTTATCGCATTGGGCAGCGCACTGCTGCTGGCACCACTGATTGCGATTATCACCCGCGGGCGCTACTACATTGCGCGCCTCGACACCCTGGCGCGCGACGGCTTGGTCACACGCCGCTGCGTGATCTGTGAAAACACCTTCGAAACCGAAGACATGGCGCACTGCCCGGCCTACCAGGGGGCGATCTGTTCGCTGTGCTGCACGCTCGACGTCCGCTGCAACGATCGCTGCAAGGTCGATGCCCGCTTGCCCGAACAGCTGATGGCGGTGTTGCCGACCAGACTGGCAAGCCGCCTGCAAACCCGCCTGAGTCGCTACCTGATCCTTCTCGGCCTGCTCGGTAGCGGGCTGGCGCTGCTGTTATGGCTGCTGTACGCGCAGGAACTGTCGACGCTGTCGTCGGTGGCCGGACACGATCAGCTCGGCTGGATTTTTTTGAAGCTGTTTTGCAGCCTGTTGCTACTGACCGGCGTCGGCGTCTGGTGGCTGGTGCTGACAGCCGATAGCCGTCGTATCGCGCTGGAGGAGTCGGAACGCCAGACCCGGTTGCTGTTGCAGGAAATCGCCGCGCATGAAAAAACCGATCTGGCCTTGCAGCGCGCCAAAGAAGCTGCCGAAGCCGCCAACCTTGCCAAAACCCGTTTCATCACCGGCATGAGCCATGAACTGCGCACGCCGCTCAACAGCATCCTCGGCTATGCGCAAATCCTGCAGTTCGATCCGGCCATGCCGCCGCACCGCAAGGACGCGATCGACGTGATCCACCGCAGCGGCAACCATTTGCTGAGCCTGATCGACGGCTTGCTCGACATCGCCAAAATCGAAGCAGGCAAGATGCGACTCGACTCCGACGAGCTGGTGCTACCGGCTTTCCTTGAACAGATCGTGCAGATGTTCGCACCGCTGGCGGCCGAAAAAGGCCTGACATTCGCATTCGACTGCGGCAGTCGCCTGCCCGATGTGGTGCGCGCCGACCACAAGCGGGTGCGCCAGATCCTGATCAATTTGCTCGGCAATGCCATCAAGTTCACCGACACCGGATCGGTCACGCTGCGTCTGAACTATCTGCGCGACATGGCGCACTTCTCGGTTGAAGACACCGGTATCGGCATGACCGCCGACGAAACCGAACGCATCTTCCACCCGTTCGAGCGCACCGCCAGCGCCGACCTGCGTGCGGCCGCCGGCACCGGCCTGGGCCTGACGATCAGCAGCATGCTGACCCACGTCATGGGTGGTGAACTGACGGTGACCAGCACGCCCGCCAGCGGCAGCTGTTTTCTGCTCAAGCTCTATCTGCCGACTGTCCACGCACCGCGTCCGGCGCTGACGCTGACCGATCCGCTGTCGGGTTATCTCGGTCCGCGCCGGCGCATCCTGATCGTCGACGACCAGGCCAGCCAGCGCACGATGCTCGCGCACATGCTGCAACCGATGGGCTTCGACATCAGCGAAGCCGACAGCGGTGCCGCCTGCCTGGCCAGCATCCGTGCCGGGGTGCCTGACCTGGTGCTGCTCGATATTGCGATGCCGGTGATGGATGGCTGGGCGGTGAGTCGCGCCATCCGCGACCTGAACCGGCCCGGCACCACCACCCTGCCGATTCTGATCGTCTCGGCCAATGCCTTCGATCTGGCTGCCGGTCGGGCCGGCTTTCCGTGCCACGACGGCTTTGTGGTCAAGCCGGTGTCGCTGCTGGAATTGCTGGCCAAAATCAAGATCCATCTGCGGCTGGAGTGGATCGCTGCACCGCCACCGGCGACCGTATTAATCACGGCTGCGGCGACGCTGCCGTCCCTCGACGACCTGACCGCGCTGCTCGAACTCGGTGCGATCGGCTATGTGAAAGGCATCCTCGCCAAACTGACCGAACTGGAACAGCGCACGCCGTCCCAGCTCGCCTTCACCACCGGGCTGCGCGAACTGGTCAGGCGCTTTCGCCTGAACGACTTTGCCGCCCGACTCAAAGAGACTATCCGCGATGCGTCCCCTGAACCCTGACCAGCATGTGATCCTGATCGTCGACGACGTGCCCGAAAATCTGGCAGTGCTGTCGGATGCGCTCGACGAAGCCGGCTATATGGTGCTGGTCGCCACCGATGGCGCGGGCGCGCTGGAGCGGCTCGGCTATGTCACGCCGGACCTGATCCTGCTCGATGCGGTGATGCCGGGCCTGGACGGATTCGAGACCTGCCAGCGCATTCGCGCCCTGCCCGGTGCCAGCCATATTCCGGTGATCTTCATGACCGGACTGACCGAAACCGAACACGTGGTGCGCGGCTTCGAGGTCGGCGGCAATGACTACGTGATCAAGCCGCTGCAACCACGCGAAGTGATCGCCCGCATCGTCGCGCAGTTGCGCAGCGCCAGTCAGATTTCACTGGCCAACACGGCCAGTGAAGCCAGCGCCCATGCGGTGATCGTGCTGGACCGGCAAGGTC
>CAILRJ010000396.1 GCA_903836575.1 uncultured Burkholderiales bacterium
CGGGCCGAGTTGACGTCGACCGAGACCAGCGCTTCGGTGTGATCAATGACGATCGCGCCGCCGGATGGCAAGGGTACCGTGCGCGAGTACGCGGTTTCAATCTGGTGTTCGATCTGGAAGCGCGAAAACAGCGGCACGTCGTCGCGGTAACGCTTGACCCGGTGAACCATGTCCGGCATCACATGGCTCATGAACTGCTGAGCCTGGTCGTAGATGTCATCGGTATCGATCAGGATTTCGCCGATATCGGGTTGGAAGTAATCGCGGATTGCGCGAATCACCAGCGAAGATTCCTGATAAATCAGGAAAGCGCCTGTCGATGATTGGCCGGCACCTTCGATAGCGCGCCAGAGTTGCATCAGGTAATTCAAGTCCCACTGCAGTTCATCGACATTGCGGCCAATGCCTGCGGTGCGGGCAATGACCGACATGCCGGCTGGCAGGTCGAGCTTGTCCATGGTTTCGCGCAGTTCCTGGCGATCTTCGCCTTCGACCCGGCGCGACACACCGCCGCCACGCGGATTGTTCGGCATCAGGACCAGGTAACGCCCGGCCAGCGAGACGAACGAGGTCAGTGCCGCGCCCTTGTTGCCGCGCTCTTCCTTTTCGACCTGGACCATGATTTCCTGGCCTTCGCGCAGCGCTTCCTTGATCGAGGTGGCGCGGACATCAACACCTTCCTTGAAGTAGGTGCGGGCGACTTCCTTGAATGGCAGAAAGCCATGGCGCTCTTCGCCGTAGCTGACGAAGCAGGCTTCGAGCGAAGGTTCAATGCGGGTAATGACACCTTTGTAGATATTGGATTTGCGCTG
Organism: uncultured Burkholderiales bacterium; assembly: GCA_903836575.1. Lineage (GTDB taxonomy): Bacteria > Pseudomonadota > Gammaproteobacteria > Burkholderiales > Burkholderiaceae_D > Actimicrobium. The sequence continues at coordinate 813 of CAILRJ010000396.1, forward strand.
TTCGCGGCCGGTGGTCTCGATATCGATGTCGATCAGTTTTTGACCATCAACGATAGCAACGCGCAATTCTTCTTGCTGCGTAGCATTGAATAACATGCGTTTCATTTTATTTTGCTCCGTGACGACTCAGTGGTCGTCTTCAGTGCCGCCTGATTTTTAGTATGGCGGCAAAAGTACAGGGATGTACGCGAGACCGGAGAGGGCGGGAGGGAACTGCCTTGGCATGCGTCAAACCGGCAGACCGGTTATGCCGCAGCGGGGCGCAGATGACATTGGCTTGATTACCGGCTACATGCCACCGAACGTCGGGCGCTTCGGTTATCGAGCGCAGCATCGGCGGCAGGGCGAACTGGATAAGCTATACAAACTTCCGGGTTCAGCAGAATCGGCAAACAAGGTGCAATTACATCAATCCGCCAGCTTGCCTTTGAGCTGGCAAGCTGGCGGAATTTATCCGTACATTCCGACTTCTCTGATCAACTTTCTTGCGCGCTGTCCGATGACATCAACGGTGCGACCTTGACTCGGGCAAGAATGCTGCATACACATCTTTTCCATCGTATTTGCAAATTGGCGAGGCCGATGGAGACGCCCCTGTGTAGAATGACCTTCTTTCTCACACCAGCAGCTGTTTTGTAACTACTGCGAAACAAGTATATATTCAAAATGAAGGACTTAGAGAGATTTTCTGGGAAAGAAGCTGAAACGCTCTCACCCTCCCGGTCGTTGCAAGATTCTCCCCAAGTTCAGCTCATCACGATTTCCGATGAAGAGTCGGGCCAGCGGATAGATAATTTTCTCTTACGTATCTGCAAGGGCGTGCCTAAAAGCCATATTTACCGGGTACTACGTTCCGGTGAAGTGCGCGTCAATAAGGGACGCATCGATCAGACTTACCGGTTGGCTGAGGGCGATATCGTCCGTGTGCCGCCTGTACGGGTAGCCGAAAAAAAGGAATCCACCGCGCCAGGCACTGAATTCGCGACGCTGTTCGAAGATAATCATTTGCTGATTATCAACAAGCCGGCCGGTGTTGCCGTGCACGGCGGGTCAGGTGTCAGTTACGGTGTGATCGAGCAATTGCGTGCTGCGCGGCCGGATGCCAAATTTTTGGAACTGGTACACCGGCTCGACCGTGATACTTCAGGCATCTTGATTCTGGCCAAAAAGCGTTCGGCCCTGACCAACCTGCATGCCCAAATTCGTGATGGCGAGATTGACAAGCGCTATTTGTTGCTGGTGCAAGGTGACTGGCAAAACGCCCGGCAGCACGTCAAGCTGGCATTGCATAAATTTAATGCACCGGATGGCGAGCGGCGGGTGCGGGTGCAGGCTGACGGTTTGGCTTCGCACACGGTTTTCACATTGCTGCGAAAATATGAACAGTTTGCATTTCTTGAAGCAGAGCTGAAAACTGGCAGGACGCACCAGATACGAGTCCATGCTGCTTCCAGCGGATTTCCGATTGCCGGTGATGATAAATATGGTGATTTCGCATTGAACCGGACGCTGCAAAAGGCAGATGGCAAGCGGGTAGCGCTAAAAAGGATGTTCTTGCATGCGCACCAGATTACCTTCGTGCACCCTGATACCGGTAAGTCATTGACGCTCAATGCGCCGCTGACGCCAGAATGCCTGCGTTTTCTGGCCAGCCTGACAGAAGCACCGGTCGCCGGTGCACCGGCCGTAAAGTAAATACCCTAATTTGAAGGAGCCGGTGGCAGCGCCACCGGGCATGATGGCGCGAAAACAATTTGATCTGATCGTGTTTGATTGGGACGGTACTTTGATGGACAGCACCGCTACCATCGTCAAGTGCATCCAGGATTCTGCCCGGGATTTGGGCTTGCCCATTCCCGACAAGCGTGCCGCGTCGTATGTAATCGGACTGGGCTTGCAGGATGCGATGGAAGCGGCCTTGCCCGATCTTGATCCCAAGTATTATCCGAAAATGGTGGAGCGTTATCGCCACCATTACTTGGCAACGGGCAATGACTTGACGCTGTTCGACGGCGTTAGTGAAATGTTATCGGATTTGTCTCAGGCAGGATATTTTCTGGCTGTCGCGACGGGTAAAAGCCGGGTCGGTCTGAATCGCGCACTCAATGCCGCCAAGTTGCTTTCGTTGTTCGATGCGACGCGCTGCGCGGACGAAACCTTTTCGAAACCAAATCCGGCGATGCTGCAGGAGCTGACTCGTGAACTGGGTCAGGATATGAAGCGCACATTGATGATCGGCGATACAACGCACGATTTGCAGATGGCGTTGAACGCCGGAGCTGGCGGAGTTGCGGTCCACTACGGGGCGCATTCTGCTCAGGAGCTGGCGGTGCTCAATCCGTTGTTTGCTGCCAATTCCGTACTTGAATTGCATACCTGGTTGTCCAGTAATGCCTGATTTGCCGGCAATTCCGATCTGCGAGTCGAACGCGCTCACCGAGGGTGGCAAGGGGATACGTTTCGTCGTAACAGCAGGCGGTGCAGATGCCACTGGATTTGTCGTACGTTTCAGGGGTGTCGTGTACGGTTACCTCAATCGCTGTGCGCATGTACCGATCGAACTTGATTGGGCCGAGGGCGAGTTTTTTGAGTCGAGTGGCTTGTACTTGATGTGTGCGACGCATGGTGCCATTTACGCGCCGGAAAGCGGTCGTTGTGAGGGTGGGCCATGTCGTGGTGGCAAGCTCCGCCCGATTGCTGTCACCGAGCTAAATGGCCATATATCCTGGTGTCCTGATAACTATGTAACAGCAGGCAAAGCCTGAGTTTTCGAACGATAGGAAAAGTAACGATGAACAATGATGATTTCAAGTCCGAGCAACCGGCCGCTCCAGTAAAGCCAGTTGGCAAGCCTATGAAAGATGGATGGGAGCGTGATGTCATCGAAAAATTGGCTTACGAGGCATTGCGTGAACAGCGTGCCCGCCGTCGCTGGGGCATTTTCTTCAGACTTGCTACCTTGGCAGCAGTCGTGTTCGGGATATGGGCGTTTGTCAGTTTCGGTAAGACAGATGCAGAAGTACTGACAACGCACACTGCACTCATTGATATCGACGGGACGATCGAGTCAGGTGGCGGTAGCGGGTCGGCCGAGTCGGTTATTCCGGCCTTGAATAAAGCGTATGCCGACACGGCGGCGGTCGGTATCATTTTGCGCATTAATAGCCCGGGCGGCAGTCCGGTTCAAGCTGGCATGATCAACGATGAAATGGTTCGCTTGCACAAGCTTTATCCGAAGAAACCACTGTACGTGGTGGTTGATGAAATGTGTGCATCCGGTGGTTACTACATTGCTGCAGCGGCGGACAAGATTTTTGTCAATAAGGCTAGTATTGTTGGCTCCATTGGCGTGTTGATGGATGGCTTTGGCTTCACCGGGTTGATGGATAAAGTGGGCGTAGAGCGGCGTCTGCAAACTGCTGGTGTGAATAAAGGGTTCATGGATCCTTTCAGTCCTCAAAGTGAAAAGCAAAAAGCGTTTGCTCAGGAAATGCTCGATGAGATTCATCAGCAATTTATTGATGTGGTCCGCAAGGGGCGGGGCAAGCGTCTGAAGGAAACGCCGGAAACGTTTTCGGGATTGTTCTGGACTGGTTCCAAAGCAGTCGAGATGGGATTGGTCGACGGTTTCGGCACTGTGGATAGCGTCGCACGGGAAGAATTCAAGGCCGAAGACATTGTGGATTACACACAGCACGAAGGTTTGCCGGAACGTGTCTTAAAGAAATTTGGCGCTGCAATGGGTGCAGGGGCAATGAAAGCCATTGTTTCCGGTGCTTCTTCACAAATCCATTAATTTGAAAAGTTGCCGTCAATAGGGATTTTGGACCTTGTAATTCGGCCTTCTGGAGCTATGCTAATTTTTTAAGCAGAGCAAGGGAGGAAAGACGACAGCACGGTTCTTGAGTCAATCTTGCGTTGAGTCGCCAATAAATTGCGGCTACGGGAGATCTCCGATTTCTCATCATGATTCCTGTTTTCCAGGGAAAAAAACGGCGACTCAGTCGCCGTTTTTTATTTGCAGAGCTATTCTGCGAGCAAGAGAAATACAGTCGGTTTTTTGTGAAAGTCCGGCGTTTTTCCGGCTGTCAGATCGCGCTTCCATTGCGTTACCGTCTGGGTGCGTATCGTTTCTTCTTCCGTGGTCAGTTCGGTGGCGATGCAAATGAGCGTACCCGGTGCGCATGTGGCTGTCAGTGCTTCCAGTAAACTGAGGTTGCGGTAAGGCGTTTCGATGAACAGCTGCGTCTGTTTTTCCTGCCGCGAGCGATCTTCCAGCGTCTTGATCCGTTTTATGCGTTGGCCGCTGTCAATTGGCAAGTAGCCGTTGAAGGCAAAGCTTTGGCCATTCAGGCCGCTAGCCATTACTGCTAGCAATAACGAGGAAGGGCCGACCAGCGGCCTGACCCGGATGCCATGTTGATGCGCAAGTCGTACCAGGTTGGCGCCAGGATCGGCGACTGCGGGGACTCCTGCCTCGGAAATCAGTCCGGCGTCGCGTCCTGCCAGTACGGGCGCGAGCAGTGTCGGGAGGGCGGAGGATTCTGTGTTGATGTTCAATTCATCGATCCGAATCTCTTGCAACGCGATTGCCAGCGGGTAGTTCCGGGATACCAGTTTTAAATGTGCCCGCGCTGTTTTTGCATTTTCGGCAATGAAATAATCGAGTTGTGCTGTGATTTTCTGAACTTCATCCGGAATGATGGAGGCCAGCAGGTTGTTGGTTGCGCTCAATGCGGCGCTGAGTGTATTGGGAATGAGATACAGAATGCCTGCCATGAATTGTGCTTTGCTAAAGTGGGTTGCCAAAAAATGTAACACCGGCTTGAAGGAGCATGCTGGTAAGTGCAATCAGCGGCAGACCGGTGAGAGCAGTCGGATCGTTGCTATCTATTGACTTGATCAAGACAATTCCGAGACCTTCGTTCTTGGCGCTGCCGGCGCAATCGTAAGGTTGTTCGATGCGCAGGTAGGCGTCGAGTTGGCTGGAAGGCAGGTTGCGAAAGGTGACTTGCGTTTCAATGTTACATCGCTGTATTGCATTTGCTCCCGGGTATTTTTGGGTGTCAAGCAAGCACAGAGCAGTATGAAACACGACACTGCGCCCCTGCATTTTCAATAATTGGGCGAGCGCATTTTCATGATTGCCGGGCTTGCCGATCTGTATGCCGTCAAGTACGGCGACTTGATCTGATCCAATGATGAGCGCCTCACTGTTCTGCTGCGCGACTGCTTCCGCTTTTGCCTGCGCAAGCCTTAGTGCCGTTGACGCCGGTAGTTCTTCTGGTAATGCTGTCTCATCAATGTCGGGCGAAGTCACGGTGAACGGCAATCGCAACCGACTCAGTAACTCACGTCGGTAGGCTGATCCTGATGCGAGTATTAGTCGGGCTTGCTGCTGGTGATTAAACATGATTTGAAATGGATTTTAGCTTCATTGCATAAAGTGGCTGTAACGCTTTGACTAATAACGAAAAAGGCTGGTATTATCGCAGGTTTTCCGGGTTCCAATTACTCTATGAATGCTTTGGTAATTGATGCGTTTGAGTTTTGCCGCTTGAAAGATCGTCAGCAAGGCGAGGTAAAAGTCGCTGATTTGCCGCGGCTTGCCAATGAAGTTGTTGGTGATTCCGGAGCCATTATCTGGTCTCTGCAAGGTGGTAGCGATAACTACGGTCATCCCAGATTGCTATTGGAAATTTCCGGAGCGGTGAAGTTGTCTTGTCAGCGTTGTCTCGGATCGTTGGATTTTGCAATATCTTCCAGTGCCAAGCTAATCCTTGCAGTCGATGAAGAAGAGGCGGATCGTATCGATGAGGCTCTTGCAGACGACGATACGGATGTCATCGTTGGAACCAAAACTTTGCTCATACTGGATTTGATTGAAGACGAAGCGTTGCTGTCGATTCCGGCATCGGTTAAGCACGATACCTGCCCGGAGGCGGGAAATGCGGCGCTAGATGCCGTTAAAAAACCGTCAGCATTCGCAGCATTAAAAGATTTAAAGCGGTAAAGATTTTTAGTAGGAAGCCGAATACTGTTCACGGCCGTCATGTACAGGGAATTGCTCGGTTTTGTCGTAGTTGGACAGGCCGACTATGTTAAAATTTGAGATCTTAGGGTTTAGGAGTAATCATGGCTGTTCAGCAAAACAAAAAGTCCCCGTCCAAGCGTGGCATGCATCGTTCACACGACTTCCTCGTTGCACCGCAACTGGCAGTCGAAGCTACAACTGGTGAGACGCACATGCGTCATCACATCAGCCCTACCGGTTACTATCGTGGCCGCAAAGTTCTGAAAACGAAAAACGACGAATAATATCCGTTGGCATCAAATTAAAAAAAGCGGCTCAGCGTATTTTTGCCTGGTGCCGCTTTTTTACGTGTTGACATATCCCGTTGCGTCAGTTTGAGTCACACCGAATCTCGGCTGTATAGCGGTTGGAGCAGGGTATTGAATCAAATCAATGACAATTAAAATTTCAATTGACTGCATGGGCGGTGACCATGGTCCATCGGTTACTGTCCATGCAGCTCTCTCTTTCGTTGATCACGAGCCAGATGCGGCACTTATTCTTGTAGGCAAGGAAGAAATCATCCATGCCGAGTTGAAAAAGCTCAAGCGCACTGGCCATCCACGAATTTCTGTCGTCCATGCAGCTGAAGTTGTTGAGATGGATGACTCCATCGAGATTGCATTGCGACGCAAAAAAGAGTCCTCGATGCGTAGCGCCATCAACCTTGTAAAGACGGGTGCTGCGCATGCCTGTGTTTCAGCCGGTAATACTGGCGCGTTGATGGCAGTATCCCGCTACGTATTAAAAACGATTCCCGGCATTCATCGTCCTGCGATCTGCGGCATCATTCCGAATCAAAAGGGCGCTCCTACCTACATGCTGGATCTCGGAGCGAACGTTGATTGCGAGCCGCAACACCTTTATCAGTTCGCCCTGATGGGTTCTGTGTTGGTTGCTGCTATGGAGGGTATTGCGCGTCCGACGATTGGATTGCTCAATGTCGGTGAAGAAGATATCAAGGGCAACGACCTCGTCAAGCGAACCGCTGCACTGCTACGAGCGGATCATGAGCGGGGTTCGCTTAACTTTTATGGCAATGTCGAAGGTAACGATATCTTTCAGGGAACGACTGATATCGTGGTCTGCGATGGCTTTGTCGGAAACGTCACGTTGAAAGCATCCGAAGGATTAGGCCGCTTTGTGAAAAATGTACTTGCGGCAGAGTTGCGTAGCTCTCCGCTGAATATGCTGGGCGCTTTGCTGGCACGCGGAGCATTGAAAGCAATTTCCCGCCGTATCAATCCATCTCGTTACAATGGCGCAAGTCTGCTGGGTCTGCGCGGGCTGGTTTTTAAAAGCCATGGTAGCGCAGACAAATATGGCTATGAATGGGCTATCAAGCGCGCGTACGATGCCGCGAAGAATGATGTGTTGTCGCGTATCTCGCTCACGATAGCGTCGATGATGCCGCAGGCAGACATTCTTCCTTTGGTCAACGATGTCGACCTGGTGATTGATTTGAATGAACAGAATAGTGCATGACAACTTATAGCAAAATTATTGGCACAGGTAGTTGCCTGCCCCCTAATCGGGTCACTAATGAGCAACTCGTCGCTCAACTCGCTGCGGACGGTATAGAGACATCCGACGAATGGATTTTTTCACGCAGCGGAATTTCTGCACGCCACTATGCCGATTCCACCGTGTTTTCCAGCGACCTGGCCGTTGAGGCAGCGCGGAATGCCCTCGATATGGCCGGCTTGACCGGCAACGATATCGATCTGATTATCGTTGCCACGTCGACCCCGGATCATTTTGGCGGATTTCCAAGTACAGCATGCGTGGTACAGAACAAGCTAGGGATTACCAATGGTTGCGCGGCAGTGGATGTGCAGGCCGTGTGCAGCGGGTTCATTTATGCCGTATCGGTCGCCGATAGCTTCATCCGCTCAGGTGCGCATACAAAGGCGCTGGTTATCGGAGCCGAAGTGTTCTCCAGGATTCTAGACTTCAAGGATCGTGGTACCTGCGTATTGTTTGGTGATGGTGCTGGCGCCATTATTCTTTCCGCGGCAACAGAGCCAGGCATTCTCGCAACCAAGCTTCATGCGGATGGTCGCTATGGCGATATTTTGAGCGTGCAGGGCGGCGTGAGTGGTGGGGTACTTGCCGGCAGTGGATTCCTGACTATGGACGGTCCTGCGGTATTCAAGCTGGCTGTTTCGGTGCTGGAAAAAGTCGCTGTCGAAGCGCTTGAAAGCGCTGGTATGACCGCCGACGAACTGGATTGGCTGATCCCGCACCAGGCCAATATCCGAATCATGCAAAGTACGGCCAGGAAGCTAAAAATGCCAGCCGAAAAAATGGTGGTGACCGTCGATCAGCATGGCAACACCTCCGCGGCATCTATCCCGCTTGCTCTCGACACTGCGGTGCGGGATGGACGGGTCAAGCCGGGGCAGCTTGTCTTGATGGAAGGTGTCGGTGGCGGTTTCACTTGGGGTGCAGTTGTTGCACGAATGTAGAGTCAATCCATTTTATTGAAGCGATCGCATGACAAAATTTGCCTTTGTTTTTCCCGGTCAGGGTTCTCAAGCCATCGGTATGCTGAACGCATTTGGTGACAATCTTGCTGTCAGAGATACCCTTGCCGAAGCGTCGGATGTGTTGAAAATTGATCTGGCTAGTCTGATTGCAACAGGTCCGAAGGAGCTGCTCGATTTGACGACCAACACCCAGCCGGTCATGCTGACCGCTGGCGTCGCGATGTATCGCGCATGGATTTCCGCGGGTGGACCCGTTCCCGATATCTTCGCAGGGCATAGCCTGGGGGAATATTCAGCGCTGGTTGCTTCCGGAATATTGTCGTTCAAGGATGCAGTTCCTCTGGTGCGTTTTCGCGCCGAGGCAATGCAACAGGCTGTACCCGTTGGGCAAGGCGGGATGGCTGCCATCCTGGGGTTGCCTGATGCCGAGGTGATTGCGCTGTGTGCAGAATCTGCGCAAGGTGACGTGGTTGAGGCAGTTAATTTCAATGCGCCTGCTCAGGTTGTTATTGCCGGAAGCAAGGCGGCAGTCGAGCGCGCTTGTGAACTGGCCAAGGCCAGAGGTGCAAAGCGTGCCCTGATTCTTTCCGTATCGGCTCCATTTCATTCGTCGCTGCTCAAGCCCGCATCGGATCGTCTGCGGGTCTATCTTGAGCCGTTAGATTTCTCGGTTGGTCTTGTGCCAGTGATTAACAATGTCGATGTGGCGATCGTTAGTGATCCCGTTGGCCTTAAAGATGCATTGGTGCGGCAGGCTGCAAGTCCTGTTCGCTGGGTTGAAACGATTCAAAAAATGGCGTCATCAGGCATGACACACGTGATCGAGTGTGGGCCGGGAAAAGTGCTTTCCGGGCTGACCAAGCGCATCGACAACACCCTGATTTCAGATGCCATCGTCGATGCAGCATCGCTAGAGCGTGTGTTGGCGCTATTAAATGGAGTAGCAAGATCATGAGCATGAATCTGCAAAATCAAATTGCGCTAGTTACCGGAGCGTCACGCGGTATCGGGCGTGCCATCGCAATTGAACTGGTGAATCAGGGCGCGATAGTCATCGGTACGGCGACCACCGAAGGCGGCGCTGCGGCGATTTCAACATACCTTGATACGCAGCGTATCGGAGCAGGAAAGGGTGTCGTACTTGACGTCACTAATGCAGCTGCCTGCCTGGAGCTGGTCGAAGGTATCCAGAAAGAATTTGGCGGGCTCTCCATTCTGGTCAACAACGCGGGTATTACAGCGGATCAGCTTGCATTGCGTATGAAAGAGGATGAATGGGATTCAGTGATTGCAACGAATCTCACGGCAGTAGGTCGCCTGTCCAGAGCGGTATTGCGCGGGATGATGAAGGCCAAGACCGGACGAATCATCAATATCACTTCGGTCGTTGGATCTGCCGGTAACGCTGGTCAGATGAACTATGCGGCGGCCAAGGCGGGAGTCGCCGGGATGAGTCGTGCCTTGGCGCGCGAAATTGGCAGCCGTAACATTACCGTCAATTGCATTGCGCCGGGCTTCATTGACACGGATATGACGAAGGCGCTGGCCGAGTCGCAAATTGCGCAGTTAACGCAGCAAATCCCGTTGGGGCGACTCGGTCAACCTGAAGATATCGCCGCTGCGGTTGCCTTTCTTGCCTCGCCACAAGCGAGTTACATCACTGGTACAACCATTCATGTCAATGGTGGTATGTACATGAGCTAATTAAAATTTACTACTTGAGGCAGCGTCTTGATCATTCTTTAGAATGAAAGCCAAAAGTAAATTCTCGATGCGCAAACCTGATAAAATGCGCGCACTTTCTGTCACCCAATCAATGGAGTATCACTATGTCCGATATCGAACAACGCGTTAAGAAAATCGTCGCCGAGCAACTGGGCGTCGCAGAAGCAGACATCAAAATTGAATCGTCGTTTGTCGATGACCTTGGTGCCGACTCACTCGATACCGTTGAGTTGGTCATGGCACTCGAAGACGAGTTCGAAATGGAAATTCCAGACGAGCAAGCAGAAAAAATCACCACCGTTCAACAAGCAATCGATTACGCCAAGGCACACGTCAAAGCCTGAGTTGATCGCGTTTAGGAGAACCTATTGAGTCGCATACGCCAACGTCCACGTCGCGTCGTCATTACCGGCCTCGGCTGCATTTCACCAGTAGGAAACACCGTTTCTGACGCATGGAATGCTGTTCTCGAGGGGCAGTCTGGCATCGCAAACATTACCAAGTTCGATGCAACTGCTTTCAGTACCCGGTTTGCCGGCGAAGTGAAAAACTTCAATGTTGAAGAGTACATGCTGGCAAAAGAAGCACGCCACATGGACGCATTCATCCACTATGGAATGGCAGCCGGTATTCAGGCGATGCAGGATAGTGGCTTGATCGTTACCGAAGAAAATGCCGATCGGATAGGAGTTATCGTCGGTTCCGGAATAGGCGGTTTGCCACTGATCGAGGAAACGCACGCTGAATTGACTGCTCGCGGCCCACGTCGTATCAGCCCCTTCTTCGTACCGGCTTCCATCATCAATATGATTTCGGGGCATCTGTCGATAAAGTACGGCTTGCGTGGTCCTAACCTCGCTATAGTTACCGCCTGTTCTACAGGGCTGCACTGTATCGGCACGGCCGGTCGCATGATTGAATATGGTGATGCCGATGTCATGATTGCCGGCGGCTCAGAGTCAACAATTTCACCTCTTGGTCTTGGCGGGTTTGCGTCAGCCAGGGCATTGTCGTCACGTAATGACGATCCTGCAGCGGCATCACGTCCGTGGGATCGTGATCGTGATGGATTTGTGCTTGGCGAGGGTGCCGGAGTAATGGTGCTGGAAGAGTATGAGCATGCTAAGGCGCGCGGTGCAAAAATCTATGCCGAGTTGCTAGGTTTTGGTATGAGTGCCGATGCGCATCACATGACCGCTCCGCTCGAAAATGGCGAGGGTGCACGGCGCTGCATGATTTCCGCGCTCAGTAACTCCGGCGTAAATAGCTCTGAGGTCAACTACGTGAATGCACACGGTACGTCAACTCCGCTTGGCGACATGGCCGAAACCGTGGCGATCAAACGGACTTTGGGTGACCATGCAAAAAGCATCGTCGTCAGCTCGACCAAATCGATGACAGGTCATCTTTTAGGTGGCGCCGGCGGTTTGGAGTCGGTATTTACTGTGTTGGCAGTGCATAATCAGAAGTCACCACCAACGATCAATCTTGATAATCAGGATCCGAATTGTGATCTCGATTATTGTGCGAATGTCGCTCGCGACATGGTGATTGATGTTGCAGTCAAAAACTCATTCGGCTTTGGTGGTACCAACGGCACGTTGGTGTTCGGTAGGATCTGATGTCGCTGCCTTTCCTTCGGGTTCGCCCGGAAGAGGGCGGCGATTTTTCCAGCTCTGATCGATCAATTGCAGTATCTGCGATAGTTACTCCGTCTCGCATCATCAAAATAATCTGCCTGAGTATGTCGGTACTGCTTTTCGTGATCTCGATGGCATTACTGAATTATGCTGCGCCTGACTTGACTTTCCTCGTGCGCGCCAGCTTATCCGGTTTTGCATTCTTCTCCGCTGTCGTGGTCTTAGTTTACATAACGGCTTCCCGGCCGGTTGTACGTATTGATATTTCCGGACAAGGGCAAATCAGGCTTTTTTTGCACAGAGAAAAGAATGCCGTTTCTTCTGTCGGCACAGCCGTGGACTACGATCATCTGCTCCATCTTCAGCCTAACAGCTTTATTTTTTCCTCATTGCTGCTACTGAGGTTGAAAGGGGACACAGGTCAAACCAGTTCACTATTGATCTTTCCTGACTGTGTATCTTCCTCGGCTTTTCGCCGTCTATCCGTTGCGTGCCGTTGGATAGCTGTGCAGAATCAACGAACCTCCAAAAAAAATCACTAGCAAACGAGATCCAGAGAATGAACTTTGCTCAATTCAACCAGTCAACAGTTGGGGGCGCGTCCGTGTTGCAAAAATATAAGGGAATGGGGATTGACCACAGAGCGCGATATTGATCAACTACTTGTTGAGCGGGTTCAGCGTGGCGACAAGAAAGCGTTCGAGCTGTTAGTGATCAAGTACCAAAGGAAGCTGATGCGATTGGTGTCGCGGCTTGTGCGCGACCATGCCGAAGCTGAGGATGTTGTCCAGGAAGCTTTTATCAAAGCTTATCGGGCATTACCTCAATTTCGTGGCGATTCGGCGTTTTATACATGGCTTTACAGAATCGGTATCAATACAGCAAAGAATTTTCTAGTGACACAAGGACGCCGGGCTCCGACATCAACGGATGCGGATGCGGAGGAGGCAGAAACTTTTGAAGATGCAGACCACCTAAGAGATATCAATACACCGGAGTCTATGCTGGCTACCAAGCAGATTGCAGAAACAGTGAATGGCGCGATGGGGGCATTGCCCGACGAGTTGCGCACAGCCATTACCTTGCGCGAAATAGAGGGATTGAGTTACGACGAAATCGCCGAGGCAATGGGCTGTCCAATCGGGACAGTGAGAAGCCGGATTTTTCGGGCGCGTGAGGCGATTGCAGAACGGTTGCGACCATTGCTTGGAACCGCGATTGACAAGCGCTGGTGAGTGTTGGAATGACAAACAGGGGGCGGTGTGCGTGATTTAGCGAGGTGGTTATGAAGGCGAGCGACATGGTACGCGAGGAGATTTCGGCATTTGCCGATGGCGAGTTGGCACGGCATCGCTGTGATGAGGTCGCCAGAAAATTACGTCAGCCAGCGGAGCAGGATTGCTGGAATCTCTATCATCAGATAGGGGATGCATTGCGTTCCGATGACATGGAAAATGCTCTCAGCGCAGATTTTTTAATGCGTTTTTCGGCACGACTTGACCTCGAGCCAGCAATCATTTCACGTCCTGCTGAAAAGGAAACTGTCGATCTTAAAATAGTTCTCCCGCATGACGCCGTGCAATCCCTGAGGGCCTCCGGCGGACGCTGGACCGCAAGTCGAAAATTTTTCGTTCCAGGATTGGCTGCAGCTGCAGCCGTGGTGTACCTTGGCCTACCAAAGGTGATGGACGCAACGAATTTTGCCGGCAGTAAGCCATCGATTGAGTTGGCGGTGCAGTCCGGCGGTATCGGGAATAAACTTTCAGGTTTGCTGGCTGCTCGAGACAGTGATTCGCCGTCGCCACAGCACGTAGAGGTCCTGCGGGACTCGCAGATGGATGAGTATCTGCTCGCCCACCAACAGTTTTCTCCGTCACTTTATAGCAGCGCACAATTCGCACGTTCCGCTACTTTTGCAACCAATACGGGTAAATAATATTCATGCGGCAAACACTAGTTGCGTTCAAGTTTGTCGTTCTCTCGTTGAGTTTGATTGCTTGCTCTGCCAAGGCTAATGATTCTATTTTGTCTGACGAAAGTCGCGACGCGCAGAGCTGGTTGCAACGTATTCAAGTTGCGGCGAAAAAAGTTAATTATTCGGGCACGTTTGTATATCAGCAGGCTAGCCAAGTGCGTACATCCCGCATTACACATATTCTCGATGGTAAGAATGAAGTGGAAAAGCTCGAGATTCTCGATGGAAAGCCGCGCGAATATATTCGGAATAATGATGAGATCATTTGCTACGTTCCCGAATCCAAGACTTTGCTGATCGAAAAAAAGGGTGCTCAGGACGTTTTTCCAGCGATATTGGCTTCAAATGGAACTGACATCACGCTGTATTACGACGTGCGACGTGGTGAGTCAGTTCGTGTCGCAGGATATGACTCATTAGTGTTGATACTGGAGCCAAAAGATAATCTTCGCTATGGATATAAATTATGGGCAGAGAAATCAACAGGCTTGTTATTACGCGCACAAACCTTCAATGAAAATAACGTCGTTGTAGAACAAATAGCATTTACTCAATTAGAAATCGGGAATATCAATCGTAATCGCGTCAAGCCAAGCTTCATTAGCACGGCTGGTTGGCATGTTGAGCACAGCGTGATGTTGCCAATTACAACGCCGGGCTGGTCAGTTAAGAGCGTACCGGCCGGATTTAAGCTCGTACGTGAAATGAAGCGCGTTGTTTCCGATGTGCCGGCACAGGAAAATTCGGCAAGCGCTGGTGCGTCGTCTGCCAATTCTCAGCGTGAATTAATGCAATTGGTATTTTCAGATGGATTTGCCGCAATTTCTGTTTTCATTGAGCCCGGTTCACGTAGCAAAACAGAGGGCTCAATGCAGCAAGGGGCCATGAATATCACCGGTAAGCGACAAGGTGATTTTTGGCTTACTATTGTTGGAGAAGTTCCTGCTGCGGCAATCAAGCAGGTTGCCAATTCCATTGAATTCAAAGCTAGATAATCATTCCATGAAATCACCTATTTTTAATACACGAAAAATTTTTTCACTGACTCTCAGTGCAGCATTTGTTTTTAGTGTGCAAGCGACGATCGCTATGCCTGCCAATGCTGCTGTTGCTGCGACTTCGGTAGTGGGACTGCCTGATTTCACTGACATGGTCGAGAAAGTGGGCCCTTCCGTAGTAAATATCCGTACAACGGAAAAAGTGAAATCAGGCCCCGGCGCTTCTGGTGCTGGCGCAGATGATGAGGAAATGCAGGAGTTTTTCAAGCGCTTTTTTGGTGTGCCAGTGCCGCCCCGCCAGCAGCAACCGGAGCGGCCGTCTCGTCCAAAGATTCCTGGCGCTCCGCAGCAAGATGAAGAAGTTTCGCGTGGAGTCGGTTCTGGATTTATTATTTCCGCTGACGGTTACGTGATGACGAATGCCCATGTCGTTGAGGGTGCAGACGAGGTCTATGTCACGTTGACGGACAAGCGTGAATTCAAGGCAAAGATTATTGGTTCTGACAAGCGAACCGACGTCGCGTTGGTCAAGATCGAGGGAGCGAGCCTACCCAGATTAGCAATGGGTGATTCCAGTAAAGTCAGAGTGGGCGAGTGGGTTATTGCGATTGGTTCACCGTTTGGTCTCGATAATACCGTGACGGCTGGAATCGTTTCTGCCAAGGCACGTGATACCGGTGACTACTTGCCGTTGATACAGACTGATGTGGCTGTCAATCCAGGCAATTCCGGCGGTCCGTTGATCAACATGCGTGGTGAAGTCATCGGCATCAACTCGCAGATTTACAGCAGGTCCGGTGGCTATATGGGAATCTCTTTTGCAGTCCCGATTGATGAAGCCATGCGGGTTTCCGACCAGTTAAAACAATCTGGCAAAGTCACCCGTGGCCGGATTGGCGTACAGATCGGTGAGTTGACCAAGGAAGTTGCGGAATCCCTCGGTCTGGCCAAGGCACAAGGTGCTTTGGTACAGAGGGTAGAAGCGGCAGGACCTGCTGAGAAAGCTGGCGTTGAAGCGGGCGATATTATTCTCAAGTTCAATGGTGTGAACATTGATCGCTCCAGCGACTTGCCGCGGCTAGTTGGTAGTACCAAGCCGGGCAGTAATTCGGTTCTCACCGTATGGCGCAAAGGAGCCAGTCGTGACCTGAAAGTAATCGTCGCAGAAATGGAGTCGGAAAAGACTGCCAAGCGCGAGGAAAAAAAACCCAAGGTCGAACAAGTTGCCAACTCACTAGGTCTCTTCGTCAGCGATCTCACTGACGCTCAAAAGAAAGAGCTCAAGGTTGATGGCGGCGTTCTCGTCGATGGAACTGAAGGAGCTGCTTTGCGTGCCGGCTTGCGTGCTGGCGACATCGTGCTTCGCCTGAATAATACCGACGTCAAGGACGCCAAGCAGTTCGCTGCTTTAGTTACCAAGCTCGATGCGAAAAAAATGGCTGTAATTCTGGTTCGTCGCGGTGATGCGTCACAGTTCGTGCCAATTCGTCCCGGTACCCAATAACACCGCTATTTGCTGTCAGGACTGCCGTTATTTCTAGCAGTCCTGTTTTATTTTTTGCAGGTGCCGCTTGATCTATTTCACTTTGTATTCGCGTAGTTATTGTCATCTGTGTGATGACATGCTCGCCGCATTGCGTGCTCAGTTGGGCGAAATCCCGGCCGACATACGTATCCTTGATGTCGATGCGGACCCCGTTCTTCTTGATAGATACGATGAATTGGTTCCCGTGTTGAAAGGTCGACACGACGACGGAACCGACAGCGAACTCTGTCAGTATTTTTTGGATGTTGATGGATTGTCCCGATTCATTGCATTACGACCTTAAACATATTTATTTTTGACAAGCCAGTTACCGTATCCCTTACATGTCCATCAGGCGCTGATTGATATCAGGCGGGATTTCACGGGCTTTCCCTGTTGGAATCCGGTAATATGCGGTGCTGTTTAACCTCCTAAAACAAGGCGCTCGCCTGAGGATCCTATCCTCGTACGGAGCGCCTTTTTTGTAATCGCGCTCTAGTCCATGAATAACATCCGCAATTTTTCTATCATCGCTCATATCGATCACGGCAAGTCCACGCTTGCTGATCGCATTATTCAATTATGTGGCGGCTTGTCAGACCGTGAAATGGGGGCCCAGGTGCTCGATTCGATGGATATCGAGCGAGAGCGTGGCATTACGATCAAGGCGCAAACTGCGGCTTTGTCCTACAAAGCGCGCGATGGGCAAATTTATAATCTGAATCTCATTGATACTCCTGGTCACGTTGATTTTAGTTATGAGGTCAGTCGCTCGCTGTCGGCGTGCGAGGGAGCATTGCTTGTTGTCGATGCATCGCAAGGGGTTGAAGCGCAAACAGTGGCTAATTGCTATACGGCGCTTGACCTGGGTGTTGAAGTTGTTCCTGTCCTTAACAAGATCGATTTGCCTTCGGCTGACCCTGCGAATGCCATTGCAGAAATTGAGGAAGTCATCGGAATTGATGCCTCAGAAGCGGTGCATTGCTCGGCAAAAAGTGGACTCGGTGTCCAGGATGTGCTGGAGTCACTGATTATCAAGGTCCCGCCTCCGAAGGGTGATCCCGCTGCACCGCTGCAGGCATTGCTGGTCGATTCTTGGTTTGATAACTATGTGGGTGTCGTGATGTTGGTGAGGGTTTTCAATGGCACTCTGCGTGCCAAGGAAAAAATCTTGCTGATGGCGAACGGGTCCGTTCATTTGACCGA
This sequence comes from uncultured Burkholderiales bacterium, assembly GCA_903836575.1. GTDB lineage: Bacteria > Pseudomonadota > Gammaproteobacteria > Burkholderiales > Burkholderiaceae_D > Actimicrobium. Next base: position 18,444 of record CAILRJ010000396.1, read on the forward strand.
AAGTGTTGGTGTGTTCACACCCAAGTCGGTGACCCGAGAGACGATATCTGCTGGTCAAGTAGGCTTTATTATTGCTGGTATCAAAGAACTCAAGGCAGCCAAGGTGGGTGACACGATTACCCTCGCCAGTCGGCCAGCTACCGAACCTCTTCCCGGTTTTAAGGAAGTGCAGCCACAAGTGTTTGCGGGTCTTTTTCCGGTCGAAGCGAATCAGTATGATGCGCTGCGTGATTCGCTCGAGAAATTGAAATTGAATGATGCTGCGCTCCAGTACGAGCCGGAAGTCTCGCAAGCGCTAGGCTTTGGATTTCGTTGCGGATTTCTTGGTTTGCTGCACATGGAGATTGTTCAGGAGCGACTCGAGCGTGAGTTCGATATGGATCTCATCACGACCGCACCAACTGTGATTTATGAGGTGGTGTTGCGCGATGGGTCGTTGCTGATGGTGGATAATCCGTCAAAAATGCCAGAGCCGTCACGCATAGAGGAAGTACGCGAGCCGATAGTGACAGTCAATTTGTATATGCCGCAAGAATATGTCGGTGCGGTGATCACACTGTGCACTGGTAAGCGCGGTGTGCAAATTGACATGAATTATCATGGCAAGCAAGTGAAACTGACCTATGAGATGCCAATGGCAGAAATCGTGCTCGATTTTTTCGACAAGCTTAAATCGACATCACGTGGCTACGCCTCGATGGACTACGAGTTCAAGGAATACCGTTCTGCCGACGTCGTCAAAGTCGACATGCTGATCAATAGCGAGAAAGTCGATGCGCTGGCCATCATCGTTCATCGCAGTAATAGCAATTACCGCGGACGTGCCGTCGCAGCCAAAATGCGGGAGCTGATACCACGTCAGATGTTTGATGTGGCGATCCAGGCCGCAATCGGGGCAAATATTATTTCTCGGGAAAATGTTAAAGCATTGCGTAAAAACGTACTGGCTAAATGCTATGGCGGCGACATCAGCCGTAAGCGTAAGCTGCTTGAAAAGCAAAAGGCCGGTAAGAAGCGAATGAAGCAGGTCGGATCGGTTGAAATACCGCAAGAAGCTTTTCTGGCAATTTTACAAGTGGATGACAAATGAATTTCCAAGCAATTTTGGGTAACTTCGCACTAATACTTTTTGTTTTGACAGTTATTTCCGGGGTGATCTGGTTTTTAGATGTATTTTATCTGGCCAAGCAACGCCGTATTAAGGCCGCTGCCGCGCTTTTGGAATTCGATGCACGCAACGCCAAACTGCAATCAGAGGGTATCAAGCTGGAAGCATCGGGGCGTCATGCTCTGGAAGCGGACATTCTGCGTCAGCCGACGTGGGTTGAGTATTCGGGTAGTTTTTTCCCGGTCATTGCGCTGGTTTTTGTATTGCGTTCGTTTCTGTATGAACCGTTCAAAATACCTTCACCATCAATGGTGCCGACGCTGCTGGTCGGAGACTTAATTCTGGTGAATAAATTTGCGTACGGTATCCGTTTGCCACTCATTAACAAAAAAATCATCGAGATCAACGACCCGCAGCGTGGTGACGTGATGGTGTTCAAGTATCCAAAGGACATGTCTCTGGACTACATCAAGCGAGTCGTGGGTACGCCGGGTGACCGTGTCGTGTACAAGAACAAGCAGCTGATAATTAATGGAACTCCGGTATCTTATGCGCCATTGCCGGATTATCTGGACGAAGAACGGCTGACGTATTCGAAACAATATATCGAGACGTTCGGTGCGGGCGATCACAAGATACTGAATAATCCACAAGCGCCCAACGAGTTGAGCAACATTGATAATTACCCCATGCGTGAGGCGTGTACTTATAACTCCGAAGGGTTTGCCTGCACGGTACCTGCTGGACATTATTTTATGATGGGTGATAATCGGGACAATAGCGCTGACAGCCGTTATTGGGGATTTGTGCCAGACAAGAACATTGTTGGAAAAGCGTTCTACGTCTGGATGAATCTTGGTAACCTGAAGCGGATAGGTGGCATTCACTAGTTAAACCATACTAACGACAGGGGTCGGTCATGCATAGAGGATCATCGAGACGTCAGCAAGGCATAACGCTAGTCGGACTAATTGTGATGTTGGCGCTGGCCGGAGTGGTTGGTGTACTCGGATTGAAAGTGGTACCAACGGTAATCGAGTTCATGTCAATTAAAAAAGCAATCGCAGCGGCGAAGGCTGACGGGAAAACTCCGGTAGAGATCCGTGCCTCGTTCGATCGCCAGGCCAGTGTTGGTTATATTGACTCGATCTCGAGTAAAGACCTGGATGTCGTAAAGGACGGCGATGAACTCGACATCAACGTGGCGTATCAGAAAAAGATTCCGTTGATAGGTCCTACCTGGTTATTAATTGATTATTCTGCGACGACTGTGAAGGGCGTTGCGAGCAAGCCGGCCGCTTAATCCGGTGTTGTGCGGACTGAAATGGATTGTATGCTTCTGGAAGATCGACTCGCTTACTGGTTTAAAGACCCTACCTTGTTGCAGCAGGCGCTGACGCATCGCAGTCACAGTGTTGCCCACAATGAACGGCTGGAGTTTTTGGGTGACTCAATATTAAATTGTGTCATCGCTTCGCTACTTTACGAGCGCTACAGCAAGATCGACGAAGGGGATCTTTCCCGACTGCGCGCTAACCTTGTCAAACAACAAGCGTTGTACGAGATCGCGCAGCGGTTGGAGGTGTCCCAGTTCCTGCATCTTGGTGAAGGCGAGCTCAAGTCAGGCGGTTTTCGGCGCCCGTCTATTTTGGCAGATACATTGGAAGCCCTGTTCGGCGCAATTTTTCTGGACGCCGGATTTGATGCAGCGCGAGATGTCATTCGTTCACTCTACATTCCCATTCTGGATACAGTCGATCCGAAGACGCTAGGCAAAGACGCCAAAACGCTGTTGCAGGAATATTTGCAGGGTAGAAAAATCGCACTTCCGCAGTACAACGTCGTAGCAACGCATGGCGCCGCACATAATCAGGAATTCGAGATTGAATGTCTTGTGCCAAAGTTTGATATCAAGGTATTTGGTGCTGGCGGGAGCCGGCGGGCCGGAGAGCAGGCAGCGGCGCAATGCGCTCTCGACATCCTGGAGTCAGCGCTGTCCAAGGGCACTCCAGGCGCACGCAAGGTCAAGCCGCGTGCGTCCCAATTGAAGTTGACGGGAATCGCGACGATTCAGACTGGTTCCGTTGCAGCGCCAGTCGCGTCCGATTTCGTAATGCAAGACATAGTTGCCGAAACAAAAAAAGTGGCAAGCAAGGCGGCGAAACCTGCTTTGCCTGCGACTAACGTTGTTGTGCAGGAGTCGCAAACGACTCCTGAAACAGCCATTTCCATCTCTGCTACCCAATCGAAAATCGCATGACTGAACCAGTAACAAACCCGAATTTCCGCTGTGGCTACATCGCCATTGTCGGCCGCCCTAACGTGGGCAAATCGACGTTGATGAATGCGCTGATCGGCGCAAAAGTTAGCATCACGTCGCGCAAGGCCCAAACCACCCGGCATCGTATTACCGGTATTCAAACTGTCGAAGATACGCAGTTCATTTATGTCGATACGCCCGGTTTCCAGACCAAGCATGCCAATGCGCTCAACAAGACACTCAACAAAACCGTTGCCAATACGCTGACTTCCGCAGATGTCATCCTGTTTCTTATTGAAGCGGGAACGTTTGGACCGGCTGACCAGCAAGTGCTCGATTTAATTCCGGATTCGGTGCCTTGTATCCTGGTGATCAATAAGTCAGATCGGGTTAAGGACAAGGCTGTGCTGCTACCGTTCGCGCAAGAAATCGCTTCCAAGCATGATTTTGCAGCTGTGGTGCCGGTGTCGGCAACATTGCGTTTTCAGCTGGATGGCCTGCAAAAAGAGACGCGACGTTTTCTGCCCGAAAATCCTCCTGAGTTTGGCCCCGATGACATCACGGATCGTAGCGAAAAATTTCTTGCTGCCGAAATCATTCGTGAGAAAGTTTTCCGTTTCGTCGGTGATGAGTTGCCCTACACAAGTACGGTCCTGATCGAAAAATTTGAGCAGGAAGGTGACTTGCGACGCGTCTTTGCTGCCATCCTGGTCGAGCGTTCCACGCATAAATCGATGCTGATTGGACAGAAGGGCGCGCGTCTCAAAGAAATTTCGACACAGTCCAGACTGGACATGGCGCGACTGTTCGGTGGTCCCGTGTATCTTGAGATATGGGTGAAGGTCAAGTCAGGCTGGGCCGATAACGAAGCGGGCCTGCGCGCTTACGGTTACGAATAAGTCGACAGGGTGATTCGCGCGGCTGATCAATCTGATCTACCGGTGACCGCGGTGAAGCCGCTGGTGCGACCGCGTCGTGCGACGTCTGCTGAGAAGCCTGTACGTATTGTGGGGCAGCCCGGTTTCGTGCTGCACAGTTATCCGCACAGGGAAACCAGCCTCATTATCGATGTGTTTACCCGCGAGCACGGTCGAATCGGTTTGGTGGCCAAAGGTGCCAAGCGTCCCCATTCTGCGTTGCGCGGGGTTCTGCAAACATTTCAACCACTGTCATTGAGCTGGACAGGTAAATCCGAAATCCGGACGTTGACAGGGGCCGAATGGGTTGGTGGTTTGCTGCCCCTTGAAAAATCCGCTTTGCTGTGTGGTTTCTATCTCAATGAATTGCTGATCAAGCTGATCGCGCGCGATGATCCGCATCCTGGATTGTTCGATCATTATGTTTCAGCGCTGAACCAACTGGCACACGGCGAAGCCGCACCAATCGTTTTGCGTAAATTCGAGCTCAGCTTGATGAAAGAAACTGGCGTGGCGGCTGATCTCAGCATCTGCTCAAGCACTGGCCAGCGCGTGCTACCTGCCAGCAGTTATGTGGTGGATCCGGAGCGCGGTGCGCGGCCCGCCCGTCCTTCGGATATCTGGCCACGTGTCTCCGGCCAGACCTTGCTCGACATGGAGCGCGAAGACTATGCTGGGTCGATGACGCAAAGCCAGAGTAAATTCCTGATGCGCTTCCTGCTGGCGCACCAGCTCGGAGGCATCCCCCTTAATACCCGGCAGATCCTGATCGATCTGACCCAGCTTTAGGAATTATCGCTACCGATGAGTTATCTCAATCCACATTCTACCGGTCCTGACTTTTGTGTCGATTTGATGCCGTTGGTGCGGTTAAGGAGTGATCGACCCGGACCCGACCTTGTCCAGGCGTCCCGTTTTGCCCAAGCTGCTGGTGCCGATGTCATCAGTGTTGTCGCAGGCGAGATCGCTCCGGCTCTGCTGGCAGCGATCGCTTCTGAGCTAATGATCAAATTGCATGTGCGGCTACCAGCGGGTAGTCAGTTGCTAGATCAGGCGATCAGCATGCAACCGCAGCGACTTTGTATGGCGATGCATGATGGTAGTGCTGATCGCACGGAACAATTGCACGCGCGGGGAATAGAATTGGCGTTTGCCATTGAAACCGACCTGGAGCAAGTGCAGGCAGCTCATGCTGCAGGTGCCTACGCAATTGAATTTGACGCAAGCAAGTACGGAACCTCGGCAAGTGCAATCTGCGCGGATGAAGAATTTGAATTGCTCGCGACATGCACTGTTGCAGCGACTCGTCTCGGGATGCAGGTTCAGGTCGCGCATGGGTTCGATCTGACCAATGCCGGCCGTGTTGCCGCGCTGGAGGATGTTGCTCAGATCGAGGTTGGTCAGGCTTTGTTGATCCGGGCAATGACGGTGGGTTGGCAAACGGCTGTCGGGGACATGAAGGCAGTCCTGACACAGGCACGCAGGAGGTGACGGCCATGATCTATGGCATCGGTACCGACATCATCCGCATAGACCGCATTGCCGCTGCACTCAGGCGTCACGGTCCGCGTTTTGCCGGGAAAATTCTCGGTACCGAGGAACTGGCAAAATATCACCAGCGTGCCGCCAGGTCCGAGTTGCGCGGCATCAGCTTTCTTGCGACGCGCTTTGCTGCGAAGGAAGCTTTTTCGAAAGCCATCGGCATGGGCATGAGGATGCCGATGACCTGGCGTGCGATGCAGACTTTGAATGATCCAAGTGGCAAGCCGGTGGTCGTGACCAGCGGCACATTAGCCATGTTCATGGCGCAGCACGGACTGACCGCACAGGTCTCGATTACCGACGAAACCGACTATGCAGTCGCTTTCGTCATCGTGGAGAAAAAATGAATCAGACAGTCAGCAACAGCAATGCACAACGCGTCGGCCCCGTCATGCTCGATGTGGTTGGTACAGTCATGGATGCGCATGATATCGCCCGCATCCGCCATCCGCTGACGGGTGGAGTGATCCTGTTTGCGCGCAATTGGCAAGACCGCGCCCAATTGGTAGCCCTGACGACGGCGATTCATGCCGCTAAGCCCGGTGTGCTGATTGCAGTCGATCACGAAGGCGGTCGCGTCCAGCGTTTCCGTACCGATGGTTTCACGGTGTTACCGGCAATGCGACGCCTCGGTCAATTGTGGGACGTCGATGCCCAGGTTGCCAGTCGCGCGGCCACTGATGTCGGATTCGTGCTGGCCGCAGAGCTGCGTGCCTGCGGTGTCGATCTGTCGTTCACTCCGGTCCTCGATCTTGATCATGGTGAATCAGGCGTCATCGGTGATCGGGCCTTTCATCGCGATCCGGCAGCAGTGACCCAGCTGGCGAGAAGTTTGAACCACGGCCTGCTGCTTGCAGGGATGGCCAATTGCGGTAAGCATTTTCCGGGGCATGGTTACGTCAAGGCCGATTCGCATCTCGCCATTCCGGTTGATGATCGCGATGTTGATGCCATCCTTAGTGATGATGCCGGGCCTTATCGTTGGCTTGGACGAGGCTTGTCGGGCGTGATGCCTGCACATGTCATTTATCCGCAATTCGATTCTGCACCCGCCGGATTCTCAAAAAAATGGCTTTCGTTATTGCGTAACGAGATCGGTTTCGAGGGTGTCATTTTCAGTGACGACCTGAGCATGGAAGGTGCCAGCATTGCCGGCGACGTGGTCGCCGGTGCGACTGCCGCACTCCAGGCCGGATGCGACATGGTCTTGATCTGTAATCGTACCGATATGGCAGATCAACTACTTGCCGGTCTCGATCCGTCACTGGCGACGACTGCCAGTGCGGCACGTATTGCAGCGATTATTCCTGCGCGCGCGCCCATGCAATGGGATGCACTTCAAGCGGACATGCGCTACCAGGCAGCGTTACGCACGATTGCTGGCCTGATGCATGTCTGAGGAAGTGCCGCCGATGACGGTCGTTCCGCCACCAGATGCGCGCATGATCGTACTCGATACGGTCGCCAAACTGCCGCATCTGCCCGGCGTCTATCGCTATTTCGATGCCGACAATAATGTGCTGTATGTCGGCAAGGCGCGCGACCTGAAAAAGCGGGTTTCCAGTTACTTCCAGAAAACCCTCAGTAGTTCGCGCATCGCAATGATGGTCGAACGCATCGCCCGGCTTGAGACCACAGTGACGCGCAGCGAAGCCGAAGCGCTGATCCTCGAAAATAATCTGATCAAGGCGTTGCATCCGCGTTTCAATATCCTGTTTCGGGATGACAAGTCTTACCCGTACCTAAAAATCTCCGGCCAGCCCTTCCCGCGCATGGCGTATTACCGCGGCTCGGTTGACAAGCGCAGTCAGTTCTTCGGACCGTTCCCGAGCGCCTGGGCCGTGAAGGAATCGATGCAGATTCTGCAAAAGGTATTTTTGTTGCGGACCTGCGAAGATAGTGTTTACGCCAACCGTACCCGACCTTGCCTGCTGCATCAGATTCACCGCTGCAGCGCGCCCTGTGTTGCTGAAATCAGCCAGGAAGATTACAACCTGGATGTCGAAAACGCAGCGAAATTTTTGCGTGGCCGGCAAAGCGAGGTGATGCAAACCCTCGAAGGAAAAATGCATGCGTATGCCGGCGAACTGAAGTTCGAACAGGCTGCGTCAGTGCGCAACCAGATCAGTGCCTTGTCGCGCGTGCTGCACCAGCAAACCATGGAAACGGGGAGCGATGCCGATATCGATATCATCGCCGTCATTGTGCAGGGCGGACGTGCCTGTGTGAACCTGGCGATGGTGCGTGGTGGCCGGCACCTTGGTGACCGCGCCTATTTTCCGACCCATGTTGACAACGCACTAGCCACGGCCGAGGACGCCATTGATGTCGAGGTGCTGAAGGCATTTCTTGCGCAACATTATCTCGAGAAATTCATTCCTTCGACATTGATCTTGAATCTTGAATTTGATCAGCCTGAATTGATGCTGGCGTTAATCGAGCAATGTGGTCATCGGATTAATCTGCTGTTCCAACCGCAGGCACAGCGTCGGCAGTGGCTGGAAATGGCATGCAAGGGCGCCGAAATTTCACTCGCGCGTTTGCTATCGGAGCAGGGGTCGCAGCAGTCGCGTACGCGTGCCTTAGTTGACGTGCTGGCGCTCGATAGTGCCGATATCGAGACCTTGCGCGTCGAGTGTTTCGACATCAGTCATACGCAAGGCGAAGCGACTCAAGCATCGTGCGTGGTGTTTCATCACCATGCCATGCAGAACGGTGAATATCGCCGTTACAACATCAACGACATCACGCCCGGTGATGATTACGCGGCAATGCGCCAGGTATTGACGCGCCGCTATGAAAAAGTCGCCAATGGCGAAGGCGTGATGCCCGATATCGTGCTGATTGACGGTGGTAAAGGTCAGGTGGAAGTGGCGCGTCAGGTGTTTGTCGAGCTGGGACTCGATGTCAGCCTCATCGTTGGTGTCGCCAAAGGGGAGGGGCGTCGGGTTGGACTGGAAACGCTGGTATTTGTCGACGGTCGCGAAGCCAAAGAACTCGGCAAGGAATCGGCCGCGCTGATGCTGATCGCACAGATTCGTGATGAAGCACATCGCTTTGCGATCACTGGCATGCGTGCCCGGCGCGCCAAGACGCGACAAGCGTCGCGTCTTGAGGAGATCGAAGGTATCGGCGCCAAACGACGACAGAAACTGCTCGCACGTTTTGGTAGTTTGCGAGAAGTGACCAACGCCAGTGTGGAAGAGCTGACGTCGGTTGACGGGATTTCACGCCAATTGGCGGAAGACATTTATCGGCAATTGCATTAGATTACTGGCACGTTGCCATTAGCCGGGTTCAGGATGCCCGGTTAACCGCCTTACCAAACCAAGCCTGACTTTCAAGAGCCCGACCCATGCCACTGAATTTTCCGATCCTGCTCACGTGGTTGCGTGTTGCCTTAATCCCATTGATGGTGGGCGTGTTCTATTTGCCGGGAGCCTGGATTACATCATTTGACAAAGGTTTGGCATCAACCTGCATTTTTGTTGTGGCTGCGCTGACGGATTGGCTTGACGGTTTTCTGGCGCGTCGCTGGAACCAGACCTCCGCATTTGGCGCGTTCCTTGATCCGGTAGCCGACAAACTGATGGTCGCGGGTGCGTTACTGGTACTGGTGCAGCTTGATCGCGTCAATGCGGTCGTCGCGTTCATCATTATCGGCCGCGAGATCACGATTTCTGCCTTGCGTGAGTGGATGGCGCAGTTGGGAGCATCCAAATCCGTTGCGGTCAGTTCGATCGGAAAAATCAAGACCACGGCGCAGATGGTAGCCATTCCGATGCTCCTGTATTACGACACGTTGCTTGGTTTGATCGACACGCGTATTTGGGGCCAATGGCTGCTGGCTGTTGCTGCCGTGCTGACAGTGTGGTCGATGTTTTACTATCTGAAGAAAGCATGGCCTTTGATGAAAGAGCATTCGTGACTGATGTTCTGTTTTTCTGGTGCGTCAGGAAGCTGCTGGCTTGACAAAAAGAAGTGGCCATCTATAATACGCCTCTGTTGTGAACGCGGGAGTAGCTCAGTTGGTAGAGCGCAACCTTGCCAAGGTTGAGGTCGAGAGTTCGAGCCTCTTCTCCCGCTCCAGATTAAAAATGGAAGATGTCAAAAGCTTCCATTTAGATTCAAGAAGAGTTCGTTTAGATGCAAAGTACAGGCATGCATCAGCCGGATTCAGCGACAAGTTTCATGCGGGAGTAGCTCAGTTGGTAGAGCGCAACCTTGCCAAGGTTGAGGTCGAGAGTTCGAGCCTCTTCTCCCGCTCCAGATTAAAAGGGAAGCCGTTAAAAGCTTCCCTTTTTATTCTCGAAAAATGCAATCAAGCTTTTTCCGAGAAAACCAGGTCGAAAGCAGCATGCATCCGATTTGGTGGTTACAATATCGACCACGGCGGGGTAGCAAAGTGGTTATGCAGCGGCCTGCAAAGCCGTTTACGCCGGTTCGAACCCGACCCCCGCCTCCATAAAATCAAGGACTTAGCGCATTCTGCGTAAGTTCATCGCAGGTTAAACCACAGCAAAACGAGTGGTTAACCACAGCTGATACGGCCATCTGGCCGTTGATAACCGGCTGGTTTCTGTCATAAATTGACGGCATGTCGATGGTAAAAGCTCTCCCTAGTGGTAATGTCGATCAGTTAAGCCCTGAACGGCATTTTTTATGCGCGAACCGGTTGTAAACAGATTCGCAAGCTGTTAACTTTTCGGCATCATGCTGGCCGACGTCCTTCCCGCAGTATTTGATCCGGACAGTCCACCTGAATGGGGGCGACTGGGACAGCATTTACCCTGTGATTGGATCAGGCAAGCTCTGGTGCAGACGGGCAAAGCGAGCATACGCCACCGCAGCCTGCCGGCCGAACAAGTGGTCTGGCTCGTTATTACCCTGGCGC
>CAILRJ010000397.1 GCA_903836575.1 uncultured Burkholderiales bacterium
TGAGCAGGTTGCCGCTCGGTGTGGATGCGGAGACCACGCCGCCAGGTACCGACATGGTTGCACCGGCCGCATCGCGCTTTTGCATGAATTCGAGACCGACGGTCAGCGCGCCATCCTTGTTGGTCTTGATTTCCGAGAAACGAATATCGTGGGTCAGGACCGTGCGCTTGTCGTCGTTGGCAGTCGGTGAGCCTTCGTTGGTGTACGCATTGCGGACAATCGCGTAAGCCAGTTTGGCACCGCCAAGGTCGATGTTTTCGAGGCCGGCACCCGGACCGCTGTTATCCCAGTAGTAGTAGTCGGTGATATGCACGTCCTGGCGATCATAGAAGCGCTTGCCGACCCAGGCCTTGGCTTTCGAGAAAGCCCCTGTGCCGATGTTTTCGGCGATGGCATTGGCTTCGCGCCATGCCGGACTGTATTGCTCGAAATCCTTGTTTTGGTTTAGCACGAATGCCAGCCGGGTATTGATACGGATCTTGAATCCGTTTTCGCCCTTGAAGGCTTCGCCGCCAAACGCCAGCTCGCCGTAGGTTTCGCACTCGTTACCGAGGCGATATTTGGAACCGGCACCAGCCAGTCCGAAGCAGGCTTCCTTGCCGCCCTCGCTGCTGGTACCAAAGCCGGAACGGAAATAGCCGCCGAAATCAATCGGTAGTGCCGCTTGTGCCAGCGATGCGGTCAGTGCCAAAGCAGCTGCCACCGGCAAGGTCTTCAAAATGCGTGTCATCTCGTCTCCAGATTGGTTTTGTTTTTAAGCATGTGGCGATGCGGTGCATCCCCGTGTGAACCGGTATTGGTCCGGATTCTTGTTGTTAGATATTCATCGGCGGCAGTGGCTGCGTCAAAAAATCTAGTGAAACTACAAAATCAATGTAGTACTAGCAAGCTGGTAATTATGCTTTGCTTAACTGTTTTTGTAGCTCGCTGTGGATTATTCTAGCAGTTCTTTGTAGTTTTACTAAACTTTTAGACTTATCTTTTGGGAATATTTGCTGTTGGATATTTGGTTTGGCCCGAGTATCCAGAGATTTTGACGGGTTTCCATAGGAGGAAGGGCCGCACGATAGCCATGAGAACTTAACTAACTGATTGTTGTAAAATTAGTGTATTAATACTACAGGTAACTAAAATACATAATTTAGCTGTCAACGGCTACGATTTCCCTTCGAATTTCCCTGTGATTCTTTACTTGCTAACGGAGTAGTCATGCGTCCCTTGCTTTCCTTGTTGTCCTCACGGTGTTGTCCTGTTTTGCTTGGTCTGGTGCTGGCAGCACCCATGCCGTTTGCGCTTGCCGCCGTGGAAGGCTCGAGCTACGAAGCCTGTCCGTCGTGCGTGCCAAGTGATCTGGCCTGGAATGACGGCGAGTTTGACCAGATTTATCTGTCCACTGGCAGCGCACCGGCCAACCTGCAACCGCATGTGCTGGCTGTCGATAACGTCAGTCGCGCGTTGTCATTGCTCAAGGTCGCCGGCAAAAGTACGCCTGTGGCTTTGTTCGACGACGACAGTGCGCGCAACCTCGCGCGCGGTCTGGCAGCGGCATTGGCCAAGGCCGGTCCGCAGCAGGATGCGTTGTTCTTCATCGTCAGCAGTGGCAACAGTGGTTTATTTGGTGCCAAGCTGGGCACCAGCGGTCGGGCCTTTGTTAACCAACAGGGACTCAATATCGTGTTCGGCGAAGCGCGGGTTGATTTCATTGGGCGCTATCGCGCCACCCGCATGCGTCGCGCTTTCGACTTTGGCAGTCGTACGGCGGCTTCGCCGGTCCGTCTGGCTGACGATGGCATGCGCCATGTGCGCAGCGACTGGGTCGTGGTGCCGCTGGCAGGCAATGGGGCCAATGGTGCAGCGGCGATGCAGATGGCACCGGCGCTTCCAGTGCAAATGATTGCCGTACCGGTAGTGCAGGACGAGAAATACTTTGCTGCGCAGGAAGAACGCCTGAAAAGCCTCAAGCGCTTGCGCACCCAGGACCTGATCAGCGAGCCGGAATACCAGGCCAAGCGCGCCGAGATCCTGAAAGCATGGTGATGCAGGCACCTCGCATTGAGCTGGCTCCCGATGGTCCGGAGTTGTCCCGGATCGTGCTGGGCTTGTGGCGGCTCGGTGAGTGGCAACTGACCCCGCAGCAGCGTCTGGCACTGGTCGAGCAAGCCGTCGTGCTCGGGGTCAGCACGATGGACCAGGCTGATATCTATGGCGGCTACACTTCTGAGACGCTGTTCGGCGAAGCGCTGGCACTTGCGCCGGGCTTGCGTCAGCGGCTACAGATCGTTAGCAAATGTGGCATCCGTCTGGTGCATCCGAACCGTCCGGCGCACGTCATCAAGCATTACGATACCGGCCGAAAACACCTGATTGCTTCGGTCGAGCAGTCGCTCAGGAATCTGGGTACCGATTACCTGGATTTGCTGCTGATCCATCGTCCCGATCCGCTGATGGAGGCAGATGAAGTCGCCGAAGCGTTCGGCCAGTTGCAGCGCGCTGGCAAGGTGCGCAGCTTCGGCGCGTCCAACTTCACGCCGGCGCAATTCGATTTGCTGGCATCGCGGCATCCGCTGGTGACCAATCAGGTCGAACTGTCGGTATTGCATGTGGCGGCACTCGATGACGGTACGCTGGATCAGGCCCAGCGTTTGCGCTGCGCGCCGATGATCTGGTCGGCTCTGGCGGGCGGACGGTTGTTCGGTGAACCGGACGCTCAAGCAGTACGGGTCCGTGCGGTGCTGGCACGGATTGCTGCAACGTATGCGGTGGCGCCGGCCGTCATCGCCATCGCCTGGGTATTGCGCCATCCGTCGCGCCCGCTGGTGCTGACCGGATCCGGCCGGATTGCGGCGATTACCGAAGCGGTAGCGGCAACGCAGCTGGTGCTGACGCGTGAAGAATGGTTTGCAATTCTGGCCGCTTCCACCGGGTGCGAGGTGGCGTAGCCGGTGCAAGGTGGTCAGTGCAGTCATTGCAGGGCTTTCTTTCTTCAATGGTGCGTCAACTAGTCCCGGCCTTTTGCATAACCTGAAGGGGTGCAGGATTTTATTGGTGTAAATTATAAAATACTAAAAGTAGTCACGTTAATTAATTGTTTTTGGGAAATTTCTACGCTTGTTTGGTATGCTTGCGCTTCCCTGTTTCACGTCTGTAAATAATTCGTTTTGGTTGTTTGCCCAACGGCCTTTCTGCCTTGTTCGATAAGCAGGAATGCCAGCGGTAGCGGTCGGAGCAGGTGACCCTGGCGTGCGCAGAAAAACTAAAATCGTGAAATTAAAAAAACTATCATTCTGGTTCTCACTGGCGGTGATTTTGGCATTGGGTGCCAACGCCATCTTTTTGATGCTGATCCAGCAGTCCTACAACAGCGTCGTGATAGCACAGGCACATCGGCAGGATGCGATCTTGCTGGCCGAGAAGCTCAAGGACGATACCGAACGTCTGACCAGTCTGGTTCGCACTTATACCAGCACCGGCGAAGCGCGCTATCTGACGTACTACTACGACATCCTTGGCGTACGCGAAGGTGAGAAACCACCGCCTCCCGGTTATAACACCGATGCTTATTGGGACAGAGTGATTGCCGGCGTACTTCCCCACAAGATGCCGGCACAGGGCAAGCGGTTTTCGTTCTCCGATCGGATGAAATCATTAGGTTTCAGTGCCGACGAATTCAAGGCGCTCAGCGACGTCAATATCGCTACCAATGCGATGAAGCAGATGGAACAAATTGCTTTCGCGGCAACCCAGGGATTGTTTGATCCAGTCACGCAACAATTCGTCTCCGATGGTGAACCGCACCTGCTTTTCGCCAACCAGCTGGTGTATAGCAAACCCTACAATGCGCTCAAGGCGGACTTGTCGAAATCCGTCGTGACGCTCAGTTTGCTGGTCGATGCCCGCACTAATCTGGCGGTGTCGCGTGCCGCCCGTGACCTTGAACGCTGGATTTTTTGGATGTCTTGCAGCCTCGGCTTCACGCTGCTGATGATTCTGGCGGCGTCGCAAGTGATCCGCCGGCAGGTGCTGCGTCCGATCGAGAGACTGTCGAGAGCGGCCCGGCACCTGGCCGCCGGGGAGTACTCGGCGCGAGTCGCGACGGCGGCGCTACTGGATCGGCATAGCACACAGGGCGTACGGGAATTGGTATCGTTGGGCGTCACGCTCGACGGCATGGCCGAGTCGATCGAGCGCGACATCGGTTTGCGCCAGGAGGCGCAGCAGGCGCTCGAAGCGGCCAA
>CAILRJ010000398.1 GCA_903836575.1 uncultured Burkholderiales bacterium
ATTTTTGTTTCCAGCATTCTGAGCGTGCTGTGTGCATTGGTCCTCTTCATCATGCGTCGCAACTTCCCGACGACAATCGGGGGTTTGGGATATTGGGCAGCAGGCTGTGCCTGCCTGATTTTGTCCACCGCACTCTATGTGCATCGGTATCTACACAAGTGCCAATCATGATTAAAGGTTGAGTCTATTTTGTGCAACGTGAGCGAAAGCCTTGAGATCGGAGAGCGAATAATGTTCAAGCGTCTCAAGCATCGTGAACAAAGTGAACAGGCCAGCAAGCAACGCGGGAATAGTTACCGGCCGCGCTCGCTTCGTCTGTCGCCCCGATAGGCGTACGAGAAATTGCCGTGCCGCGGCGGCGGCCTCGCCCGGTGCCGCCATGAGAGCCCACGCCGTCACACAAGCCTGGGTTGCAATCAGAAGCCGATTAAAAATAGCGCGTGCCGTTTCCTGTTCCCAGCTCTCGAGTTGATGTCCCGCGCCCTTGATCAATTTAAAAAATGTCTCAATTTGCCACCTGAAGTAATACCACAGCGCTAATTGTGCGTCATCAACATGGTCATCGACATTGCTCAGTAAATACCATTGTGCAACCAAATCACCATCCATATTGACGATGTTGCTGACCACCAGACGTGCTGCCAAGGCCTCTCCCTCAACCGGCTTGACACGCTGGCCTTGACTATCGGTGCGCTTGGGCTTGGCTTTGCGCGCCAACACCACGACCGTACCTGCGATCCATTGCGTGCAAACCTGACCTTTGCACGTGACATGGCGTGTCTGCTGAAACGACAAGTGCTCAGCCACAGCCGACAGTGACATGTCGCCGTCGCCATACCGTACCCGCGAACCCGCTTTGGCCCGTACCAGCCATAAACTGCCTTGCTGACTCCATTGCCGTAAATGGCTCACCGAATCGGCTTCGCGATCAACGATGTGGACCAGCGTCTTGGCAAATTGCTGTGCTTCTATCCATGCCATACGTTCGCTGAGTTCATCGAGATGCGTTTGGTCGTTGACTTGTATTTTGGCTTGGCGCGACTGCCATATGCCTTCCGCACTCACCAGATTCTGTGCAGCAACCGAGAGCGGATTGCCGTCTTGGGCATTGACCAGCAAGCTACTTTGCAATTCATAGCCAATGTCGGTGACGTGCGTCATTTGCAACCGGTCTTCCTTGCTGACATGGCCACCATAGTTAATCCGCGACCAGTCGTGGACACACAGTGCATAGTCGCCTTCGCATTGCGTCAACGCTTCATGGCATGCCACCACCACCGGTGCAGACAAGCTTTCGGGGGTGACGTTCTCGTTGTTTAAAAACCGCCACAACGCCTGCGTATGCGCAAACGTCTTCGATCCATCCGCCAACGCTTTGACGCCTGCAGACAATGCGGCTGTGCTATTGCTGTGTGACATTACCAATCTCTCGTAACGCTTTTTTAGACGCGGCTCTAATTTCAAAAACTTTGATCCATACACGCAACTTCTAACATATTTTTAGACTTGTGTAGATACCGATGCCTTTAGGGCGGGGAGGATGTCAAGCGCACGTCGTTTCTGTGTGCCCATTACGCGATTTTTTGGCTGTCGGTTGCCACGTTGAATTTTATTGGCTAAGTGCCACCACGCCCTTCTTGGTCTTGCGACCCTGAAGGGATTTTTTATACAAAACAATTCTTTTTTAGATGGTTTTCTGACACCCACCTAAAAAATTTCACATACACCAACACCGCTGGTTGTCTTTATCTTTCTTGCGCGGCGGTGCCCGAGTCCACATCAAATGCTTCTCGAAAAATCGCTTCAAACTCGCTCATTTCGCTATCAGACAAAAATTCAAAATGGCTTGCGCGTTTTCGAGCAGATAGTCGCCCCTTGTTCTCTGATAAGACGCGAATAAACAAGTCAAGCCGGCCTTTGGGCCAATCGAATTCCGCATTTAATAATGTATGAGCAGCATCATAATGAAGAAGAAACCGAATTTCCTCTTCAAGGTCATGTGTTACGGTGCGCTCCAAGGCGGAGTACAAGAATTCGACTTGCCTCGTGGCATCGAAAAAGCGGTAATACAACGCGTCATTACCCGTCGCCGGTGCTTCTGGAACATCGGGGTTGAAGTGCACTAAGGGCGCCAGCCTTTTGGAGAAATTTTCCAGTGCAGCGATATAGTCATCTAGGTTAGCAAGCATCACGGCGGAAACCGGCAAAATGATGCCGCGCGGGGTAAATTGACGACGAGACAGCATCTGGTGAATCAGAAACCGATGCAGGCGACCATTACCATCCATGAATGGATGAATGAACACGAATCCAAACGCGACACATGCGGCAATCGCTACGTCATCGGCCTCCTGCGCGCCTGCTTGCATGTACCGATTGGCGAATGTTAACAGTCCGTCCAAGAGCGTTTCCACCTCTTCCGGGCGGGGTGGCATGAAGTCGATACGCTTGTAATAACTACCGACTTCCCGGCCTACCCAGTTTTGCTGATGACGGAACCAAGGCTCGGCAAAACGGCCATCAATGACCGCGTTCTGCAGTCGCACCAGTTCATCCTTAGTCAGTTCACCGCCATCGCTGGCGGCAGCAAGCAACTGTGCGAAACGCACGGCACGATTGGGGGAGGGTTTTTCTCGTTCGATGCTGAACGAAGAATGTGTTTCTTTTAAATACAGAAACGCAGCCGCTCGGTCCAGTAAAGGCTTGTTATATCGCGCAAGCGTTTGGGCTGTGAGCGCTTTGAGTTTTTTCCCTTGCTGCTCGATGATGTAAGGCGTTTTACGGACGGTAGGGCAAAAAGTAACATCTCCCAACAAATTAACAATCAGTCCGAATTTGGCATTGCGGATTCGAGGACCGGTTACATATTTCGCTGGGTCCAGCAAAGGTAGGTAACGCCTTTTTACTGGAACGTCGGTCACATCCAAAGTACGTGTGGTCAAGAACTCATACAAAAATCCGGCTTGACGGGCATAACGACTTGCCGGCGCTGCGGTAAGCCAGGCCTCAATCTCGGCCTTACCGTGTTGCGCAAATAAAAGCGCCAGTACTTCTAAATTAGGACCTTCGTAACGTAGAGCAAATTCCAGATGTTCTATTAACGAATCACCTTTTAAATAACTCGATTCAAAAATGTGACAGACTTGCCCGGCACGAACTGTCTCGCGCCGCTGCCGGGCCAATGTATCGATGGAGCACATCAACGTCAGCTCCCGTGCGGGTAGCCCGAAGGTTGCGACAAAATAGGAGTAACCGATTAGAGATTGAGCCATAGAGGAATTTTTGCGCGCGCAGGAGTAAATTTAGCTGGGAATTCGATAATCATGGGATTTTCATGCGCAGACAGTGGCGCGCGCACGAAAATCCCATGATGCCACAGTTTTGCGGTCATTTATCCCATGTCCGCGCACGAAAATCCCATGACACTACAGTTTTGCGTTCATTTATCCCATGCCTGCGCATAAATTTCCCTGGCAAACAAGACTTTTGTTCGTAGCGACAAAACGTTTTCTAGGGCGACCAGAGACGCATTATCGAGACGAATATCTCAATTGCTGACTTGCTGACCCGACTTAAATTCACCGGAAAGTCGCGCCCCGCTTGGCTTTGCGGAGGTTTTGTTTAAGCGAAATAGGCTAATGAGTCAGCAGAGGTGCTGACTCATATAAAATTGATTGAAAAAGTGAATAAAATCAACGGTTTACGGGGCGATACCGCCCACGCTCACTACTAGTGCGGCTGTGGTTGTTGAAGGTACATCGGCAACTTTCACAGTGACACGCGCTGACACGACTACTGCTCAAACATTGAGCTACAGTACTGCCGGTGACACAAACGGTGGATCAGTTGCTGCCGCAACGCCTGGTACAGATACAAGCCCAGTATTCGGTACGATATCGTTTGCAGTCGGTGCAGCAACAGCAACATTTACTATCGCTGCTACTGCTGATACGTTGGTTGAAGGTTTTGAAGGTCTGAAAGTTAGCGTATTTAACGGCTCGACCGTTGTTGCTACTAGCACAGCTCTGATTGCCGATGATATTTCAGGTGTTGCTTCATCCGCAGCATCGGTTGCCGCGCACACTGCCGCCGTTACTGCTGAAGCCGCTGCTGCAACTGCTGCAACTGCTGTGACTGCTGCCTTGGCTCTGCAAGCTACTGCTGTGACTGCACAAGTGACTGCTGATACAAAAGCTGCCTTGACAGACGCTGTTGCACTGAAAGTAATCAGCGATGCAGCTGCTGTTACCTCAACAGCAGTCTGGCTTCGCGGTCAACATTACGCACAAGGGGAGCATGGCCTACGTCATCGTCTATCGCGATGCCCAAGGAACCCAGCGACAAGAGAAACTGGCCGATGCAAAGAGTATCTCGGCCAATGCCGCCCGCGCGATAGCAAAGGCACGCCTTGCCGATGTAGAGCTGACCAAAGGCCCAACGGCAACCCCGCGCCGTGCCTCTTGCCCAACGATGGATGATTTCTTTTTCGATACATTCTTGCCCGTCGTCAAGAACCAGAGTCGTTCGCACGAAACGCATGCGTCTATTTATCGCAATCACATTCAGCCCGCATTTGCGAAAAAACGGTTGGATGAGGTTTCCGGGCAGGACATCATCGATTTTAATACGTTGCTAAAAACAAAAATTGTGGCAGATGGAAAGTGGAAGGCGCAACCTAATAAACTGCTTTCTGACGGCACCGTGAAGCGTATCCTGATTTTGGTACGCCATATTTTTAACGTCGCTATCCGAGACAAAGGCAATACGCTCAAGGAAAATCCGACCCATGTCATGCAGTTCTGCACGGTGCGCAAGGTGAAGGGGCAGTTCTTGCGCCGTGAGCAGTTGCTTGATTTGCTTGAGGCGGCGAAATTATCC
>CAILRJ010000399.1 GCA_903836575.1 uncultured Burkholderiales bacterium
AGAATGAAAGAAAAGGGTGCTGATGCCGCACGGGTTGCCGTTGAAATGGCTAACCTGGTGTTAGCGCTTGATGAGTTGTCCGAAGCTGTCGACGACGAATAACGATGTGGACCGTGCATTGGCTATAACCGGTCATGTGCGGTTTTTTGCTCCATTACGCTTGCCGGAGGTTATCTACGGCAATGCAGTCTGACTATCATGATCCCCAAAAAAGAGCTTCACGCGAATCCGAACAAGAGTCGCACCCCCCGACACCGTTCGCGTGAATTTGCCCTGCAAGGCCTTTACCAGTGGCTGCTGAACAATGAAGATGCCGGCGTTATCGAAGCCCATCTGCGTGAGGCGCATGGTTTCGACAAGGCCGACGCGGCACACTTCGATGCGTTGTTGTACGGAACGATCAAGCAAGCTGGCGCATTGCGCGCCGAGTTATTGCCACTGATTGACCGTCCGCTGAACCAGTTGTCGCCGATCGAGCATGCAATCCTGCTCATTGGCGCATTCGAATTGAAGAATCACATCGAGATACCCTACAAGGTCATCATCAATGAATCGGTCGAACTAGCCAAATCGTTTGGTGGTATCGATGGCCACAAATACGTTAATGGCGTACTGGACAAGTTTGCGGCCAAGACACGCGATGTTGAAATCGCGGCATCGCGCCCGTCGTGATGACGCTTCCCGCAGGAGTCATTTTTCCGATGGAGAATGTGGCAGGGCGGGTTGAACATATCGCTCCGTTTCATGTCATGGAACTGATCAAGATGGCGGCGATACTCGAACAGCAGGGGCGATCGATTATCCATATGGGAATCGGTGAACCTGACTTCACCGCCGCTCCTGCGGTGATCGCGGCGGCTACGCGCGCCATGAGCGATGGCAAAATGCAATATACGGCCGCGAATGGCCTGCCGGCGTTGCGTGAGGCGATCTCGGCACACTACGCGCAGGTCTACGGCCTGCGGATCGATCCGGCGCGCATCATCATCACCGCCGGTGCGTCTGCAGCGTTGCTGCTGGCGTGCGCCACCATGGTAGAGCCCGGTACGAAGGTGTTAATGCCGGATCCTTCTTACCCTTGCAACCGGCATTTTGTCGCTGCGTTCGATGGTGAGGCCGCGATGATTCCTTGCGGTCCGGAACAACGTTTCCAGTTATCCGATGCCACTGTCCGTAGTCATTGGGATGAGGCTACCCGGGGAGTGCTGCTGGCGTCGCCGTCGAACCCTACCGGTACCTCTATCCCCCAGGAGGAACTGCGCAATATCGTGGCAACCGTGCGCGAGAAGCAGGGCTATACGATTGTCGATGAGATTTACCAAGGTCTGACTTACGACGAGGCACCATTTTCGGCCTTGTCACTGGGCGATGACATTATCGTTATCAATAGCTTTTCGAAATACTTCAATATGACGGGATGGCGCCTGGGTTGGCTGGTGGTGCCACCTTCCCTGGTATCACATGTAGAAAAGCTCGCACAAAACCTGTTCATTTGTGCGTCAACGATCGCTCAGCATGCTGCTCTCGGCTGCTTTGAAAGTGCGTCGCTTGCACTTTATGAGGAGCGCAAGGCAGAGTTTCGCCGCCGTCGCGACTACATCGTTCCTGCCCTGCTTGCACTGGGTTTTAAGGTGCCTGTGGTACCGGATGGCGCATTTTATGTTTATGCCGATTGTAGCGACCTGTCGGATGATGCTGATCAGCTCACCATCGACATGCTCAACGAGGCTGGCGTGGTGCTGGTGCCGGGACTCGACTTCGGGCCGTCCACAGCGCACCGCTACATTCGGGTTTCGTATGCGACGTCGATGGAGAATCTGGAAGAAGCAGTAAGGCGGTTGCACAAATTTTTCGAGGGACGACCCCAACGAACCTGAAACAACGTAAAAAAAAAGCCGTGAGGCTCTAATGCTGTTCAGTTAAGCCCTGAGCGGCATTTTTTATGCGCGAACCGGTTGTAAACAGATTCGCAAGCTGTTAACTTTTCGGCATCATGCTGGCCGACGTCCTTCCCTCAGTACTTGATCCGGACAGTCCACCCGAATGGGGGCGACTGGGGGAGCATTTGTCCTTTGATTGGATCAGGCAAGCTCTGGTGCAGACGGGCAAAGCGAGCATACGCTACCGCCGCCTGCCGGCCGAACAAGTGGTCTGGCTCGTTATTACCCTGGCGCGGTATCGTCACCAATCGATCAGCGAAGTGGTCGATGAACTTGATTTGGCGCTGCCGAATGCCGCGGCGTCTTTCGTCAGTAAAAGTGCGGTCGCGCAAGCCCGCGAACGGCTTGGGCCCGCTCCGCTCGAATGGCTCTTTCACGCGTCGGCACAGGCAGGGGGCGCCCGGGACAAAGAGGCTTACCTGTTCCACGGATTGCGGTTGCCGGCCGTGGACGGTACGACG
>CAILRJ010000400.1 GCA_903836575.1 uncultured Burkholderiales bacterium
GCAAAATTAGTTTTTCCACAGGCAGACGGAAATGCTGCCGCTACGTAATGTTTCTTACCTTCAGGTGATTCGACACCGAGGATCAACATGTGTTCTGCCAGCCATCCCTGGGCACGTCCCATGCTTGATGCAATACGCAATGCGAAACATTTTTTGCCGAGCAGGGCATTACCGCCGTAGCCTGATCCGTATGACCAGATTTCTCGCGTTTCAGGGAAATGCACAATATATTTTGTCGGATTGCACGGCCAAGCCACGCTCTTCTGGCCAGCTTCCAGTGGCGCGCCCACGGTGTGTACGCAAGGAACGAATTCCCCGTTCGTACCAAGAACCTCGAATACTGCCTTGCCCATACGTGTCATGACACGCATGTTGGCGGCGACGTAAGGAGAGTCCGATAATTCCACGCCGATATGCGCTATCGGTGAGCCCAGAGGACCCATCGAAAAAGGGACAACATATAGCGTTCTCCCCAGCATGCATCCATCAAAGAGTCCATTGAGCGTTGCGCGCATTTCAGCGGGTGGCTGCCAGTTGTTGGTCGGACCAGCATCTGCTTGGCTGGCTGAGCAAATGAAAGTACGGTCTTCGACCCGTGCCACGTCGCTAGGATCGGAGCAGGCCAGATAGCTGTTTGGTCGTTTATCCTCGTTCAGTTTTTTCATTGTGCCAGCAGCAACCATTTCGCTACATAGACGGTCGTATTCTTCCTGTGACCCGTCGCACCATACGATACGTGCTGGCTTGGTAAGTGAAGCTACCTCGGTAACCCAGTTGATCAATTCTTGCTGCTTGACATAAGACGGGGCGGTTATGCCGGCAATGCCACCCATAATGGGTTGATTCATGAAGTAAGACCTCCAATACCAATAAAGAAATCTGTTCCCCGTTCGATCGATGAAATAATGATCTTTTCGCGAAATCAGGAATATGTCGCCACTATCTGGTCAAACTGCGCAGTACCACACCGTAATGGCATGAGACCTACAAGAAATTGCAATAAAAATGACAATAAATTGTACACCTGAGATTTATCAGAGTCGGTGATTTACAACAAAAAAGTAGTAATAAAAGATCGAATTTTGTAGTAATAAATTTGAGATTTCACTTTTGACGTTATTTCATTACTGTTTCGCCTTACTACTTCTTCGCTATCCTATGAAAATTGCCATTCTTGACGATTATCAAGATCGAGTTCGTCATCTTGACTGTTTCAAATTACTTGCTGACCATGATGTGAGGATATTTAATCATTCGGCGCGCGGCATCGGACAACTGGCAATTCGTCTAGCAAGTTTCGATGCGTTAGTTTTAATTTGTGAACGAACCAACTTGCCAGCGGCGCTGCTCAACAAATTGCCACGCCTTAAATTCATCGCTCAAACGGGCAAGGTAAGCGGCCACATCGATCTTGTTGCTGCAGCCGCAAACGGAATCACGATCGTCGAAGGTACAAGTGATCCAACGGCGCCTGCTGAGTTGACTTGGGCATTAATCATGGCATCCATGCGTCGGATTCCTGACTACACATCAAATTTAAGGGAAGGCTTATGGCAAACCGTATCGACGGTACCGGAAAAGAATTTGCTCGGTCGTGTATTGAAGGACCAAACGCTGGGAATCTGGGGCTATGGAAAAATTGGCCGGCTAGTTGCAGGCTTTGGCAAGGCCTTCGGGATGACTGTTCTTGTTTGGGGAAGCAGTGCTAGCCGCGCTTTGGCGCTCGAAGCGGGTTTTGAGGCGGCAATGTCCAAAGAAGAATTTTTTGCGCGCGCCGATGTGCTTTCTCTCCATTTGCGTCTGAGCGAAACGACTCGCGGCTGCGTAACTTTCGCTGACCTTACAGCCATGAAAAATTCGGCATTACTGGTCAATACAAGTCGTGCGGAGTTGCTAGCAACGGGTGCGCTTCAGCAAGCATTGGCAGCGGGTTGTATTGGTTCTGTTGCGCTGGATGTTTTCGATACAGAGCCATTGCCCGCAACATCGCCGCTGTTGCAGTATTCCAATGTCCTTGCCTCACCTCACTTGGGCAATGTTGAAGAACGTAGTTACGAATTACATTTTTGTAAGGCTTTTCAGAACATTGTCGATTTTTTTGCTGGTATGCCTCGCAACGTATTGACACTGCCAGTTTGACCGTCAATCCGGCAACGTATCGCTCGATGCTTTGAAGTAGAGTGCCACGGGAGTGCCGTTTGTCTGGTTGCCGCCATGATTCCACAACCTCGACCATCCCGGTGGCCATGGTATTGGCGGGCCAGCATA
>CAILRJ010000401.1 GCA_903836575.1 uncultured Burkholderiales bacterium
AAGCAAACATGCCGGTTCATGATCCTGTAATGATTAATAAACGCATGAACGAATCACGCCGGCAAGATGCCGCCAACTACGAACCCTGGATTTTTCCAGCCAGGCGCACCTGCTGCTTTGCATCCAGCGAGGAAAAAAGGTCATTGACAAATTTATCTTGCAGTTTGAAAGCTACTGCTTCATCACGCTGTATCGATGACACACGGAACAACAAACCGTCTGGCACCTGGCCTCCTAGCCCATAGGCGAGTTGCGTCAGCTTGCGCCCTAATCCTGGCAAGGTGGCCTGATCACCGACGGTCACCCAATAGGTGATCGGTTCATTCCGTGGACCGTTACTGGCAACCAATCGTCTGACCGGGATTTTCCGTTCTCCGGTGGTGAGTACACCAACATTATTTGACGAAATACCGAACCCTTGTGCCGCGTAGCAAATCTCAGGCCGATGCGCCTGCGTGCCCTCGCCGCCCTGATCATCTCCATAAGCAATCGAGAGCATGATGCGCTCACCGGCCTTACTTACATAAGTACGCGACAGGGTCTGGGAATAAATGGCATTCATTGCGGCCTCAGTCTGCGGGTTGACCACGGCGGACACTAGCGTACGGTCTTCTTTCCAATCGCCAAAATCGGCAGGAACCAGTGCATTCAGGTCCAGTGCTGGCTTGCCCGCTGAGAGCTTGGCGGTTGGTGTCAGCACCTTGGTCACGGCAGCCGATGACACCATCAGCAGACCGAGACCGATACTGCTCAGGATTGCCCTGCGACGGTTGAGCATTTTTGGATCAAGCATTCTTGCCTCCGAATTTGCGTGCGACGCTGTGCAACACCGCATCGAGCCCGATGATCAGCAATAGCGCACTGAGGAATAACACCATGCCGGCGAAGCCATGCAAAAACCCTTGACCGGCAGCGTCGCCAAAGTGGTAAGTGATTAACGTTAGCGTCATGACACGGATGACGTTTGCCGTGAACGAAATTGGAATGATCATCATGGCTAGTACGATATTGCGAATCGCCGAGGTATGGCGCACCAGGTTCAGGTAGAACAGACCCAGCGCCTCTAGCGTCAACAGGGTGTGCAACCCTGCACACGCATCGGCCACCATCAATTGATACTGGCCGATCTGCAAGATGACGCCGGTACGACTAATCGGATATCCAACCAGATACAAGACATGCTCGGTCACGTACGACACCGCTGTCTTCATCGGCAGCGTCAAAATTGCTACAAACAAACCGGGCAGGGGGATCATGAACAGCATGAAAAATAACGGGAACCACATCACACGCAGGCCGCTGAGTCCGCATTTGATCAGCACGATGGCTGCCAGTAGGACGATGAGCGAACCGATTTCAAAAATCGAGAATTGCTGTGAGCGGCCAAGTATGTAGAGCACCAGCCCTATCAGACATAACGTCCAGCCTAAGAACGGAGACGATTTCCCTGCGCCCTGCGTGATCATCAGTGGCCAGTTACGGTAGATCAACCAGAGCGCCAGGCCAAAAATAATGGGGCCGTGCGCTTGTTCCTCTGTCGACCAGAGTCCCGTGAACAAATCGTAAAATGTTGGTGCGTAGAGTACGAGCAAGCCGATCGCAATTGGCAGCCATTCCGGGATGGCTGCTTTCCACCATGGCGCATGAACAGTTGTGGGCATGGTGGCTGTTTGCATTAAAAGTCCAGAACGACAGAACCAACCACTTCGGCACCGTAGCGTTCCAGTTGCTCGGCGACTTCGCGAATATCGTCCACCCGGGTCTTGTTTTTGCGTACGACCAACAAGATGCCACCGGCACGGGCGGCAACCGCCAAGGCATCTGCGCCAATGGAAAATGCCGAGACGTCGTAAAGGATGACGTCGTAATTAAGGCCCAGGTTCTGATCGAGATCCTTGAACGAGGAACGGCTCACCAGCTCTTGCGGATTGGGTGGCAATGTTCCCGCGCAAAGCACGGACAGGTCCACGAACGAATCGACCCTGGAAATTACATTGAGGTCGGCACGACCACTCAGGATATCGGACAGACCCTGCCGGGCGGACAGGTCGAACACCTCTTGCTGACGCGGAGACCGCAAGTTGGCGTCCACCAACAGGGTTTTTTCTCCCAGCTGCGAAAACACGACCGCCAGGTTCGACGCAAACAGACTTGCGCCGTCTTCGGGGTTGATGCTGGCGATAACGAGCGATTTATTTCCGTTGGCAAACCAGCGCAACATCAACTGACTACGGATAGCCCGCAAGGTTTCGACTTCCGGGCTGAACGGATGGTATGCCGCTGCCAGTTCGGGGGCAAAGTTACCCTGGCCAAGTTGCAGGTAAGGATAATCAAACTGCGTTGCGAGGACATTTTGGATATCACCTTCGGTGATCAGTCCAAGACTTTTTGCTGCTTCACCAAAACGCTGGCCACTCTCTTTTTGCAAGCGCAACACGCGCTCGGCATCTTCTGGCGTGATCTTGCCGTTGTCGAGTAGTACGCGACCGATATTGCGTTCGCTGCCGTTGCGCTCAATGCTGTTTTGGGTGTCGGCTAAAGCCAGTGGGTTGCTCATTTGGTTCATAGTCATCTTATTGTTCAACCCAGGTTCATCGTGTGTCGCAACGAGCGACGGCCAAATCCGAGGCTGCGGTGCCGCGGCTTTTTGCCGACTACCATTTCGCCCATCACAGCGATACCCAGTATTTCTGTCAAGTCGGTCGTTGAGCGGACCTTGCGATCGATAATCTCGGCGACGACACCCAATCCAATACCGAGCATCAAACCCAGGAACACCGAGAGGGCCCCCATTAGTCTTACATTCGGGCCGGATGGAGCAAGAGGCGGCTTGGCCGGATTAAGTACTGAAATATCTGACTGGCCAAAGCTGGCTTCCAGCGAAGTCTGGGTTAAGCGCAGCGACGCCGCTTCGTAAGCCCGCTGTGCGGCGGCGGCGGCGTTACTGAGCACCTTTAGTTGGTCACGCAGACCGTTGAGCTGAACCACCTTGAGGCGTTGCGCGGCGAGAGCTGCGCGTAGTTCTGCTGAGCGCTGTTGCTGAATACGCGCTGAGCCGGCGATGGCACCGGATGCCGCGGTTGTTTGTTCATTGAGATTGGAGCGCAATTTTTCAACTTCCGACAAGGCTGCCTGGTACTGCGGGTGGTTCACGCCGAGACGTTGCGACAAATCGGCAAGCTTTGCTTCTGATGCCAAAAGGCTCGATTTCAGTCCCAATATCAACGGATTATTGAAAATATCCGGTGCGGTATTGATGTTTGTCAGCGTCTGTTGCTGGCGCGAATTGGCTTCCATCGTCATGCCTTGAGCAGCGACGAGCTGGCTCGACAATTCACTGAGTCGCGCCGACTCAACGTCGAGCCGACCGTCTGCATTGTCGATGTTGTTTTCCTTTTGATAGGAAGACAGTTTGTTTTGTGCTGCTTCAAATTCGTCCCGCAGCAACTTGATCTGCTGGTCAAAGTAGACCGAAGATTGTTTTGCTGGCTCGACCCTTAATCTGATCGTTGTCTTTATGTAGGCCTCGGCAAAGGCATTTGCAATAGCTGCCACAAACTGTGGATCGGCGCCCTTGAAACTAATATCGAGTACGTTGCTACTGGTTGCCGACGGCTCAGGCAATATTCCCTTTTGTAGCAGGCCGGCTAGCCACGTCCGGATATTACCCGCACCATTAGTTACCTCCATGTACTGGGCTTGGACCACAGGACTATCTGCCAGCTTGAGACTGTCCACAACTTGCAAGGCAACATTTTCATTGGTAATGATATCGACCTGCGTTGCCATGTACCCGGCCATTGACGGTCCAGCGGTATTCATACCTGTAACCAGATCCTGCCCCTTGTAATTCAACATTAATGACGTAGTCGCCTTGTAGGTTTTGGGAAGGAGCAAGGTAATCGTCATGGTAATTGCTACGACCGCTACCAGGGTGGCCAAAATGATCAGGTAGCGTGCCCGAAGCACTAGCAGAAACTGGGAAAAATTCATGTTGCCTTTCGAGCGTACAGGGTCATCCAATGCGATTTTAAAATGCGGTCGATTGCCGCCGGCTTGAGCCACCTTTTAGAACATGCTTTCTTTGACGAACACGACATCATTGACCTGCACGAGATCGTCCATCTTGACACTGATTTCGGTCAGCTTACCGCTGGCGTCACGACGCTTGATGCGAATCCCCCGCTCGGTGCCGCGCGGCGTGAGCCCACCGCCGGCAGACAGCGCTTGCAGCACGGTCATGTCGCGCTCCAGCCGCAAGAAGCCGGCACGCTGTACTTCGCCATAGATGTAGAAGCGCGGCGCACGCTCGACATAAACGACGTCGTTGCTGGTCAGCTCGAGGTTTTTGTCGAAGTCACCCGACCGCATCATCTCGACCAGATCGATGGTTTCCTTGATGGTCTTGCCATCGCGTGTGCGGACCAGAGTGACCAAGTCACCGCCGTCCGGTGAAACGCCGCCCGCCAACGCAAGGATGTCTGTTAACGTCCGTGTACCATCAATCGGATAGCGTCCTGGCCGGTTCACTTGTCCAAGCACGGACACTTGCTGACTTTGCAGCAAGGTCACGATCAGGTTGACTTGCGGCTTGCGCAAGAACCCGCCCGTTTCGAGCATGCTGGCGATTTTCTTTTCGGCTTCCGAGGCGGCCAGGCCGCCGATGGCGACTTCACCGATTAATGGGAAGCTGATGCTGCCGGTTTGACTGACGCGCGTTTCCAGACTGAGGTCGGGATTGCCGAATACCGAGACTTTGATCACGTCGCCAGGGCCGAGCAGGATGTCGGCGGCAGCAGCGGTATTGACGTTGAACGCCATCATCAGTGCCATCAGCCAGAATGCGATTTTTTTCATGGTGTGCCTTGCGATGTCATGTTGGCCCGCGCAGTGTGCAGGCCAACTGGGTTTACTTAAGTCCGGCTACGCCACGCGCCATGTTGTCGGCTTTGGAGGCGCTATCGGTTGCGGTGCTTGTTACGGGTGCCGCTACGGGTGCTGCGGCAGCTGCCTTGTCTTTTTCGCCGTCGGCCTTGTTCAGGTACTCCAGCTTGGCAATCGACCGCAAGCGTGCCAACTCTGCCTTGGCGGTTTCCTGGTTTTTCTGGTTACGCAGGTATTGCTCGATTTGCGGTACCGCTGCTTCGGCAGTGACCGGGCTGTCCTTGATGTCATAGAGACCAACCAGCAGACTGCGGTCGTTTTCCTTGATGACGAAGAGCTGGCCTTTTTTCATGTCCTGCAATTTGGTGACCAATTGCGGTGGCAGATCGGCAGTGGTGCGGGTGACCTGATTGCGGGCGTACTGGACTTTTTTGGCGTCGAGCCAGACAGCGACCTCGTCGAGTGACTTGGCGTTGTCGATTACCGCGCGCAGCGGATCGCTGAAGTCTTTGGTGGCGATAACCAGTTGTTGCATGTCAAACGATTTGCGCTGGGTAAAGAACTCGGGATGCTTGACGAAGTAATCGTCAATCTCGGACTTGGTTGGCTGAGCCGCCTTGGCTACCCGCTCTTGCAAGTAAGCTTGTGCCAGGATCTGGGCCTTGGCGCGCTCGATGGCTTGCATGACTTTGGGATCGCGGTCGAGCTTGTTGGCGGCCGCTTCGTTGAGTAGCAGCTGACGATCGACCAATGCCTCAAGAACTTGCTTGCGGGCGGCAGCTTGGGCTTCCGGCGTCGCTTGCGGCGGTGTGCGCCCCAGCTCTTCGTTGAGTTGTAATACCGTGATCTCTTCACCATTGACCCGGACCAGGGACTGGCTGGCTTCTTTTTTCTTGTCGCCACTGCACGCGGCCAAGCCTAACGTCAACATCAGGACCAATGCGCTACGCGCCATGTTTGATTTTTTCATGTTTGAGGACTGCTTAGCCTTGTAGAAAGTCAGAATAACTTTGTTTAAAGTGCAACCATTATATATACGACAACTGTCTAACCATACTCACCAATGAAAAAGATTCTTTGCCAGCGGCCCCGTCGCGGTTCTCACTTCGTCCCCGTTTATTGCAACTTGGTGGCACCGGCCTTGTATTTACGCCCCATGGACTGGATCGCAACGAACGCTAAAACAAGTAGCGCAAGCATCGCGGTTTCTGGCATCGGAAACAAGGGGACTGTAGCAACTGATTGGCGGTATGTCGATTTAATCGCGGAAAAGTTGGCCCCGATCATGCCTGCGAAATAATCACTGGATGCGGCATTAAATGAGCCCGCTCCCGCTTTTTTGGAGGCCATGTCGGCTGTAGGATCTGTCTTACCTTTTTGGCTGAAGGAATCAAGTGGAGCATTTTCTGTTGCCGTTATTTTGATGATCGGTACGCTGGCGCCGGCGTTGGCGGCAATGCCGAGAATGAGTGCGGCGACGAGAAATTTAAATTTTTTCATCTGGCAGGCCTTTTGTAGGGTACTGCTTAATTGGCAACATTCTAGGGTGCTACTTCGCTTCGCACATACTAAGTTAGCTTGAGGATTTAAACGTTTTTGTTGCACTGCATTAATTTATAAAAATATGAAATTGTACGACCGCTCGACTGCCGTAACCGCTTGAATTTATGTGTTTTGACTTTACACAAGCATATTGATAGTGTCAATTACGACATATCAATCTAACAATTTATAACATTTTAAATAATTAAATCTACCGCGGCACAGCAATTTTCTAT
Source organism: uncultured Burkholderiales bacterium (assembly GCA_903836575.1). Lineage (GTDB taxonomy): Bacteria > Pseudomonadota > Gammaproteobacteria > Burkholderiales > Burkholderiaceae_D > Actimicrobium. Next base: position 6,663 of record CAILRJ010000401.1, read on the forward strand.
TGTGCTTTTTTGGAGGGGTAGGCTTTTTAGGGGCGATCAGGTGTTTGTGCCCACGCGAATGCAACGCGATTGATGGAATTGACGGGCAAATTTGATGCTCTCGCGTGGGCACGGTGGGGCCGTGCCCACGCTGCTCAGTAGGCGTTGTCGCGTTTCAGGACGACCTTGATGGTTCGGAAAATGATCCAGAAGTCGAGTGCCAGCGACCAGCTGCGCAGGTAGTCGAGGTCGAACTCGATGCGGGCTGCCATCTTGTCGAGGGTGTCGGTTTCGCCGCGCATGCCGTTGACCTGGGCCCAGCCGGTAATACCGGGCTTGACCTTGTGGCGCAGCATGTAGCCTTTGATCTGCTTGCGATAGAGCTCATTGTGGGCGACTGCGTGCGGGCGCGGACCGACAATGCTCATCCTGCCTTGCAGCACGTTGATAAATTGAGGCAACTCATCAAGCGAGGTGCGCCGCAGGAAGCCGCCGATCGGCGTCAGGCGCGAGTCATTTTTCTGGGCCTGGACGACGACCGCGCCCGTATCGTGGATTTTCATTGAGCGGAATTTATAAATAATGATTTCTTCGCCGTTCAAGCCGTAACGCAATTGCTTGAAAATCACCGGTCCCGGAGACGTCAGCTTGATGGCGATGGCAATGCCGATCATGATCGGTGTAAGCAACAACTGGATCAAGGTAGCCAGCACAACATCGCTGGTGCGTTTGACGACACTGTTAAATCCGGTAAACGGGGTCTCGCAAATGGCCACAACAGGGACACCGCCGACATTATCGAAACGCGCCTGCATCAGGTCAAAGACGTAAATATCCGGCAAAAAGTAGATCGAGGCAGTGGTGTCTTGCAGTTCGTCTATCAGTTTGCGGATGCGCGGCTGGGCCGACATCGGCTGACTGATGAAAATCATCTGGATGGCATGGTGCCGGACGTACTCGGCAATATCGGCCATCTTGCCTAGCATCTTGAGTTCATCGCTGCCATCGTGGCGCTGGGCGCTGCGATCATCAAAAAAGCCATGCACGGCCATGAACAGGTCCGGGTATTCGGCGATACGACTGGCCAGCTTGAGTCCGGGCGGATTGGCACCGACGATTACGACTGAACGCACTTCGCCGTCATTGCGCAAATTGGAGGCGATGCGACGCAACGTCAGGTGACTGGCCAGCAATGCCAGCGGCGTGACGGAGAACCAGATCAGGATGACTTGCTCGGAGAAGCGGTAACTCAGCCCTGTGATACGACCGATGAACAGCAACATGGCAACGATAATGATCCAGCCGATCAGGATGCCGCGCGCGTAGGCCATCAAGCGGCCGCTGCGCCAGGTGCGATACAGGTCGATCTGTTCGTAGACGTACGAAGACACAAAAAAAGCGATGATGGCCAATACCAGGTAATAGCCCGTGAAGACCTCGTCATGCAGTATCGTCAGTCCGTATAACAGGCTGAGGATGATGAACGGGTCGAGTAGCCGCTTGAAAAAGGCAACTAGCGGGGTATTGTTAATGGTCATCGATATGCCAGCCTCAGAAGGCGTAACGGGTGCTGAGGGTCACACCATTCGATGTGAAGATTCCCTGCTGGAAATTGGCCGATTGCTCGGTACGGTAGGCATTCATGCTGATGGTCCACTTGCGTGTCGGGATGTAGTTTGCACCGACTGACATGTTGCGGTAGGTATCTGATCGTGTGGACAACTGCAAAGACGGCAATGACGGCGATCCGTCATATTTTCGTTTTACCGTACTGGCATTGGCTGACAGTTGAACCTTTGACGTCACGTCCCAGGTTGATGCGAGGCTCATGCCGTTGTTGAGGGTGTAACTTGCGGTCGTGTCATCAACTGATCCAATTTCACGGTAGACATTCGCCGTGAGTGCGATCTTGCTGGTGAGTGCATAGTTAGCGATCAGGCGGGCATTGGGCCCGCTAAAATCACGATTAGTGTATGCCGCATGCTTGCGCTCTACCCAGCCGCCCAAAAATTGCAAGCGTGTCTTGCCACTGGCAATCCAGTTAATTTTTCCCTTGAATTCGTTCTGTGAGTAATCATTACCGATACGGAACTGATTATTTTGGCCTGCAAGTTCGGGAAACTTGTAGGCTCCCGTCGAATGCCCCGCCTGGAGTCCGATGCTGCCGTTGCCGGCGCTCAGGTAGTCGATGCCGATTTCTTCGGCGTTGACATTACGATCGTTGGCGCGCTGTGACTCAAGCGCATAGGCTAATTCGTCGCGGGTCATCTTGCCGCGCAACTGCCAGCTTGGATGAAAGCGCCAGGCCGCATCCAGAAATACCTGCTTTTGGGTACGCACGTTACGCTCCTGCGTAACGAAGCCCCGGTCAGGACTCAGTGCTTGCGCATAGCTGGTACCGACATTGCCAGTGAGCCGGCTCCCTATTTGCCAATCCAGCGCAACCCGCGCGTTCTTGCCGTCGTTGTTGAGCTGGGTAAACCGATCGTAGGTGGAGCGACTCAGACTAAAACTGGCGAGCAGATGCTGCTGACTGATTTGCTTGTCGATGTTGATGCCTGCAGACATGATTCGGTAAGTATCAGCGAGGTTGTCGATGCCTAACGCTCTTGCTTGGTCCGCACTGCTCAATCCGTACACGTTATCGTTATGCGCATAGGACAAGCCCACATAAGGCTGGAAAACGTCCTCCGGGTTGGCCATCGCACTCCCGCAAAACAGCCCAAAAACCGCCAGCGTCAGCGGAGCCAGCAACGGCAGAGGAATCAAGGTGGGCGATGAAAGACGAGTCATAGT
>CAILRJ010000402.1 GCA_903836575.1 uncultured Burkholderiales bacterium
CGCAGGGACGTCCGCCGGAACCGTCGCGCAACGCCGAACCATGCATCGCTGTTCCTGCTGCGCGCACTCCTTGGCGTCAGCCTTCTGCAAACCAGCACTCAATCCGCCGCGGCAGGCGCGACCTTGCCTGTAGGACCTCTTCCTCCCGCCAGTCCCTGCTGTCTGATCGCCCCTCCAGTCATTGCACCTACGTTGCGGGAACAGGACCTCCCGTCGATCCGGCGTGAAGAGACTGTCCCGCAGACGGAGGTGTCAACACCCAGCCGCCCCGACGCTGAACGGATAATCACCGATCAGCTCCTGCCATCGGCGATCAGCCAGGTCGTCGTGAACGCGTCACTGTTAATGGACGAGATAAAAATGCTGCTGGTCCAGTTCATCGGCAAAAATCGTGTCTCGGACAAAGTGCTCGAGCAGGTACGCGAAGAGATAGAGGAAATGGTTCGCCAGCGCGGGCGTCTGGCACAGGTGACCTTGAGCGTGATCCCCGGTACCGGAGCAGAGGACGGTAGCACGCTGTTGGCCAGCATTCACGAAATCAGTGTGCGCACTGTACGCGTCGAGCAAGATGGCGGTACCGATTTGCCACAGGCATTGCTCGACGAGATTCTCGCCGACACCAAAGCGGACCTGGACGCAGGCCGCGCACTCGATCTGGACCGTCTGGACAGCCGCCTCAAGCAGCGCATGTCCCTCAAGGATGTGACCGTGCGCGCAGCACTCATCCCGGTCGATCCGAATCATGTCGATGTCAATGTGCTGGTGCGTGCCGCCCCGGTCGAACCCGCGGGCTGGCTGGCGCAATACGATAACAATGGCCTGCGCGCCTATGGACGCGAGCGTTTTACGGCAGGTGTGTCCATTCCCGGAACAATGCTTTCTGGTGACCAGACCGATGCGCTGGCGCTGACCAGTTCGGGCATGACCTATGGACGGGTGGCTTACGAATTCCCGCTGGTGGCAGCGGGTGCCCGGATCAACATATGGAGCTCGCGCGTGAATTACCGGGTCCCGTCCGCCACGCACGGCAACGCGACACTGGTGGGTACCGGACTGACTTTCCCGCTACAGATCAACAGCGTGTCGGCCTGGACTGGCACCCTGAACTATGTCCACAGACACGAGGCGGACAGGCTGGCGAACGATACGCCCAGCGCCGACAAGACCACCCGCAGCGTACAGGGCAAGATCGACGCCCGCTACTTCCCGAGTCAATCCCGGACGCTGCACTTCACTACGGCGTGGACGCTGGGCGATCTGGATCTTTCTGCCCTGGCGTCGGCCGCGGCACAGGATCAGAACAGTGCCAGAACCGCCGGCGGCTTCGCCAAGCTCGAATGGAATGCGGGCTGGAATGCGTGGTACGGACCGTCGGGGAAATTCGATGCCGGCATCGAAGTCAAGGGACAATTCGCCAGCAAGAACCTGGACCAGAGCGACAAATTTGCCTTGGGTGGCCCACTCGGGATCCGTGCCTATAACAGCGCCGAAGCGCTGGGAGACGAGGGTCATGTCACCAGCGTCGATCTTGGTTACCGGCCAATCGACCGCCTGCGGATCTACGGCTTCTACGATATCGGGCGCACGCGCTTGGCAAAACAACGCTGGGCACCCGGCTCCATGGCGAATCAGTACACGTTGCAAGGTGCCGGAGTCGGTATGACTTACACCGGGACTGCGCTAGTCGGATCGGCAATTCTTGCCCGCCAGATCGGCGCGAATCCCGGCCTGTCGGCCGCCGGAAGCGACGCCGACGGATCAAGTCGCCGCTCGCGCCTGTGGCTGTCACTGACATGGCGCAGGTGAGCAGTGCAATCACAAGAAACAAAAGGAAAATTCAATAATCCGGCACCCCGACTGACGAGATCCCGATGAACAGAAACAACTATCGATTGGTCTGGAGCGAAGCACGCGGGAGCTGGGTGGTGGCCCACGAAAAAGCGATGACCCGTGGCAAACCGGGAAGTAACGTCAAACGTACACTGGCAGCCGGCCTGATGACGAGCCTGTTCGGGATTACCGGCGGACTCGGCACGCACAGTGCGCTGGCCGCCACGCCCGCGTCCAGCACCTTGCCGCAAGGCGGCGTCGTGGCCGCCGGCAGTGCCCGGATTGCCGCCTCCGCTGCCAACCAGCTCACCATCACCCAGGCCAGCCAGCAAGCGGTCATCAACTGGAACCGCTTTGACATCGGATCGCAAGCCAGCGTCAATTTTGTCCAGCCCAATGCCAGCGCCAGCGTACTCAATCGCGTGCTGTCGACGGACCCCACACAAATTTTCGGGCAGCTCAGCGCCAACGGGCAGGTATTTATCGTCAATCCCAATGGCATCGTCTTCGGTGCCGGTTCCCGCGTCGATGCCGGAGCGCTGGTTGCCTCCACCCTGCATCTTGCCGACACCGACTTCATGGCGCGTACCAACCACTTCACGCGCAGCGCAACCGGCGGCAACATCATCAATCAAGGTAGTCTCCATGCAGCACCCGGCGGGTACGTTGCACTCCTTGGCGCGTCGATCGCCAATGGCGGGAACATCTCCGCACCCAACGGCAACGTCATTCTGGCCGTTGGCAATGCGATCCGCTTGCCTGTATCCGGCAGTGGTCTCATCACGCTCGCAGTCGACCCGGCCAGCGTCAACGCCGTCATCACCAATCATCCCGAGGGGGTGATCAGTGCGCCGGGCGGCCAAGTCTATCTCTCCGCCGCGGCTGCCAGTGGCCTTGCGGCACACGTACTGAACCAGGGGCAGATCGTCGCCGGCAGCGGTAACGTCACGCTCAGCGCCACCCAAGCGGATGGACTCGGCGAAACCCGCCAGCAAGGACTGATCAGCGTCGCCAGCGACCAGGGTGCGGGCGGCACTGCCCGGCTTCTGGGCGACCGGGTCGGGCTGTTTGCAAATAGCCGGACTCTCGCCACCGGCGCGAGCGGCGGCGGCACGGTGCTCGTTGGCGGCAATGCACAGGGCCAGGGACCGGAGTTGAACGCCAGTGCGGTCAGCATGGACAGGACCGCGGTCATCGACGCGTCGGCCACGCAAAACGGCAATGGCGGCAAGGTTGTCTTGTGGTCGCAGGACTACACGGGATTCTTTGGCCATATCGCGGCCCGCGGCGCAAACGCGGGTGGCAACGGCGGCTTCGTCGAGACCTCCAGTCACCACAATCTGCAAGCGTTTGGCCGGGTCGATGCGGCGGCGCCCAAAGGACGCGCTGGCAGTTGGTTGCTTGACCCGACGGACGTGACGATCGTCACCGGTGCCGTCGATAGCAACGACACCAACGCGACGGGAACCTGGACGCCCACGACAAACACAGCTCAGATCGGCGTCGCCAACATCAATACCGACCTCAATGCAGGCACCAGCGTGACGATCAACACGACCAGCGGCGGTGCGGGGGCCGGCAACATCGTCCAGGATGCCGGCGCCACCATCAGCAAGACAGCGGGTGGCAACGCGACATTGACGATGAACGCGGCGGGCGGCATCACGCTCAACGACAACATCAGCGCCACCGCCGGCACCCTGGGCGTGAACCTCAATGCCACTGGCGGCATCAATGGCACAGGCACCATTGCACTCAATGGCGGATTACTGACCATCAATGCCACAGGCTCAGGGACCTTGTCGGGCATCATCAGCGGCACCGGTGGGCTGACCCAGTCCGGCAGCGGCACACAAATATTGTCTGGCGCCAACACCTACACCGGGAACACCACGGTCAGCACCGGCATGCTCACAGCTGGTTCCAGCAGCGCCTTCGGCAGCAATTCGGACACCACCGTCACCGGCACGCTGGACTTGGCCGGCTTCGGCAACAGC
>CAILRJ010000403.1 GCA_903836575.1 uncultured Burkholderiales bacterium
ACTGAGTCGCAAGCCAGTTCGCTCGAAGAAACCGCTGGCGCGATGGAAGAACTGACCGGCACCGTCCGCCAGAATGCCGACCATGCGCATCAGGCCAATCAACTTGCCGTTTCAGCTAGCGGTGTGGCCGTCAAGGGTGGTGCCGTGGTGCGGCAGGTCGTCACGACCATGGCTGCCATCAACGACAGTTCGCGCAAGATCGTCGACATCATCGGCGTCATCGACGGCATCGCCTTCCAGACCAATATCCTCGCGCTCAATGCCGCTGTCGAAGCTGCCCGCGCCGGCGAACAGGGCCGCGGCTTTGCCGTCGTTGCTGCCGAAGTACGCAATCTGGCGCAACGCAGTGCCAGTGCTGCGAAAGAAATCAAAACGCTGATCAGCGACTCGGTCAAGCAGGTCGAACAAGGCAACCGGCAGGTCGACGAAGCCGGCAAGACGATGAACGATGTCGTTAGCAGCGTCGGCCAGGTGGCCGGCATCATGCAGGAAATCACCGCCGCCAGCCAGGAACAGCGCGCCGGCATCGAGCAAATTAACCAGGCCATCACGCAGATGGATGACATGACACAGCAAAACGCTGCGCTGGTCGAGCAAGCTGCGGCGGCCGCCGAAAGCATGCGTCATCAGACGGTGCTGTTGCTCGAAGAAGTCAGCGCATTCATCATCACCGACGGTGCACTCTTGACGACACCAGCGCAAATGAACACCCTGCTGCGCTTGCCGGGCTGATTTGACTAGAGCGATCGGGATAGTCCGGTGCAATGCCTTTCGGGTATTGCACTAACCACACTGATCGCTCTAGCTAACACCATCGACTTGCGCCGGAACAGGCGCAACAATTACATTGCGTCCAATACCGGCACAAGCATGGCCGCACCGAGTTGCGCGCTGCGATCGCCATCCCAGCCAATCCGGGCATCCGGCTGGATTGCGTTGTCCTTGAATGGCATTTCCAGTGTCAGCGACACGCACTTGAAATTGTGTGCAATGTACTTCGATGCCAGCTTCAGCACTTCAGCACGATACTTGCCGGTGCCGTAGCCAAACCTGGTTTGGAAATCGGGACTGGCCTGCACGAAGCAATCAATAAACCGCTGCTGCGCACTGGCTTGCTCGACACTAAAATCTTCCAGCATTTCGCTGCCGGCCACGAACACGTACGGCAGTGCTTCATCGCCGTGGATATCGAGAAACAGATCGCAACCCGTTTCGTGGATCTTTGCTTTGACGCCCAGCACTTCCGGACTATTTTCCAGCGACGGTGTCATCCATTCCCGGTTCAGATTGGCACCGGCGGCGTTGGTGCGCAGGTTGCCACGTACCGAGCCATCCGGATTCATGTTGGGCACGATGTACAGTACCGCCTTCTCGAGCAGTGCCACGGCAACCGGATTATCCGGATCGAGCAACGCACCAACCATGCCCTCAACAAACCATTCGGCCATGGTCTCGCCGGGATGTTGACGCGCAATGACCCAGATTTTTTTGGCGGCTGCCGGGTTGCCGATGACGATCGCGTTGACGTCCCGGCCATCCAATGTGGTCGCCAGATCAATGATACGTGCCAGTGGCGACGCTTCCGCATCACCGAGCAACTGCAAATGCCGCTCCCACGAATACGGCTCGAAATACGCGTAATAGACGCTGTCACGTTCAGGAGTATGCGCAATGGTCATGACCTGGCCATCGAATGTGGTCGGCACGCGGAACCAGCTCTCGCGGTCATAGCTGGCGACCGCCTGGTAGTTTTCCCAACCACCCGGAAAAGTCGTTTGACCCGCATTCAGAAAGCGTAGTTGACAAGCTTCGTCGCGCGCACCTTGCAGGCGAAAATAAAACCACTGCGCGAAGTCGGCGTGGCTGTCCTTACGGATGTGCAAATCGATCTGTTGCGGATTGGTTGCGTCGATGATCTCGATGGCGCCGGCATCGAACTGTTGGCTGATCTTGATGGACATGGAGGTCGATTCTTGAAAGGAGGGGCGGCGACAGCCATGGACACGAAAACGCGTGTGCAGGTTGTCGTGTGATGGTCATGATAAAGGATTTTCCACGACAGCCTGGCCGCACAAAATACCGCGCCGGCATGGCGGCATAACGACTTGCTCTGCTATACTTCGAAGCTCGTCGGGGCGTAGCGCAGCCTGGTAGCGTACGTGCATGGGGTGCACGGGGTCGAGTGTTCGAATCACTCCGTCCCGACCAATAGAATCAAGGGGTTACAGGTTTCGGCTTGTAGCCCTTTTTGTTTGCGAAGTGATTTACCCATCTACTATTTGCCACCACAGATCACAAAGATAGCGTGGTGCTCGGCAAGACGGCCGGACTAATCTTACTTAACCCG
>CAILRJ010000404.1 GCA_903836575.1 uncultured Burkholderiales bacterium
AAACTGGCACGCTTGTCATGGCTACCCTGGAACACATGCGTGATGCCAAGGTCGCTGGCACGACGCTGCACCAGCGGCGACTGGCGCGCACTGATGATTGCGGTGGCGACACCGGATTGTTGCAATAGCCTGATGCCCTGGCCATCGAGCACATTGAAGGTCTTGATCAGTTCGCCCTCGGCGCCGAAATGCAGGCTACCGTCGGTCAGCACGCCATCGACATCAAAGATCATCAGCCTGACTCGGGCGGCGCGGATCATCACATCCTGTAATTGATCTGCCATCAAATCACCTTGGCACGTGTCAGATCGTGGATATGCAGCGCACCGACCAGTTTGCCGGCTGTATCGGCGACCAGCAATTGGTTGATGCGCAGCTCTTCCATCACCTGCACGGCATCGACGGCCAACTGGTCGGGGCCGATCGTGCGTGGATTGGGATGCATTACGTCGGCCACCGTCAGACGGGTGAAATCCTGTACATGCTCGATCAGACGGCGCAGGTCGCCGTCAGTGAACACACCGATCGGGCGAAACGTCTCGTCCACCACGGCCGTCATGGCCATACCTTTGCGGGTCATTTCGGCCAATGCCTGCGACAACGAAACCGTGGCAAGAACGGCCGGGATCTCGCCACCGCTGCGCATCACGTCGCGTACATGGGTCAGCAAGCGCCGGCCCAATGCGCCGCCGGGGTGAGACCGTGCAAAATCTTCGGCAAGAAAACCGCGCGCATCGAGCAGCGCCACCGCCAGCGCATCACCGAGCGCCAGCGCCGCCGTCGTACTAGCCGTTGGCGCAAGGTTGAGCGGGCAGGCTTCCTTGTCGACCGCAACATTCAAATGTACGCTCGCCAGTCGTGCCAGGCTGGATGCATCGTCACCGGTCATCGCAACCAGCACCGCGCCCATGCGCTTGATGCTTGGCACGATCGCCATCAGTTCGGCAGTTTCGCCGGAGTTGGAAATAGCGACGAATACATCTTGCGGACTCACCATGCCCAGATCGCCATGGGCGGCTTCGGCCGGATGGACGAACAGCGCCGGCGTCCCGGTCGATGCCAGTGTTGCAGCGATCTTACGTGCGATATGGCCGGATTTTCCGATCCCTGAAACCACTACCCGGCCCGTACAATCGAGCAATAGTCCGACGGCTTGTGCAAAGCATGCGGCGGTACTACTGCTGCTATCGGACAGGCGGGCTTTCAGGATCAGCAAGGCATCGGCTTCAATTTGCAGCGTCTCGCGGGCGAGGACCAGGGCGCGTGCGGCGCGCTCGGCAGTGAAGGCGTCGGGGACAGGATTTTGTTGGGGTACACTCATGCCGGAAAGTATAAACGAATTACCAAAGCAAAAATTCTGCCAGCGGCAACTAAAATTTTGTCTTGCGCTAGATTAAAGGATATTTCCCTGCCCATGCACTCCGCGCTCGAACTCACGCTGCTGTTACTTGGTGCTGCCGTACTGGGCGTGGTTGCTTTTCGCATGCTGCATTTGCCGCCGATGCTGGGCTATCTGGCCGTTGGCATCGCCATCGGTCCGCACGGACTCGGCTGGGCCGAAGATACCGCCACCACGCACACTCTGGCCGAATTCGGTGTTGTGTTCCTGATGTTTTCGATTGGCCTGGAATTCTCGCTACCCAAACTGTTTTCGATGCGGCGCACCGTCTTCGGCCTCGGCATGGCGCAGGTGCTGCTCACCATCCTGGCCACCATGTTGTGCGGCTGGGGCGCAGCGCGCTTGTTGCCGCAGGTGGCCGACATCAGCTGGGGTGCTGCCTTTGCGCTGGGTGGCGCGCTGGCGATGTCCTCGACGGCAATTGTCTCGAAACTGCTGACCGAACGGCTCGAACTGGAGAGCGAGCATGGCCGTCGCATCATCAGCATTCTGTTGTTCCAGGACCTGGCGCTGGTACCGTTGCTGATCCTGGTGCCAGCGCTGGCCAAGGCTCCGCAAGACATCGCGGTAACACTGGGCTGGGCCGCACTGAAAGCCGTTGGCGTGCTACTGCTGTTGCTGGTGATCGGCCAGAAGCTGATGCGCAGCTGGTTCCGGATTGTGGTCCAGCGGCGCTCGCAGGAATTATTCATGCTCAACCTGTTGCTCATCACGCTCGGTGCCGCGTGGATTACCGAACAGGCCGGCCTGTCGCTGGCGCTGGGTGCCTTCGTTGCCGGCATGCTGATTTCGGAAACCGAATACAAGCATCAGGTCGAGGAGGACATCAAGCCGTTTCGCGATGTGCTGCTCGGACTGTTCTTCATCACCATCGGCATGCTGCTCAACATCCGGCTGGTCATCGAAAACTGGTGGCTGGTGCTGTTGTTGCTGGCCGCGCCGGTGCTGCTGAAGTTTGTCCTGATCACCGCACTGGCGCGCCTGTTCGGTGCCACCACCGGCGTCGCGTTGCGTACCGGTCTGGCCTTGGCGCAGGCCGGTGAATTCGGTTTCGTGTTGCTCAATCAGGTCGGTGGCTTGCAGCTGATCGACCCGTTCATCGTGCAACTGATTCTGGCCTCGATGGTGCTGTCGATGCTGATCGCGCCGTTCATTCTGGCCAACGCGGACGCGATCGTCATGAAGCTGTCGGCCAATGAATGGATGATGCAATCGGTCGCGCTGACCCAAATCGCCAGTCGCACGATGACGACGCAAAAGCACGTGATCATCGCCGGCTTCGGACGCAGCGGACAGAGCCTGGCACGCCTGTTCGAAGAAGAAAACATTCAGTACCACGCGCTTGACCTCGATCCGGACCGGGTGCATGAAGCGCAGGTGTCCGGTGCCAATGTCTCGTACGGCGATGCGTCGCGGCGCGAGTCGCTGGTGGCGGCAGGGATTCATCGGGCGTCGGCACTGGTCATCACCTATGCCAGTACGCCGTCGGCACTGAAGCTGTTGCATCAGGCGCACGAACTGGCACCGGCGCTACCGGTCATCGTGCGCAGTTACGATGATACCGACCTTGATCAGTTACGTGCTGCCGGTGCCGCCGAAGTGGTGCCGGAAGCACTTGAAGGCAGCCTGATGCTGGCCACCCATGCGCTGGTCATGCTCGGCGTGCCGCTGCAGCGCGTTGTGCACCGGGTGCAGAGCGCGCGCGACGAGCGCTACGCTTCGTTACGCGGTTTTTTTCATGGCGACAGTGATGTCGAAGAGGATGCCGAGCACCTGCACGTGCGGCTCCACTCGGTCACACTGGCGCTCTATGCCAAGGCAGTGGGCAAGAGTCTGGCCGAACTCGATTTGCAGGAATTTTCCGCTGAAATTACGGCGGTACGACGCGGTAAAAGTCGCATTGAGGTGACGCCGGCGACCATCCTGCAAGGCGGTGACATCATCGTGCTGCGCGGTACCGCCGAGAGCGTGGCGCGCGCCGAGAAGCGCTTGCTGAAAGCCTGACGAATCTATCCACGTCGCTTCTGCGTATCAACAGAACTAACAGAACTGACTTTCTCCACACTTTTTTTATCATGGAATTTTGATGGCTATGGCAACCAAAATCCTGCTGGGTAGCGTCGTGACGCTGCTGCTGGCAGGTGTGCTGAGTGCGTGTTCACCGCTGCGCGTGATCAATGCCGTGACACCGGGCAGCGCCTCGGAAAAAACCCGCGACATCAGTTACGGCAGCGATCCGCGCAACCAGCTTGACATCTACCGGCCACGCGACGGCAACGGTGCGGCGCCGGTCGTGGTGTTTTTTTATGGCGGCAGCTGGAATTCAGGTTCGCGTAGTGATTACGCTTTTGTTGGCGAAGCGCTCGCAGCGCGCGGTATTGTCGTCGTGCTGGCTGATTACCGCCTCTATCCGCAAGTGCGTTATCCGGCCTTTGTCGAGGACTCTGCCGGAGCAGTGGCCTGGACTTTTAAAAACATCCAGCGCTTTGGCGGCGATCAGAAAAAAGTCTTTGTAATGGGGCACAGTGCCGGAGCTTATAACGCGGCGATGGTGGCACTGGACGCACGCTGGTTGGTGGCGCAAGGTGCCTCG
>CAILRJ010000405.1 GCA_903836575.1 uncultured Burkholderiales bacterium
GATTGGCACGCGCACTGTATGGTGTTTCAGCGACGGTATCGAAGTCGACAACTCCATAGGGGTCAATCGCCATCCAGACAGAACGGCGATGCCAGTCAAAATCATCTTGCCTTGAGTCGGTCGTGTTCATGATCGGTCCTTAACAATGAGGTCGGCCTCTGGGTAAGCAGCCACAGGTGAAGAAGCAGCGTTGCGCGTCAGCTTGCCAGTGCCGAGATTGACGACGTTGCGCCCACCGTCGTTGGCTGGGCCAAGCGCCAGATAGAAATCGTCAGGATTCACAAATTCCGGCCCGGTAAATCTGAACACGACGCCCTCGCGCACATCGGACAATGTGGCCGGGATAAACTCAACCTTCATGACATATCCCTTGCATCTCGGAAGCCGAGAAAAACAGGATGACGAGGTGCATCCTTGACACCGATGAGGAACGACTTGTACTTGACGATCCTGCCTTCGTGGCTGTCACGGTTCGCCCAGATGTGCTCACGCACGCCGTCGTTCAGGCCGGTGCCAATGTTGAACTGGATGCCGGTGACAATGTCGCGCACGACCAGCGCACCGAGGGTGCCTTTGCCGTGCTTGTTCTCTTTATGTGACGAGCGCTTCGTGCGGCCCAGTTCATTCGTCGTGGCCTCATTGGCGTTGTGCATCTGCTCTTCAAAGTCCAGAACGACGGCTTCGGAGTCTGTGAAGCGCTTCACCTTCAGCATGCCACCTTCATTGACAGTGCTGCGGCCGTACTTGTACAGTCCGGCCGGCGCGCGCAGGATGACGCCTTCGTACCCGAGCGCAACCTGCTCACCTTCGTACTCAGCCAGCTCGGCCTCGTCATAGATGAGCGTCTGCGGCAGCACCTTGATGTTCGCGTAGGGCATCAGCGCCACGTGCTTGACCAGCTCCTTGTACCGGAGATCGAAGCCCATCTCTGAGTTGTGCTTATCGAACACGTACCAAGTGAATGGTTGAATCTTGTCGTGGCTCATGAAGAACGACGTGGCCTCCTGCATGGCGTTCGCTGCGGTCGGTGAACCAGCGACCAGCTCGCCATCAATTCCATCGAGCTTCATACTGGACAGCAGACCCGATACGTACTTGTTCGGGATGGGTTTCAGGCTGCGGGACAGCAGCTTGCCGCCGACCACTGCAGCACGGATGCCGTCAATCTTCGGTGAGGCATATACGGGGTACTGCTGTTTGGCCGGGTCGTATTCCTTGGCCAGCATCGGTTTGAATGTCATTTTGGTATTTCCTCATTTGAAATATAAACCCATGCCTCGACCCATGTGCCGTCTTTGCCGACGCTAAAATTCGCGTCGTTGTCGACCGAGATGTCGTCGGTTAAGCACTTTTTACGGGCGAGCTCGATCAGCCAGGCTTTCTGGTCTTCATTCATGCCGTCATCCTCGCGGCCAGTTGGGTGGCCATAAATTCGTTCCACTTCTTAAAGAAGAAATTGTCGACTTCGAGCAGGTAGTCGTCGTTGTCCGGATTAAGAACGAGCTTTACTGCGTACTCCACATCGAATTCTTTTGCCCACGACGCTGCCAGTTCAGCAAGGCCTTGGGAGCCCCCGACCTCGTCCATGATGAATTCGCGAGCGGAGTCTTCGAGGCCGGCCCACTTGTAGCCCATGTTGAAAGAGATGTCGTGCTGGGTTTCTCGTTCGACGTAGTCCAGCGAGTCGGTGAGTACTTTCATTTCTTGCTCCGTTTCTTGGGCTGTTTGGTCAGCTTGCTCTGGAAAACAATCACCCAAGCCTTGTGGCAAAGAGCGTCGCGAGAAGACGTTCTGCTGGCGCGTTCGCGCACGTATTCGCGCGCTGCTTCGTCGCTGACAAAAGTCGTTTTGAAGTCATGCCGTTGAATCTCGTAGCCGAGTGACTCCATATCTGAGTCCCAAACTTCGAACGCGTCCCAGCCTTGCTCTTGGGCTGCAAGCGAGTCCTGCCTTGTCCAGTTTTGCATCATCTATTCCTCATTTTTCTGACTGCATTTTCTGCCATCTGACTGCATTTTCTGCCTGAAACCACGTATTCTAACGCTCTCTATCGGTAGAGCGTAGAGAATAAAGCGAGGCTGGGCGTGGCTTTGCGGTGTTGTCTGTGTAGATTCGTTTAACTCGAAATCCAGTGTACGGGTCTCCCGTACCGTCGGTTCGAATCCGACCCTCTCCGCCATATAATCAAGGACTTACAGCGTAATTTCTTGGAATTTCAAGCCCCTTTTCAGGGGCTTTTATTTTTTGGTCTGGTAAAAATCTGCGGGACTTAAGATCGTTTGTTTCGCTGGCCGCGTTTCGCAGGGCTGATGGCGGTTTGCCGAGCTAACTGGCCTTCCGTAATTTTGCCAAATTACTAGAACAGTCCGGCCTGATTTGCTCCATCCCTGTTTTGCCCGGCTTTGTTGCGGACAGCGCGCTGTCGGATACCCGCGGCGATCTGTGCGTCGGCAACCCGGGAACGCGCCTGGCGTGCGGCTTCCAGATGGTCGACCAGCGGCACCGGATAATCAATACCGATCGTGACACCGCAGGCAGTTTGTGCCGCCAGCGGCATGGTCCAGGGTTCGAAAATGTATGCGTCAGGCACAGCCTGCAGCACCGGCAACCATCGCCTTACGAAGACACCCTCTGGATCGAGTTCTTGCGCCTGCTTGACCGGGTTGTAAGCCAGCATGCTGCCGGCGCCAGCCGTGCCAGCATGGATCTGCATCTGGTTGTAGTGGATGGCTGGTTCGTAGTCGACAAATTCCCGCGCAAGAAACAGAGCCGGTTCGCGCCAGTGTAGCCACAATTCGTTGAGCGCAAAGGAGAGCACCATCCCGCGCATGCGCATGTTGATCCAGCCCGTGTGATGCAGCATTTTCATCGCTGCATCCACCATCGGATAACCGGTCTCGCCATTTTTCCAGTGCGCAAATCGGGCCGGATCGAATTCTTCTTCGCGCAGACCACTCATTGCGGGATGAATGTTGTCGAATTCCAGCCGGGGCATTGATTCCATGTTTTGGAAATATCCCGCTCGCCAGCTCAGACGGTCGGCAAAAAACCGCAGGGCATTGATCAGGCGTTCCTGGCGATATTTGTTGGAGGCAATCTCCGGCGAGCCCACACGCCGATTCATCGCCAGAACGATTTCACGCACGGTGATTACGCCATGGGCCAGAAACGGGCTGAGCCGCGAGCAGCCATCCTCGGCAGTTAAAGGACTGGAAATCGACTGCGGATACCGGATGATCTTGGTGCGGACGAATTCGGTCAGAAGACGTATTGCTTCGGCGCGCCCGCCTTTGATGCGACCGGGTTTGTCGTGGCCGGCGGCCTGGAGAGGCGCGACAGGCGCTGGCAGCATCGGGTCCAACCGTGCCGGGACGATATTGCGTGGCGCCTTGACCGGTTCGCTGCTTGAATATACCTCGAGCTCGGCGAGCCAGTCCTGCTTCGTGCGCGTAGTCAGTCCGCGTAGAACACCATTTTGTGGAGCCTGTCGCCACCGGACGCCACGCTGTCGGCACCATGACGCAACCAGTTTGTCACGTTGGTACGAGGCCCAGTTTCCTGTTTCTTCGTGACTCCACAGGTTGGCGAACGGCTGCTGTAGCCAGATTTTCTCAAGCAACCCCGGGACTGAACCGGTCAGCTCGACGAGCTCGGCACCCCGTTCCTGTAACGCTGCACTCAGGCTATCAAGACATTCCCGGATGAACGCACCATGAGAAGCAGAAAAATCCGGTGCAAGAATGATCTCCGGTTCATGTATGAACAGCGCGAGTACCGGGCCGGCAGCCACCGCCTCCGTCAGCGGAGCGTGATCTCGAATACGCAGGTCGTGCTTGAACCAGACGATTTCCACTATCTCGTTCCTTTATGGTGTGCAGAGCGATCACACGCTTGCAGGGGCTTGCTGCCACTACTTGCGGTGGACTCCGGTGTCAGTACCGAGCGCCTGACGGAACCTACCGCTGCTGTCGTCCGAATTTAGAGAATGCTTGCTGAGCTTGCCGACAGGATACGGTACTTTGTCAATTGATCTACACGAGCAACCCTGACGGCTTGATCAAACATGTCGTGCTGAACGTTGAATTTGCAAATTCCATTATCTATGTGGGGCAGTAAGTTGGGGAGGAGGCAACATCATGTCAAAAATTGAAACGGCAAGCTGCGGTACCCATAGGCGAATGCTGAACAAACAACCGTGCATTTTTTCCATGAATTCACTTGATCGGAATCTTACAAGAAGGGTCAAATCAACAGATTCTGAGCGATGCACAACAAGTCGCATAGCGGTGAACATTCGAAATAAAAAAGGGACTTAAATTGAATGTGAACAGTAACCGTGTAGGTGTGGTCGGCAGCGCACTAATGGGCACAGGTATCGCCACCAAATTTGCGCTGGCAGGGGTGAGCACGGTCGTGATCGAATCGGATACAACCAGAATCACAAAAATCCCGCTACTTGTCGACGATATGTTGGCAGAGTTAAAAGCCAGCGGTTTGATCACCGCAATGCAATGTGAAGCGGTACAAAAACGGATTTCAACAAGCACGGATCTAACGGCCGTCGCAGCTGCAAGAATCGTGATCGAGGCGATCTTCGCCAGCAATACCAGCGGTCTCCTTCCTGATGCTCTGTGTAAAAACATGAGCAACAGAGGCCGCTTTCTGATTGCCCATTTCTGGAATCCACCGCACATGATTCCACTGGTCGAGGTGGTGCCGGGTTCCTGGACAACGCCATCCACGGTAGAAAAAACTGTCGCATTGCTCAACGGGATTGCTGCCGAACCGGTGGTTCTAAAGGTGCGATTCCTGGGTTCATCGGTAATCAATTGCAATTTGCGGTGTTGCGTGAAGCCTTGCCTATCGTACAAAGCGGCGCGGCAGATGCCGAGACCGTAGACAAGGTAATGAAGGCCTCGCGCTGACGTCGCTACAACATCATGGGTCAACTCGAAAGCGCCGACCTTGGCGGGCGGGGTACGATGATGACGATAGGTTCACATTTAATGCCGCAACTGGCCAGCGACAACACACCGCTGGAAGTACTGCGCGAACAGGTTGAGAAAGGTAATCTGGGCGCCGCAACCGGGAATCGATTTTATCGGTGGGATGCGCGGCGTCTTGCATCGACTAGCAGCAAACGACAGCAGCAGCTGGCCTCTGGCGCATCGCATTTATCCGATGCAGAAAGTACGGCGGACGTGGCGCAAAATAGGCTGAGGTTCCATGTCGAAGTCCCCCGGAATTATGTCGACGGCCTTGTAAGACGCTGTTTCAGCATCTTCGTCCAAACCACTACTTGTAGCGGCTTGCGAACGATGCTGGTTCAGCCCGCAATCAGCGCCGTCGACCTCACATCCAGTACGACTGGTCGGAACCTGAAATGTCGTGGTTCGAAGTTGCCTGCATTGGCGGTTGCCAAGGGCAATGTAAAGCAGGGCAGGGCCACCGATGATGCTGGTCAGGTGATAAATAGTTACCGGTTTGCGGCCTTCCCGGGCTGACAAACCGGCATTCA
>CAILRJ010000406.1 GCA_903836575.1 uncultured Burkholderiales bacterium
CATACTCGATCATTGCGTCACCGATGGCGAGCGGACTCGGAAAAATGAATTCGGAAACCTTGAAGCCGCTGCAGATCGCTTGCCACAGCAGCACGATCAACAACAATAAAAGCCAGGGCGCGAAGCGTTCGGCGGTGTGACGCAGGGGTGTCATCGGAATGCTCTTTCAGGTTGAGGCGGGGCTGTCAGCTGGACCGCACGCGCCCGATGTGTGCGCGTAATTCCTGCACCAGCGCCGTGAACGGTTCGGTGTAGGTCAGTTCCAGTTCACGCGGTCGCGGCAGCGGATTTTCCTTGCGGGCGACGATGCGGCCCGGCCGTTTGCTCATCACGTAAATCGTGTCGGCGAGGAAGGCCGCTTCGCGCAAATCATGCGTGACCAGAATCACATTGAAGCGCCGTTCGGTCCACAGGTCGCGCAGCACGCACCACAATTCTTCGCGGGTGAAGGCGTCGAGCGCACCGAATGGTTCGTCGAGCAATAGCATCTTCGGTTCGTGGATCAGGGCGCGGCAGATCGATGCGCGTTGCTGCATGCCGCCCGAAAGCTGCCACGGAAATTTGTCGGCATAGCCGTCGAGGCCGACGGTCTTCAGCAAGGTCAGTGCGCGTTCGATGTTGATGGCTTTATCGCGCTTGAAATTGCTGCGGTACGGCTCGACGATTTCGAGTGGCAGCAGCACGTTGGCCAGCGTCGTGCGCCACGGCAGCAAGGTCGGTGCCTGAAACGCCATGCCGACGATTTTCAGCGGGCCGGTGACGTCCGCGCCATCGATGCGGATGCTGCCACGGGTCGGTTTTTTCAGGCCGGTGGCCAGCTTCATGAACGTCGATTTGCCGCAGCCCGAAGGCCCGACGATGGCGATGAATTCACCGGCCCGGGTTTGCAGCGAGATGTCTTCGACGGCGAAGTCGGACGTGCCGTCATAGGCCAGGAAGACATTCTTGAAATCGACGAACGGCGCAACGATGGGTTCTACAAACGATGGAATCATTTAGGAAACACGTTCAGTGCGGCCTTCGATGGCAGGAACGCGCCATTCCAGACCGCAGCCGCGTTGACGCGGGTTTTTGTGGCGTAGGTGTCCGAGACTTGCGACGCCATCAGCGACAGGCGCGGTGCTGACACTTGCCCGAAGCCTTCGGCCTTGGCATTCGGTGTGGCGATGGCGCTGGCAATGGCCAGTTTCAGGCGACGGGCTTCGAGCTTTTCATCGACCAGACCATCGCGTTCCTTGACCACTTTGGCGGCACCATCCGGGTCGGCCATCACGTCCTTGGCCGCCTTGGCAAAGGCGCGCAGAAAGCCTTTGATGGCTTCGGGTTTTTGCTGGATCATCGCGTCGGAAGCGATGATCGCGTTGCCATACAACTTCACGCCATAGTTCGGATACAGCATCACGACCACGTCGTCATCCTTGATGCCGCGCGCATTGAGGTTCAGCAATGACGTGAAATAAAAGCCGGTGATGGCATCGACATCGCCGCGTACCAGCATGGTTTCGCGCAGGGCAGGGTCCATGCTGATCCAGTTGGCCTTGGCGTTGTCGAGACCGTTGGCCCTGGCAAAGACCGGATAGGCGCGACGGCCGGCATCAAATACCGGTGCGCCGAGTTTTTTGCCGGCGAGATCAGCGGGTGTCTTGATGCCGGATTTTTTGAG
>CAILRJ010000407.1 GCA_903836575.1 uncultured Burkholderiales bacterium
AGCCTGCAAGCGCTACCGGTACCGCCGCGCTTCAAGCCCGGCCAGAGCATCGATGGCTACCGGATTGACAGCGTACTGCACGACTCGCGCAGCACGCTGCTGTACCGCGTCACCGACTTGCGCACGCAGCGCGCCCTGGTCCTGAAAACCCTGCAACCGGGCTGCGGCAGCGACCCGCAGGAACGCGCTGCCTTGGCCCATGAAGAATGGCTGGCACGGCGCGCGGTGGCGCGGTTTTTTGTGCAGGTGATCACGCCCGAGCAACGCAGCGCGCTGTATTTCCTGACCACCTGGCACGACGGCAGCACGCTGCAACAGCAGCTTGATGCGACTACCCATTTCACGATTCCCGATGTCATCGCGCACGGGGCAAAACTGGTCCGTGCCGTTGGCGCGCTGCACCGGCGCAGCATCCTGCATCGCGATATCAAACCGGCCAATGTGCACATCGGCAGCGACGGCGAATTGCGCCTGCTCGATTTTGGCGTCGCGCAATCCGGACTGGACGGCGCGCAGCAAGCGACCACGCAAGCCGGCACGCCGTCCTACCTCGCGCCGGAACAGTTCGAGCACGCACCGGCCTCGCGCCAGACCGATCTGTATGCGGTCGGCGTCACGCTGTACCAATTGCTGACCCGGCGCTATCCGTATGGCGAGATCGAAGCCTTCCAGCGACCGCGTTTCAATGAGCCGGTGCCGCCGACGCGCACTCGGCCCGAGATACCACACTGGCTGGAAAACGTACTCCTGAAAGCGGTCGCCCGCGACCCGGAGGCCCGCTTTGAAACCGCTGAAGAATTATTGCTGGCACTGGAACGCGGCGCCACCCGCGCGCTCGACAAGCCACCGGCACTGCCGCTGCTGCAACGCGATCCGCTGTCGATCTGGCGCAGCGTGGCGATCATTTCGGTGGTGCTCAATGTGTTGTTGCTGTATTTGCTGGTGCTGCGTTGACGTTGCTTCACACGTCCTGACCAACCCCCTAAGTGCGCCAGCGCACGGCAATCCCCATTCAATGCGCAGATGATAGTGGCCTACTTACTGCAATGTGAAGAGGACTTATGGCCTATCAAAGCACCAATCCCTACGACCTGAAAGTATTAGAAAAATTTACCGAACTCGATGGCGCGCAACTCGAAGCCCGGCTGGCACTGGCTGCCAGCTGCTATACGACATGGCGCACCACCAGCTTTGCCGAACGCAGCACCGTGCTGCACCGCGCCGCCGCGCTGATGCGCGAACGCAGCGAAGAATTCGCTACCCTGATTACGGTTGAAATGGGCAAGCTGATCGACCAGAGTCGCGGCGAAGTTGAGCTGAGCGCGTCGATCCTTGACTACTACGCGCACAACGCCGAAGAGTTTCTGGCCCCTGAAAAACTGACTGTCCCGTCCGGCGAAGCCCATGTCGAAAGCGCCCCGGTCGGCGTGCTGTTCGGTGTCGAGCCATGGAATTATCCGTATTACCAGATCGTCCGTTTTGCCGCACCGAACCTGATGGCGGGCAATGTCGTGATGGTCAAGCATGCGTCGAACGTGCCGCAATGCGCACGCGCTTTCGAGCAATTGATGGCCGAAGCCGGCGCTCCTGCCGGTGCCTATACCAACCTGTATATTTCGAAAGATCAGGTCAGCCAGATCATCGACGATCCGCGCATCAAAGGCGTGGCACTGACCGGTAGCGAAGGTGCAGGTGCCATTGTTGCAGCACGCGCCGGGAAAAATCTGAAAAAGACCACGATGGAACTCGGTGGTAGCGACGCCTTCATCGTGCTCGATGACGCCGATCTCGATCTGGCCGTCAAGCAAGCTGTCATTGGTCGCATGGGCAATGCCGGACAGGCTTGCACCGCATCCAAACGTTTCATCGTCGTCGAACCGATGGCCGACCGTTTCCTGGCGCAATTCACTGCCGCGCTGGGCGCTTTCAAGCCGGGTAATCCGATTGATCCGAAAACCAATCTGGGGCCGCTGTCATCGCAGGAAGCCCTTGACAATTTGCTGGATCAGGTAAAACGCGCCACTGCCGCCGGTGCAAAAATCGCGATCGGTGGTCAACGGATCGACGTGCCGGGTGTCTTCATGCAACCGACCATCCTGACCGACATCGACAAGAGCAATCCGGCCTACAAGGAAGAGTTCTTTGGCCCGGTCGCGCTGTTCTTCCGTGTTGCCGATGAAGCTGCTGCCATTGCGCTGGCCAATGATTCGCCGTACGGCCTCGGCGGATCGGTGTTCACCAAAGACATCGCTCGCGGCAAGCGGGTTGCCAGCCAGATCGAGACCGGCATGGTGTTCATCAACACGCCGACCAACACCTCGGCGGAGTTGCCATTTGGCGGCATCAAGAACTCCGGTTACGGACGCGAACTGTCGCGTGCCGGCATTCAGGAGTTCGTCAACAAGAAGCTGGTCCGGGTCGAGTAATGCTGCTCCGACTGCGTGATCCCTCACGCAGTATCAAAAAAAGCCACCGGGTAGCACGGTGGCTTTTTTTTGCGTGTTCGGAGCGCAGTGATGCGTCTAAGCCGCTTCTTTTGCCGCCGGTCGCGCCTGCCGGTGATACAGAAACTCCAGCACGGCGGTGCGATAGGCCATGTACTGCGGGTCGGCCGCCAGCGTAACCCGTTCGCGTGGACGCGGCAGGTTGACCGACACGATGTCGCCGATGGTGGCAGAGGGGCCGTTGGTCATCATCACGATACGATCCGACAGCAGCACCGCTTCGTCGACATCATGCGTGACCATCACCACGGTCGATCCGGTAGCGGCGACGATCTTCAGTAACTCGTCCTGCAGATGCGCACGGGTGAGTGCATCGAGCGCGCCGAACGGCTCATCCATCAGCAACACCTTCGGTTCCATCGACAGCGCACGGGCAATGCCGACGCGCTGCTTCATGCCGCCGGAAATTTCATTGGGCCGCTTGTGTTCGGCATGGGTCAGGCCGACCAGCGCGAGCGCGGCACGGGTGCGCTCCTGCAATCGTGCCTTGGGTTCGATTGCACCGAAGACGCGCTCAACCGCCAGATACACATTGTCATGACAGGTCAGCCACGGCAGTAGCGAATGGTTCTGGAACACGACACCGCGTTCCGGCGACGGTCCGGCAATTTCGCGATTGGCGCACAACAGCGTGCCACCGGTCGCAATCGTCAGGCCGGCGATCATGTTGAGCAGCGTCGATTTACCGCAGCCCGAGTGCCCGATCAGCGTGATGAATTCGCCTTTGGCCACCTGCAGGTTGACGTCGACCAATGCCTGATAACACCCCTTCTTGACGGGAAAGGCCATGCTGGCGTTCTGAATGTCGATGAATTTAGTGCTCATGTTCAGCTCCCTGCATCTTCGTAAGTGAAGGCCCGTGCCAGCGCGACCAGTGCCTGTTCGAGGATCAGCCCGACCACGCCGATGACGACGATGGCGATGATGATGTGCGGCACGTTGAGGTTGTTCCATTCGTCCCAGACCCAGAAACCGATACCGACGCCACCGGTCAGCATTTCGGCCGCGACGATCACCAGCCAGGCCGTACCGATGGCCAGTCGCACGCCGGTCAGCATGTACGGCAACACCGACGGGAACAGGATCTTGGTCAGAATTTTCCATTCCGACAGGTTCAGAACCCGCGCCACATTCATGTAATCCTGCGGCACGCGTTGCACACCGACGGCAGTATTGATGATCATTGGCCAGATCGAACAAATGAAGATCGACCAGATTGCCGCCGGGTCAGCCGCCTTGAAAACCAGCAGGCCGATCGGCAACCAGGCCAGTGGCGAGACCGGTTTGAGCAAGCTGATGATCGGCCCGAACATGCCCGACATGAACTTGAAACGACCGATCGCAAAGCCCAGCGGAATGCCGACGACAGCGGCCAGACCGAAACCCATGCCGACGCGTTGCAGCGAGGCCAGGATATTCCAGCCTATGCCCTGGTCGTTCGGACCGTTGCGATAGAACGGATCGGAAAACAGCTTGATCGCTTCGGTCAGCGTGATCATCGGCGTCGGAAAACCGGCATTGCGCGCAGCCACGATCTGCCATACCAGTATCAGCAAGGCCAGTCCGACCAGCGGTGGCAACACGGCCATCACCACCGGTCGCAGGAACGATTTGTACGGCACGGTGCGCGGCAAGTCGGCGCCGACAGCGCGGCGGCGCTGGACTTCGGTCGAAACCGACGTGCCGCTCAAGACAGCAGCAGGAGCCGGCTCGGCCGGGGCATGATTGAAGGTGTCGATGACGGCACTCATGGTGATTTCCTCAGGCTTTGATCTTGAATGAAGCGGCGTAGGCTTGCGGGTTCTTGCCATCCCAGACCGTGCCATCCATCAGCTTGCTGGAGCGCATAGCATCTTTCGGCACGCTGACCTTGGCCATCGCGGCGGCGTCCTTGTAGACGTCGATCCGGTTGATCTCCTTGGCTACCGCGAGGTAATCGACATCGGTCTTGAGCAGACCCCAGCGCTTGTGCTGGGTCAGGAACCACATGCCGTCCGACAGGTACGGAAAGTTGACTGCGCCGTCGCTGAAAAAGTGCATGCAGTTCGGGTCGTCCCAGGTCTTGCCCAGGCCATTCTGGTAGCGCCCGAGAATGCGCTGGTTGATCACGTCGACCGAGGTGTTGACATACGATTTTTCGGCGATGGTGTCGGCCATCTTGTTCTTGTTCGACAGCGACGCATCAATCCAGCGGCTGGCCTCGAGGACCGCAGCGGTCAGTGCGCGCGCGGTGTTCGGATATTTTTTGACCCACTCGGCAGTGGTGCCGAGGACTTTTTCCGGATGGTCTTTCCAGATGTCCTGTGTAGTGGTGGCGGTGATGCCGATGCCGTCGACAATCGCGCGATGGTTCCACGGCTCACCGACGCAAAATCCATCCATGTTACCGACCCGCATGTTGGCGACCATTTGTGGCGGCGGTACCGTGATGACCTTGGCATCTTTCATCGGATTGATGCCATTGGCTGCGAGCCAGTAGTACAACCACATCGCATGGGTGCCGGTCGGGAAAGTCTGGGCGAAGGTGTATTCGCGTTTTTCAGTCTGCATCAGCTTGGCCAGCGACGCGCCATCGACGGCGCCCTTGTCGGCCAGTTTTTTCGACAGCGAGATGGCCTGGCCATTCTGATTGATCGTCATCAGGACCGCCATGTCCTTCCTGGCACCACCATTACCCAGATGCACGCCATAGATCAGGCCATACAGCGCATGGGCGGCATCGAGTTCGCCGTTGGCGAGCTTGTCGCGCACGCTCGCCCAGGACGATTCTTTGGTCGGCACAATCTTGATGCCGTATTTTTTGTCGAAGCCAAGGACCGACGCCATCACGACCGAGGCGCAATCGGTCAGCGGGATGAAGCCGATCTTGACCTCTTCTTTTTCAGGCTTGTCGGAGCCGGCGGCCCAGACACCTTGCGTGGCGAGCCCGCCGAAGACGCCAGCACTGGCGACGGCGCCGGCTTTCAGTACGCTGCGACGAGTCAGATCAGGATTCGGAAGTTTGCTGGTCATGAAGTCCTCTGGAAGTCGGCATGGGAAACACATTACGGCTCTGCCATCAGTGCCGCGCTGATCTTCCCTTTGCAATTGGTATGCCAGCCCGATCGCTTCAAATCC
>CAILRJ010000408.1 GCA_903836575.1 uncultured Burkholderiales bacterium
CGATCTGGGCTTCGGCTTGCTACTGAAAAAATACGTGGTCGATGTCAATCAGGCCACGCCGGCCATCATCGAACGCGCCGTCAACGACACGATGCCGCGCGTGACGCCGATGTTCTGGGCCTTCCGCATCATGGTCGGACTCGGCTTTGCGATGCTGCTGCTGTTCGGCATCGCATTCTGGAGCACGCTGAAATCGGCTTGCACGCAAAAACCGTGGCTGCTGCGCTGGGCCTTGTGGATGCTGCCGGCACCGTGGATCGCCTGCGAACTCGGCTGGTTCGTCGCCGAATACGGTCGCCAGCCCTGGACAATTTACGGCGTGCTGCCAACCCACATGAGCGTGTCCACCCTCAGCGTCAACAACCTGTATGGCTCGCTGGCCGGATTCATCGTGTTTTATACCGTGTTGCTGATCGTCGAGATGTTCCTGATGATCAAGTTCGCCCGCCAGGGACCGGGCAGCCTCGGAACCGGTCGTTATGCCTACGATGCCCAACTCAGTGCCAGCAAAAAGGAGAGCAACCATGTTTGATTACGCCACCCTCAAAATCATCTGGTGGTTACTGGTCGGCGCGCTGCTGGTTGGCTTTGCCATCATGGATGGCCATGATATGGGCGTCGGCACCTTGCTGACCTTTGTCGGTCGCAACGATCTCGAACGCCGCGTCGTCATCAACACCGTCGGTCCGCACTGGGACGGTAATCAGGTCTGGTTCATCACCGCCGGCGGCGCGCTGTTTGCCGCCTGGCCGATTGTCTATGCGACTGCCTTCAGCGGCTTTTACTGGGCCATGATGCTGGTGCTGTGGGCGCTGTTCTTCCGTCCGGTCGGGTTCGATTACCGCAGCAAAATCCACAATGCGAGGTGGCGCAGTAGCTGGGACTGGGGCCTGTTCATCGGTGGTGCTGTCCCGCCACTGGTGTTCGGCATCGCTTTCGGCAACTTGCTGCAAGGCGTGCCGTTCCAGTTCGATGATTATCTGGTGTCGACCTATACCGGCAGTTTTTGGCAATTACTCAATCCGTTCGCGTTGCTGGTCGGCATTGTCAGTAGCGCGATGATCACGCTGCAAGGTGGCACCTATCTGTCCCATCGCACCGAAGGCATCCTCCAGCAACGCGCCATCAAGGGTGCCGTCACGGCCGCCATCGTGCTGGTACTGGCCTTCGTGGCCGCCGGTATCTGGTTGCAGGGAATCGATGGTTACCGCATCACGTCGGTCATCGATGCCGGCGCGCTGCCGGACCCGCTTGGCAAAACCGTAGTGCGCGAAGCCGGTGCCTGGATGCTTAATTATGGCAAGCAACCTCTGCTGTGGCTGCTGCCAGCGATGGCCCTGGCAGGCGCGACTTTGGCAGCGGGACTGCTGCTGGCGCGACACACGCTGAGTGCCTTCGTGGCGTCCTCGCTGGCGGTGGTCGGCATCATCGGTACGGCCGGTGCCTCGATGTTCCCGTTCATTATGCCGTCGTCGTCGATGCCCGACGCCAGCCTGACCGTCTGGGACAGCGTATCGAGCCATCTGAGCCTGGGCATCATGTTCTGGGCCACGCTGATTTTCCTGCCGCTGATCGTGGTCTACACCTCCTGGGCCTACCGCATCATGCGCGGCAAGGTGACCGTCGCACATATCCGCGCCAACGAGCATTCCGCTTATTAATTTCAAGGAGCAAGACATGTGGTATTTCGCCTGGATTCTGGGAGTCGGCTTTGCAATACTGCTGGCCATCATGAACGCGATGTGGGGTGAAAACGAAGCCGCCCGCCGCCTGCAAGCTGACGACGAGGAAGCCCGATGAGTACCGCCGCGAAGCCGTCAGCCATCCATCTGCCCAGTCTGGCTACGGCCATCGTGATCATGCTGGCCGGCACGGTGACTCCGATGATGATGGCCAATAGCGCGGGCAAAGCCGATCACGGACTGGCCACTGCACTGTTCGTCGCAATGAGTGCCGGGATGGTGCGCGGCGTCGGCTTCGTACCGCGTGCGCTGGTGTGGCGCTGGCTGTTCTCGGGCTGGATGTGCATGGTCGCGCTGGCCGTGGCGGCGTGGCTCAAGTTTCACTAGCCAATGCGTGCCCGGGCTGACCTGTTAGCCTGAGCTTCCTTTCACCTTTAAAAATGGATAGTTCAATGAAAACAGCCCATGAATTGGTACTTGCCGCCAAAAACCGTATCCGCGAAGTTGAGCTGGACCAAGCCGAACTGGCTGTCCGCAACGCCGATGTCGTGCTCGATGTGCGCGAAGTCGATGAATACGCCGCCGGTCACATTCCGGGTGCGCTGGCGATCTCGCGCGGGATGATGGAATTCACCTTGAGCAGCAAACCCGAATTCGCCTCACCCGACTTGAACATCGTTTTGTATTGCAAGACCGGCGGTCGTGCCGCGCTGGCGGCTGCGGCCTTGCTCGACATGGGTTATCGCAACGTCCAATCGATCGCCGGTGGTTACGATGGCTGGCGCGACGCGGGGAAAGCCGTCACGGTGCCGACCCTGCCAAGCTTTGACTGACAGTGCGATCAACGAACAGGGACACCATGGATAAATTCGACGAGCACACCCCGATAAAAGCGATCACGCCGGACAATCCGTGGAACGTCCGCTATCAGGCTGCTGGCGACGCCTATCTGTTCGGTACCGAACCGAATCATTTTCTGGTGCAGCACGCGCCCTTGTTCGCACCCGGTAGCAGCGCCTTGCTGGTCGCCGATGGCGAGGGTCGCAATTCCGTCTGGCTGGCCCGGCGCGGACTGGTCGTCACTGCGCTGGACATTGCTCCTGTCGCCGTCGACAAGGC
Source organism: uncultured Burkholderiales bacterium (assembly GCA_903836575.1). Taxonomy (GTDB): domain Bacteria; phylum Pseudomonadota; class Gammaproteobacteria; order Burkholderiales; family Burkholderiaceae_D; genus Actimicrobium. The sequence goes on from CAILRJ010000408.1 coordinate 2,802, forward strand.
GGCGCAACTGGCTGCACGCAATCAGGTTGCACTCAATTTGATTGTGGGCGACATGCTTGCACCCGACTGGCCACCGGCCAGCCTGCATGGGACGTTTGACTGGGTCGTCGGCATCTTCATTCAGTTCGCCAACGCTGCCGCGCGTGCCCGTCAGTTCACGGCGATGCAGCAATTGACCCGTCCTGGTGGGCGCATCCTGTTGCAAGGCTATACACCGAAGCAACTCGACTATCGCACCGGTGGCCCGTCGGTACTGGAAAACCTGTACACGCCGGCGCTGTTACGCACCGCTTTCGCTGGCTGGGAAATCGAAGATCTGGCCGAATACGATACCGACATGGCCGAAGGTACTGCTCACCACGGACCTTCCGCGCTAATCGGGATGGTTGCCAGAAAGCCGGCGGCGACCTGATGCTCAATGTCAGCCTCGGGCCGTTGACGATGCAGGTCAGTCATTTGCTGCTGGCGCTGTCGCTGCTGGTCGCCGCCGGTGTCGGCCATCTGGCGGGACGTCGCCAGCGGGTCGGCATTGTCGATACGCTGACCGAAATGTTGCTGGTGGCGCTAGTAGCGGCGCGGCTGGTGTTCGTGCTGATGTGGTTCGATCAATACCGGCAGGCACCTTGGACGATGCTCGATATCCGCGATGGCGGCTTCGAACGCTGGACCGGCGTCGGCGTCGCGCTGTTATTTGTGTTGTGGCGCGGCTGGCGCAAGCCGGTCTTGCGCCGGCCGTTGACGCTGGGATTGCTGGCCGGCGTGCTGGCATGGAGCATGTCCGGCGCGCCGGGCATGTTGCGCATGACGAATCTGGCACCGCTGCCGACCGTGTCACTGACCACGCTTGCCGGCGCGCCAACCACGCTGACAGCGCTGTCTGCTGGCAAACCGATGGTGGTCAATTTGTGGGCCAGCTGGTGCCCGCCGTGCCGCCGCGAAATGCCGGTGTTGTCGGCCGCGCAGCAGCGCGAATCCGGCGTGACATTTGCCTTCGTCAACCAGGGCGAATCTGCGGTCGTTGCCGCCAGCTACCTGGCAGCAGAAAAATTCGTATTGACCAACGTTTTGCTGGATGGCGGCACGCTACTCGGCAAGGCAATCGGTTCGACGGCCTTGCCGACGACGCTGTTTTACGATGCCCGTGGACGTTTGGTCGATAGGCACCTCGGCACATTGTCGGCGGCGTCGCTGGCGAGCAAGCTGCAACAACTCCATGACACTCATTTTTAGTAGCCCCCTGCGCAAGCATAAAAACAAGGAGACAACATGTTCAATATGATGAAGCTGGCGGTATTTACCGGCGCGGCGATCCTCGCCGGCCAGGTCTGCGCTCAAGCAGCGTTCAGTCCGCCACCGGAATCAAGCATTCCGGCCGGCCCCAAAGGCATCGCCATCCAGGAGGGTCGCAAGCTACTGACCGAGACCCATCAGCGTCTGCCGAACAACGTTGGCAACGGTCTCAATTGCACCAGTTGCCACCTCGCTGGGGGAACGACGCCGAATGCCTCACCATGGGTCGGCATCTGGGGCATATTCCCGGAATACCGTTCGCGCAGTGGCAAGCTGATTTCATTGCAGGAGCGTGTCAATGACTGCTTCGAACGCTCGATGAATGGCAAGCCATTGCCGATTGCCTCGACCGAGATGAACAATATTCTGGCCTACATGCAGTGGCTGTCGACTGATGTGCCAACCGGCATGAGCGTCAAGGGACGCGGCTTCGGACCACTCGACCAGAAGCTTGTCGCCGATGCCGGCAAAGGCAAGGACGTCTACGCCAGCAAATGTGCCAGCTGCCATGGCGCAGAAGGTGCGGGAATCAAGAACCCGGCCGGTGGTTATTTTTTCCCGCCAGTGTGGGGCATGGATTCGTTTAACGATGGCGCCGGAATGGCCCGCACTTACACGGCCGCAGCCTTCGTCAAACACAACATGCCGCTAGGCCAAGGTGGCACCCTCACGGACCAGGAAGCGCTCGACGTGGCAGAATACTTCACCCATCAACCGCGTCCGATCTATCCGGGTAAAGCGGGCGACTGGCCCAAGGGCGGCAAGCCCAAGGATGCGCGCAGCTGATACGCCATTCGCTGCAGGCTTAGTTTGAAAATACCGGATGCATACTGAGGACGGGACGGCATTGGCTGCAAGTAAGGCGCTCAGACGTGGTCGCAGGTAGTACTTACAACGTATTCGGCAAGTACGCTTTCTGCTGACAATCAAATTCGAAATAATCGACCAGATGACTGCCCTTGCTATACGGTTCCTGCGGCCGGGGCACTTCAAAATAGCGCCCCGTCATCAATCCGCGCGATACCTGCAGCCGCAAAAATCCGTGGTGATCGTCCGAATAGGCCTCAAGCGTCACCGGATCGCCGGTCTGGTCCGAAAACGTGGCCGGCGTGATCATACGCTGACCATCGACTTTCATGATCTGGTGCAGATTGTGATATCCCCCTGCGCCCGTTACCAGATAGGGCACCTTGCTGCCGTCGCTCTGGATTCTGGTTAATCGCTGATAGTTGTGCACATGCCCGGCGAGCACCGCATCGGGATGACGCCCCGCTTCATGCGCGGCCTGTTCCAGCAAGTCTTTCATGTAGGTACTGCCGGAATGATGGTTGTCTGCCGAATACACCGGGTGATGCAAGGCAACAAACAAGGGCACGTCAGGTGGCAGCGTTGTCAGCTCATTGACCAGCCAGTCCTTTTGCGGTGAACGAATATCGCCGCCAGCAGGAACGTTACTGTAGAGGCCAACGATATTGACCTGCGGTGTCAGCAGCGTCCAGTACACATTCGGTTGAACCATCGCAGTGCGTTGCGATTCGCCGGATTCGGGCATCTTGATGGCCGATGGCGCGCAGAAATTACGCAGGAAGCCATCGAGTGTGCTGTCACCGTCGAGGTTCTCGCCGTCATGGTTGCCCGGTATCGCGAAGATCGGTGCCAGATAGAACTCATACGGTTGATAAAACTGTTTGTAATACTCGGCGACCTGGCCGTTGAAGTAGACGCAATCACCGGTGATGTACAGGAATGCAGGCGGCTGGCCGTCTTTTGCCGAGGCCGAAAAATCGCCTTCCATGCCGCTGGCGACGAGCTCCTGCGGCACCGCATACTGGATCCCGCCCATGTCGCCGTTGAGGTGAAACGTGACCGATTCCGAGCGCACCATCGCGTCGTAGGTGGCCTTCGAAACAATGTCCTTGATATCAAGACGAAAGGGTGATTGCCCGGTCGGCGGTGGCAGGTCCCTGAACTGGGTATTGCGTGGCGGGCTACGATGAATCGCTGTCTCGCCGTTGGCGGCGGGTCGTGGCTGGCCAAAGACATGGTTTTGATTTTTACCTTTTACCAGTTTTTTCATGCCGAGACCTCGCCGATTGTCACTCCACACATCAACCATCCCGGCTGCCCGGTATGCTTGCACGCGAAACTTTCCGAGGGCGGCAACCACAGCTCAGCTGCACCGGGCACCGGGACGCCAGAGGTTTCAGTTTTAACTAAACGACGCGAATCTGTTTTGACATAGGACAACCGGAAGCGGCAACGCCCTGCTCTGCCAATCACCTTTTTAGCGAGGTGATCATTTGCAACGCGCAAAGACCGACATAAATCAAGGAGGTGCAGACCTGCCAAAAGCCCGCACCTCGTGGCAGGTTGTCAGTTCGCCGCCAGACCCGCACCGGCGGTCACGTTCAGACTGCCGAGCTTGCCCAGGCTGCCGTCGCTGCCGATCGTGAATGACACGATTTGTTGCGGCGAGCGCGAGGCGAACACATGCAGTTGCCGACCGTCGGGAGTGATGGCCATGTCGAGCGCACCGTTACCGGACGTAAAACCTGCCTGTGCCTGCAAGAGTGTCAGTTTGCCGGCCCGGTCGATGCCATAGGCGCTGACATTGCTGGCGGCGGCATTGGCCGAGTAGGCATAGCGCCCGTTTGGGGTGACGGCAATCCAGCACGCAGCACCCTGCCCGTTAGCCAGTGCGGCAGTGACCAGTTGCAATGACGCATCGCGCTTCTCGCCTAGCCGATACGACGACGCGCTGCTGGTGCCGGCCTCCGAGACCACCAGCACATTGCGTTTGGTAATGCCGAAGCCGAACGGCACGGCGCCGGGTGACGGCGTCACTTGAGCGGTGCTCGACAGCGTGCCATTGCCGCGCACCAGATATGAGGCGAGTTGGGTGGCGTTCTTTTCGCTGACCACCAGCACCTCGCCTTCGGTATCGAAGCCGACCTGCCCCGGGCCGGAAGCATCCGGCAATGCGCGCTTGCCGTCGGTTATCGGCACGAGTAAGCCGCCTTCATTGTGAAAGCCCACCACGGTGTTGCCGACATCGGTCGCCGGCGAGTTGAGCACGTAGACGACGCCATCGCTCTCGGCCACGCTAATCGGTCTCAACCCACCGGATGAAACGGTGGACACCAGCACCAGCCCTTTCCCGCCGAGCTTGAACGTGCTCACGGTGTTCGATCCTGCGTTGACGACGAACAGATACCGGCCATTGGTGCTGAGCGTGACGGCGCCCTGCGATCCGAGGCCCGCGCCGGTGCCGTTGCCGTTCGTGGCAACGCTGCTCAGCAAGGTGGCCGGACCATTGGCAGAACGCGCATACACCTGCAGCACGTTGCCTCCAACAGCGTTCGTACTCATGAACAGTTTGCCCTGACGCAAACTTTTGCCGTCATCGTCGTCATCATGATTGTGTGCCGTGGCGTGCATGCCAACGCTGGCAAGCGCAAGCGCAACCGCAATGAGTTTAGCCGCCTCGCGGCGGGGAAAATTGAGTTTCATATCGGATCTCCCAATACAGTGTTTCAGCACGCTGCCGGCGGCGGCGTCGGACCTTGCAAGGAATGCAAGCGTCCTGCATGAGTCCGTGAGTCACACTGTGGACTTACAGCTGTTGCGCTTGCAGAAAGGACCTCAGGCCAAACTTGGGCACTCATTCGCATGAGCTTTGCGCTAAATCAATGATGGATGCAGCGACAGCGCGAAGCGACGCCAAGCCGAACCAGCCGGCGGGTAATCAGCCGAGCTGATCCAGCGGAATCTTGAGGTACCGCACGCCGTTGGCTTCCGGTTCCGGTAGATGCCCTGCCCGCATGTTCACCTGCACCGATGGCAGGATCAGCGTCGGCATGGCGAGCGTGGCATCACGCGCGGTGCGCATCGTGACGAAGGCCGCCTCGGTAATGCCATTGCGGACATGGATGTTGTGGGCGCGCTGGTCGGCCACAGTGCTGACGAACTGGACTTCACGCCCGCCCGGCAAATAGTCGTGACACATGTAGAGCAGCGTATTGGCCGGCAAGCTCAGCACCTTGTTAATCGACTGGAATAGCGTGTGTGCATTTCCTCCCGGAAAATCGCAGCGCGCCGTGCCGTAGTCGGGCATGAACAGCGTGTCGCCGACAAACGCCGAAAGCTGCTCGCCCGCGCCGACCACGTAGGTCAGGCAGGCCGGCGTATGACCCGGTGTGTGCATGGCGCGGCAGGGAATGGTTCCGATCAGAAAGGTCTCGTCATCCTGAAACAGATGATCGAACTGGCTGCCATCCCGCGCAAAGTCAGCACCGGCATGGAACAGCTTGCCGAACACCTGTTGTACGTCGGTGATGTGCGCGCCGATGCCGATCTTGCCGCCGAGTTGCTGCTGCAGATACGGCGCAGCGGACAGATGATCGGCATGCGCGTGCGTCTCAAGAATCCATTGCACGCTTGCCCCTAGCTCGCGTACCCGCGTGATTAGCTTGTCAGCCGCGCGGGTGCCGGTGCGACCGGCTTTGGGATCGTAATCAAGCACGCTATCGATCAGCGCGCAGTGTTTAGTCAACGGGTCCAGTACCAGATAACTGACGGTCCAGGTATCAGGATCGAAGTGGCCTTCGACATGTATTTGTGCGGGAGTGGTCATGGCGTATCTCCGGTAGAAGGGGGTTGGAATCGTCTTGTCTCACCAAAGATGTTCGCAATAACCATACCAGTCTCTGCGCGGTAACAACACAGCCGCGTTCGCGGGCAAGAAGCGCCGGACCACCGGAAATTGACACCGACGACCACGAAGTGAGACTGTCATTGGCAGTCACTACTGCCGTTGATGGCAGTCAGCAAGATACCTTCGTTATCGACAACGCGCCAGTATCTGTTTGGTGGTAGCGCGCATGGCTCGGCAAGTTACACTCTGCATCCGTTTGATGAAATCCGTCGCAAGAAAACCGTACTGCATCAAAAACAGAGGGAAGCTTTCGCGGTTCGGCATGCGCCCGTCCTTAAAAATATTACCCTTCATCATCCATTTTCCGGAGATTACATTTCATGCTCATCAATTGCGTCGCCTATCAGGAAGGCAAGAAGCTGAGCGACGTTCCCGTCGAAGACATCAGCGAGTACATCAAGATTGCGGACTGTCTAGTCTGGGTCGCATTAAAAGAGGCCGAACCGGCGGAACTCGAACAGATGCAATACGAATTCGGCTTGCATGAGCTGGCCGTCGAAGATGCGCGGTCCGGACATCAGCGACCGAAAATTGAAGAGTATGGTGATTCGCTCTTTGCGGTCATGCATTCCGTCGAACTGGTTGATGGAAAATTGCGTGTCGGTGAAGTAGATGTTTTTGTTGGGGAAAATTATGTGCTCTCCACGCGCAACCGCTCTCAACTTGGGTTTCTGGGTGTTCGGGAGCGCTGCGAGCGCGAACCGCACCAACTCAAGCAAGGACCTGCCTTCGTCTTGTATGCATTAATGGACGCGGTGGTTGATCGCTATTTCCCGGTCCTGGAGGCGCTTGAATCGGAACTCGAAACGATCGAAGAACAGATCTTCATAAAAGGCGCGCAACGCGCCAACGTAGAACGGCTCTATGAACTCAAACGCAAGGTCGTAACGCTCAGGCACGCGGTTGCGCCGTTGATGGAAGCCGTCGGCAAACTCGATGGAGGTCGGGTGCCGCCAATCTGCGTCAATACCAAAGAGTATTTCCGGGATGTGCATGACCATCTTTACCGCATCAACATGTCGATCGATTCGATTCGCGACACCATCGGTACTGCCATCCAGGTCAACCTGGCGATGGTGAATATCGATGAGAGTGAAGTGAACAAGCGGCTCGCCGGATGGGCCGCAATTTTTGCGGTGGCCACGGCATTTTTTGGTGTATGGGGCATGAATTTCCAGCACATGCCGGAGTTGCAGTGGACATACGGCTATCCGGTCGCACTGGGTATCGTGGCGACAGTGTGCGGCTACCTGTATTACCGTTTCAAAAAATCGGGTTGGCTGTAACAACCGCGGGCAGCAACGGTATGGGACCGTCTATGGCAGCCGGCAAGACGCCTTCTTTAGCTGCAACGCGCCAGTATCTGTTTGGCGATACCGCGCAGGATGTTGACTTCTTCAGTTTCCAGTCCAGTGCGGGCGAACAGGCGTTTGAGGCGCGGCATCAGTTTTTTCGGGCTGTCTGGCTTGAGAAAATCAATCGCCACCAGTGCCTGCTCCAGATGCTGGTACATCCCTTCGACTTGCGTCAGGCCAGCGGCATCGCCATGAAAACCAATTTCGCTGGCGATTAGTTCGTCACCCAGCGCTGCCATCCGGCATTCGTACGCCAGTACCTGGACAGCCTGTCCGAGGTTCAATGACGAATACGCCGGATTAGCCGGAATGTTGATCAGCACATTGCACTTCTCGACGATGTCGTTGGGCAAACCGAAACGCTCGTTGCCCAGCACCAGCGCCACGCGCAATCCGGCGTTACCGGCAACCTCGGTGGCAAGCTTGCGCGGCCCGGTCACTGGCGGCGAGAATTCGCGCAACCGGGCGCTCACCGCAGCAGCGTAATTGCAATCAGCCAGCGCTTCCTCGATCGAGCCGACAATGCGTGCATTGGCCAGCACATCCTGTGCGCCACTGGCAAAGGCAATCGCTTCGTCCTGCTGCGCGGCATCCGCAAAACGCGGATTGACCAGTACCAGATCGGTAAATCCCATGGTCTTCATGGCTCGTGCAGCGGCACCGATATTGCCGGGCCGGCTGGTCTCGACCAGGACAAAACGCAGGCGAGTGAAAAGAGACGTGTCGATTTGGGCAGTGTTCATTTAAAATGGCGCCATTCGCGGCACGTTAGAGGGTTAGACGATGCTGCATCGCTCATTAATTTCAATTTAGGTGGACCGTCCGATGGTGACGGCTTCGCCATTTTAACGGAACCGCTATGAATCCCTTTCTCAATACCGCGATCAAGGCCGCGCGTCGCGCCGCTGCAGTCATCAACCGCGCTTCCTTCGACCTCGACCGCGTCAAGTTCGTCGAAAAATCCCCGAATGATTTCGTCACCGAAGTCGACCAGGCCGCCGAGCAAGCGATCATAGAGATTCTGACCAACGCCTATCCGACCCACGCCATCCTCGCCGAAGAAACCGGCGCTTCCGATAATCTGAACGACGACACCGAAAACGTCTGGATCATCGATCCGCTCGACGGCACCACCAATTTTATCCACGGCTTTCCGCAATACTGCGTGTCGATCGCGCTGCAACAGCGCGGCGTGATCACGCAAGCCGTGATTTACGATCCGACCCGCAACGACCTGTTCACCGCCTCGAAAGGTGCCGGCGCCTACCTCAATGACAAGCGTCTGCGCGTCTCCAAACGTGACCGTCTGCAAGATGCGTTGATCGGTACCGGCTTCCCGTTCCGTAACCTGCAAGGCCTCGAAGAATACATCGACATGTTTCGCATCATGACCCAGAAGTGCGCCGGTTTGCGCCGTCCCGGTGCTGCCGCGCTGGACCTGGCGTATGTTGCCGCCGGTCGCCTTGATGGGTTTTTCGAAAAAGGCCTGAAGCCGTGGGACATGGCAGCCGGTTCGCTGATGGTGACTGAATCCGGCGGTATCGTCGGCACCTTCGCCGGCGAATCCGATTACCTGTACAAGGACGAAGTCATCGCCGGTTCGCCAAAGATTTTTGCCCAGATGGTCGCGGCCCTCGGACCCTTCGCCAAATAAAATCTGCCTGTGTGAGACCGGTTGGCGCCGGTCGCATGCAGAAGCACTGCTATACTCCGGCCACGCGGCACATTGTCCAGTCTACTTGCCGCTGTCTATTTGACCCACGCATCCTAATCCGTTTGCCTGCGACTGGCGCCCCTGGTGGCGACAGGCCAATTTCTCTATAAAGTTCCTATGTCATTTGCTCAACTCGGTCTATCAGCCGATATCCTGCGCGCCGTCACCGAACACGGCTATACCGATCCGACCCCGATTCAGGCACAGGCGATTCCCGCCGTCCTGCTCGGCGGCGACTTGCTGGCCGGCGCACAAACCGGTACCGGCAAAACTGCCGGCTTCACGCTGCCGCTGCTGCATCGCCTGTCGACCAGCGCATCGGCACCGACCACCAATACCGCGACCCGTCCGATCCGCGCGCTGATCCTGGCCCCGACGCGCGAACTCGCCGCGCAGGTCGAAGAAAGCGTTCGTACCTACGGCAAATACCTGAAGCTGACCTCGGCCGTGATTTTCGGTGGTGTCGGCATCAACCCGCAAATCAAGCTGCTCAAGCATGGCGTCGATATCCTCGTTGCCACGCCGGGGCGCTTGCTCGACCACATGGGCCAGGGCACGGTCAATCTGTCGCAAGTCGAAATCCTGATCCTCGACGAAGCCGACCGCATGCTCGACATGGGCTTCATCAAGGACATCAAGAAAGTCCTCGCCGTACTGCCGAAGAAGCGCCAGAACCTGCTGTTCTCGGCCACCTTCTCGGATGAGATCAAGACCCTGGCCGACGGCTTGCTGAACGCGCCAAAAATGATCGAAGTCGCGCGTCGCAATTCAACCGTCGAAATCATCTCGCAAAAAATTTATCCGGTTGATCGCGACAAGAAACATCCGCTGCTGGCGCATCTGATCAAGACCAACAACTGGCCGCAGGTGCTGGTCTTCACGCGCACCAAGCACGGTGCCAACAAGCTCGTCGAGCAACTCGAAAAAGACGGTATCAGCGGCATGGCGATCCACGGTAACAAGAGCCAGTCGGCCCGTACCAAGGCGCTGGCCGAGTTCAAGGATGGCAAGCTGCAAGTCCTGGTCGCGACCGACATCGCTGCACGCGGCATCGACATCGACCAGCTGCCGCACGTGGTCAACTATGACCTGCCGAACATCCCGGAAGACTATGTCCATCGGATTGGCCGTACCGGTCGCGCTGGTGCCACTGGCGAAGCAGTCTCGCTGGTGTGTGTCGACGAACATGAAATGCTGCGTGACATCGAGAAGCTGATCAAGCGCGAATTGCCAAAAGAAGTCGTGCCCGGTTTCGAGCCCGACCCGCATGCGCGGGCCCA
>CAILRJ010000409.1 GCA_903836575.1 uncultured Burkholderiales bacterium
CAGGACGACGCGCGCTTGCAGGTCGAGCAGCTTTTGCTGCAGTTCCTTGACCGTTGGCACATTGCGGCCAAGGATCACGCTGTACGGATGATTGCCGCTGACTTCGCCATCGACCCAGTCCAGATTGGTTTCATTGCCCGGAAAGACTTTGATGAAGTGGCTGCGCGGCATCCGGCATTTGTTGACCGCGACATCAAGGATTTGCCGTTCGATGTGACGCACTTCTTCGACCTGGCCGCGCAAGGTGTCGCACAACTTCTCGACCACTTTGGCGGTAAAGCGGATCGCCAGCAGTTCGCTGGAAATCGCTTCCTGCGCCTTGATGTAGGCTTTGGAGTTGTAGCCTTCTTTTTCGTAGGCTTTGCGCATCTTGTCGAACTGCGTCGAAATCGCCTGGAACTTGACCAGCGATTCGCGCTTGAGCTGTTCGATCTGCTCGGCAGTAAAACCTGCCGCGCCGGAGGCATTGGTTTCTTCTTCGCCGCCCGATTCTTCTTCTTCGGCTTCTTCTTCTTCGGCTTCTTCGTCGTCGTCTTCGCTCGCGACTTTCGGCGGCGGTGGGACGACCACTTCGATCACCAGCATGTCGACCAGTCCATCGACGATTTCATCGATCTTGCTTTCACCGTTGGTGATGCGCTCGGCGGCTGCCAGAATTTCGGAGATGGTGGTCGGGCAGGCTGAAATCGCCTGGATCATGTCTTTCAGGCCGTCTTCGATACGCTTGGCAATTTCAATTTCGCCTTCGCGGGTCAGCAGCTCGACCGAACCCATTTCGCGCATGTACATGCGCACAGGGTCGGTGGTGCGGCCAAAATCGGAATCGACCGTCGACAGTGCGGCTTCCGCAGCGGCTTCGGCTTCGTCATCACTGGCGACCGTGGCGACGTTGTCGGTGAGCAGCATGCTCTCGGCATCCGGCGCATGTTCGTAGACGGCGATACCCATGTCATTGAAGGTACCGATGATGCCTTCGATGGCTTCCGGATCGACAATGTTTTCAGGCAGGTGATCGTTGATTTCGGCGTAGGTCAGAAAGCCGCGGTCTTTACCGAGCTTGATGAGGGTCTTGAGCTTCTGGCGACGCCGCTCGAGTTCTTCTTCGGTGGCTTCGGTATCCGACGAAAACGCGTCTTTGAGCAGCGCTTTTTCCTTGGCTTTGCGATCCTTGGCCTTGGCCTTGTCGACGGCTTTCAGCTCGGCGCGCTCGACCGCATTGAGTGCGGCAACTTCATCGTTTTCGGGCTGGAATTCTTTTGGCTTGCGACCGCGCCGGCCTGGCACCTTGATCGAAGGCAGGATGTAGCCGGACGTGTCGATGGCTGCGAGCGTCGCGGCATCGGTGGTCTGGCTCACTGTGGCGGTGATCATCACGTTCACGCCAGGCTTGTTCTCGACCACGACTTCGGCTTTGGCATCCGGCTTCGACGAGGCGGCCTTGGTGGCGGGCTTGGCGACAGGCTTGGCGGCGATTTTGGTTTCGGATTTCTTGGTTGTCACAGGAGCTTTCAATTGCGCTGATACCGGGGTTGCAGCCAATGCGGTTGCAGCGTTGGTCGTTGCCTTGGAGCCGGACTTCAGGGCGGCGTTAGTCGGTGGTGTCGTTGACTTGCCGGACGGCGTTTTTCCCGATGCGACGCGAGCCGGCTTCGCAGGCGTCGCCAGCGTGACTTCATCGACAGGGATCGGCGCGGTTTTCGCGGTTTTCTTCATTGCGTTTGCCATGGATCAACTACCAAAAGGTTCTGGATACGGGCCTTGTTGCACGCCTCTATGCGAACAACACGACCGGCATCACAACTACGCACTGTTTTTGTTTTCGCCCTGCGTTGCGACTGTCGCGACGCCGGACAACTGCTCTGCGGCCTTGAATCAGAAGCCCGACAGAATACCATATGACGTTGTTTTTCCTATCAAAAGTGGCCACTTCGGTGACCACTTAGCACAATGAAAAATTTCCGTCACCACACATTGCATTGCTCGACGTGCGGGCGATTACGGGCGTTTGTGTTTATCGCCGGCCGATTTCCGCCTCAGCCTCGCGTCGCAACAGCTCTTGTTTCTGGGTCAGCTCACGGTAACGTGTGCGTGCTTCATCATGTCCCATTCCACTCGCGGCCAGCTGATCAAGCTCGGCCTTGAGCACCTTCATTTTTGTCTGCCTGACTGCGCCCGCCAGTTCCAGCCGGGCCGCATCGCGATCCGATTCCGGTTCGGCAGCCACCTCGGCGATCATGCCATCGAACTCCGGACCAGCTGCGCGCAAGTGCTCGGACAACATCGCGAAACTGGCTTGCTCGCCCATCTCCTGCCCTGCCACGACTAACTGCATCAGCATCACTGCACTGTCCGGCACAAAATGCAGCATCGCATCGAGCGCATCCTGATCCAGCTCGCAAGCCAGCACCGGATGCGCAACCAGCAAGCGCATCACTTGCAATTCCAGCCCGACCGGTGCAGTGCGTTTTCCGCGCGGTGGTGCGGCGCGTACACGTGCAGCCGGGCTGGCCAGCTCAAACAATGTTTCGATCTCGGTCGGCGTGGTCTGCGTCAATTGCGCCAATCCGCGCACAATCTGCAACCGCAACGATGAAGCCGGCATCGCCTGCAATAGCGGCTTGGCCTCGAACTGCACTTTGGCGCGCCCTTCCGACGTACTCAAATCATTTTCTTCGCTCACTACTTTCAGCAGGAATTGCGACAACGGCATCGCGTCCTGCACCTGCTGCTCGAAACCTGCCGTACCGTGCTCGCGCACGTAGCTGTCCGGGTCATGCTCCGACGGCAGGAACAAGAACTTGATGGTCTTGTTGTCAGCCGCATAGGGCAAACTCGCTTCCAGTGCCCGTCTGGCAGCACGCCGGCCTGCGCCATCGCCGTCGAAACTGAAGATCACATGATCGGTCTGCCGTGCCAGCTTTTGAACATGGACCGCCGTACAGGCCGTACCCAGTGTCGCCACCACTTGCGGAAATCCCAGCTGGGCCAACGCCACCACATCCATGTAGCCTTCGGTCACCAGCACATATCCCGCATCGCGAATCGCCTGCCGGGCTTCAAACAACCCATACAGTTCACTGCCCTTTTGAAATAGGGGCGTCTCCGGAGAATTCAAGTATTTCGGTTCACCATTGTCAAGAATACGGCCACCGAAACCAATTACCTGTCCTTTTGTATTGCGTATTGGAAACATTATCCGGTCACGAAACCGGTCATAGCGCTTCCTGTTGCCACCTTCTTCATCGGTCCGGTCGATGACCAGCCCGGCTTCGACCAGCGCGGTCAATTCATAATCCGGGAACACCGATCGCAAACTGTCCCATGCATCCGGCGCATAACCGATGCCGAAGCGGGCAGCAATTTCACCGGTCAGGCCACGCCCGATCAGATAACCCTTGGCCCGCTCGGCGGTGCGCAGCTGCAGCCGGTAATAATCACAGGCTTGCGTCATTGCGTCCGACAAGGCCAGGCTCTTGGCCTGATATTCGGCGCGCTGGGCCGGCGGCATCTTGTCATCACTCTCGGGGACGACCATGCCGACGTTTTGCGCCAGGTCCTTGACCGCATCGACGAAACCCATGCCCGAATATTCGATCAGGAAACCGATTGACGTGCCGTGCGCGCCGCAACCGAAGCAGTGATAAAACTGCTTGGTCGGGCTGACCGTGAAACTGGGCGACTTTTCATTATGAAACGGGCACAAGCCCATGAAATTGGCGCCGCCTTTTTTCAGCTGCACGTAGCGCCCGACCACGTCGACGATATCAACGCGATTGAGCAGGTCCTGAATGAATGATTGCGGTATCAAGGTGCGGTATTACGCCTTGGTCAGTGCGGCTTTCACCAGTCCCGACACAGCGGTCATGTCGGCGCGACCGGCCAGCTTTGGCTTCAGGATGGCCATCACCTTGCCCATATCCTGTGGACCGGCAGCACCGCTTTCGATTACCGCGGCAGCGACTTCGGCGTGCACTTCGGCATCCGACAACGACGCAGGCATGTAGGCTGCGAGAATTGCCAATTCGGCTTTCTCGATATCCGCCAGATCCTGACGTGCGCCCGCTTCAAACTGACTGATCGAATCCTTGCGCTGCTTGATCATTTTTTCAATGATGGCGAGGATCATGGTGTCGTTCAACTCAACCCGCTCGTCGACTTCCTTCTGCTTCATCGCAGCGGTAATCAGGCGAATCGTACCCAGCTTGACGACTTCCTTGGCACGCATGGCGGCCTTCATGTCGTCGGTGATCTGTGCTTTCAGGCTCATGGTGGCTCCGGTCAGTCAAAAAGCGAAAACCCGCTGCGGACTTGCACCGGAGCGGGCTTGCGTCTTAGCCGCAGTACTGAACTACCGTACATGCGACCAAATGAATCAGAACAATTTTTTAGGCAGTTGCTGGCTGCGAATGCGCTTGTAATGGCGCTTGACGGCGGCGGCGAGCTTGCGCTTGCGCTCTGCGGTCGGCTTTTCGTAGAATTCCCGTGCACGCAGTTCGGTCAACAGACCGGTTTTTTCAATGGTGCGTTTGAAGCGGCGCATGGCGACTTCGAAAGGCTCGTTTTCTTTTAGGCGAATAGTTGTCATGTGTTAGGGTTTTAAGCCGACGATTCAAGGGAAGACGGCGAGTCTATCAGAAACTTTTGTCCAAAGGAAGCCCGCTGAACGAATTATCTGCGTTATTCACACCGCCGAGCCGGCGGCAAAGCCGGATGCCCAGGCCCACTGAAAGTTGTAGCCGCCCAGCCAGCCAGTCACATCGACCGCCTCGCCAACAAAATGCAGGCCCGGTACGCGGGTCGACATCATGCTCTGCTGCGACAGTTCGCGGGTATCGACCCCGCCGACCGTGACTTCAGCCTTGCGATAGCCTTCCGAGCCGCTCGGAATCACGTTCCACGCATTGAGCGAATCGCCGAGCCGGCGCAGTTGCTTGTCCTGCATGTCTGCCAGCTTGGCTTCCGGATCGAACCCGTTGGCAGTGAGCCAGCCGGCTGACAGCCGGGCGGGCAACAATTGCGCGAGCACGTTACCCAGGTTCTTTTTGAGGCTGCCCTTGCTGTTGATCAGCTCGGTACCGAGGTCGGTTTGCGGCAGGAAATTCACCATCAACGGCGTGCCAGGCTGCCAGAAACTTGAAATTTGCAGGACGGCCGGGCCGGACAGGCCGCGATGCGTGAACAGCAGGTCTTCGAGAAAGGCCGAGCGCGTTTTTTTGCTCCCGGTACTGACATCGACTTCCAGCGCAATCCCGGCCAGTTCGACAAACGGTTGCCAGGACTCCGGATCAAAGGTCAGTGGCACCAGGGCTGGACGCGTGGTAATCATCTTGAGGCCGAACTGGGTCGCGATACGGTAAGCGAAATCGGTAGCGCCAATTTTCGGGATCGACAGTCCACCGGTGGCAATGACCACGCTGGCGGCTTCGATCAGGCCGGCGCCGGTATCGATCACAAAACCGCCCTCACCTTTTGTAATGCCATTGACCTTGCACGGCATGCGCCAGCTGACCTGCCCGAGGTCGCATTCGGCCTTGAGCATAGCGATGATGTCTTCGGCCGAGTTGTCGCAAAACAGCTGGCCCTTGTGCTTTTCGTGATAACCGATCCGGTAACGTTTGAGCAGGCTGATGAAATCCTGCGGCGTGTAACGCGACAGCGCACTTTTGCAAAAATGCGGATTGTCCGACAGGAAATTGGCTGGACCGGCTTGCAGGTTCGTAAAGTTGCAGCGACCGCCACCGGAGATGCGGATTTTTTCGGCCAGCTTTTCAGCGTGATCGATCAACACGACTTTACGTCCGCGCTGTCCGGCCACGGCTGCTGTCATCATGCCGGCCGCACCGGCACCGATTACTGCCACGTCAAAATGCTCTGCCATCAACTCGCCCGGATTTGGAAAAAACGTGATTGTAAGCCAGCCGGGTGTCAGACGGACGGCATGACACCGGTCATCCATAACTGCGACGACAAGCGCATCAGATCGCTATGCGAGCCACGCTCGCGGAAGGTACTGCGCAGCCAGCCGGCATCGTTGACTCTTTCGTAGGCCAGCTTGCGCAAGCGCCCCAAGGCATCGACTTCAGCAGCATTCCGGGTATAGCGGGCGAGGTCTTGCAGACGTTCCAGCAAGTCGGTCGCGATGGCGGTCTTGGCCATCGGCCGGCCCTCTTCGTCGAGTAAAGCCATACAACCTTCGAGTCCGTAGCGACTAGCTTCGAAACGGTTGTATTGATACAGCAAATAATAATCGTCGTTGATCACCAGCGGCCGTTCGGTAAGTAACCAGCGCGCCAGCAATTGCGCGTAACAACCGAGCAAAGCGGCATGACTGGTGGTCAGCGGGGTATCGCAGACGCGGATTTCGACGGTACCGAATTCCGGCTTGGGCCGGATATCCCA
>CAILRJ010000410.1 GCA_903836575.1 uncultured Burkholderiales bacterium
ACCATCTCTATGAAACCTGCAAAAGAAATTCGTGTTGGCAACATCATCATGGTGGATAGCAAGCCTTTCATCGTGCTTCGCTCTGATGTCAACGGGTCAAGCCGTACCGGCTTCACCTACAAATGGAAAACCAAGAATCTGTTGACCGGCGCGCCGATGGAAAACGTTTTCCGGGGTGACGACAAATTTGAAGTCGTTGTCCTCGACAAGAAACCAGTGACCTTTTCGTACTTCGCTGATCCGTTGTTCGTCTTCATGGACGCAGAATACAACCAGTACGAAATCGAAGAAGAGAATCTTGGCGATGCCTTGCATTACCTGAAAGACGGCATGGAATGCGAAGCGGTCTTTTACGACGGCAAGGCAATTTCGGTTGAATTGCCAATTACCATCGCACGCCAGATTATTTACGCCGAGCCAGCTGTCAAAGGCAATACATCAGGCAACGTCCTGAAAGAAGCCCGTCTCGAAAACGTCATTGAAGCCAATCAGCACACGATTCAGGTGCCCTTGTTTGTTAGCCAGGACGATGTGATTGAACTCGATACACGTACCAACGAGTACAAGAAAATCGTGCGCAACTAAGTTGTAGTCAACTGAGTTGCAAACAACCGAGTTGCAACTGACTCAGTTGAAAAAAATGCTGCCCTTGCCGGCAGCATTTTTTTTGCCTGTCACGTTGGTGGTGGCTTACATCGGTAGTCGGGTGGCTTGCTTGAGGAAGCTGCTGTGCATCATCACGATTTGTTCGCCGATCTTGCCGTCGCACAGGTCGTACAGCGTATAGGTATTCATTGCCGTGTAAAACGCCTGCTGACCGATCTTCAGTGCCGCACGCAAAACACAATCCTTGCGCAAGTGGCAGGCCAGTCCTTCACAATCCATCAGTTCGTCGTCGCCTTCCAGTTCACGCAGAATGGTGCCGACCTGCAGTGTTTTGGTATCGACGACCAGACGCAGGCCGCCATTGCGTCCGCGTAGTGCATCGACCCAGCCGGTCCGTGCCAGATGGCCGGCTACTTTGATCAGGTGGTTCAGCGGGATGTCGAATTGACCGGCGATTTCAGCCATTGTTATCGGGCCCTGTCGTGCATCGCTGCGGGCGAGGTAGATCAGGACGCGCAGTCCGATATCCGAGTAGCGGGTCAGGCGCATGATAGGCGCGCCCGAACGGAATGCGAGGGCATTTCAAAATACAGCGAGGGTAAGTTCATATCAGATTTCCTTTTTGATTTGTTTGTTGGAAAACCACGCATAGGCCAGCGGCAAGAGCAGCAGCGTGAAAAATGTGGCCGAGACAATGCCGCCGACGATGACGACTGCAAACGGCCGCTGGGTTTCTGAGCCGATGCCATGCGACAGTGCGGCCGGGAGCAAACCCAGACCCGCCATCAATGCCGTCATCAGAATCGGTCGCAAGCGCGAGACAGCGCCTTCGATCGAACTGGTCAATCCGTTCTGGCCAGCCTGGCCGTTTTCGATAATCTGTTCGACCATGATCACGCCGTTCTGTACCGAGATGCCGGCCACGGCAATGAAGCCGACCGCCGCCGAAACCGAGAAATGCAGGCCTGCCAGGGCTAGTCCGACGATGCCGCCGATCAGCGCGAACGGCACAATGGCCAGTACCAGCAAGGCTTTCGATACCGACTTGAAGGCCCAGAACAGCAATGAAAAAATCAGCAGGCCGGTGATCGGTACGATCACTTCAAGTCGCTTGACCGCGCGCTGCTGGTTCTCGAACTGGCCGCCCCAGCTGATCTGATAACCGGGGGGTAAGTGCACTTGTCCGGCGACTTTCTGCTGCGCTTCGGCGACGAAGCTGCCCTGATCGCGACCCAGTAAATTGGCTTTGACCGAGGCATTGCGTTCGCCGGCTTCGCGGCTGATGCGTGCCGGTCCCTGACGGATATCGATGCGCGCCAGATCACCTAGCGCGACGGTGCCGGTCGCACCCGGCAAACTGATCTGTAACGCGGCAATATCGTCGACCGAGTTGCGTGCGTTCTCCTGCAAACGGATCACGATATCGAAGCGGCGGTCGCCTTCGAAATAGGCATTGACGGCATTGCCCGCCAGCGCGGTCTGGATCGCCGTATTGACGTCGGCGACGTTGATGCCGAGCCGGGCCATGCGTTCGCGGTCCATCACGATGTCGAGTTCGCTCTGGCCACCGATCTTGACGGCGGCGACATCGGCGGCACCTTGAATGGTCGACAGGATGGCGGCAATCTGTTCGCTTTTTTGCGCCAGGATGCTCAAGTCCGGACCGAAGATTTTTACCGCGATTTCGCCCTTGACGCCGGATAGTGCTTCCTCGACGCTGTCCTGGATCACCTGCGAAAAATTGGTCGGCAGGCCGGGTAGGTGATGGATTTTTTCGGTCATGTCGGCTACCAGCGCATCCTTGTCCTTGAAGTTCCAGGTCGCATGCGGTTTCAGGTCAGCCAGCATTTCGATATTGTTCGGTCCTTTCGGGTCGGTGCCGTCGTCGGGGCGGCCGATATGCGAAAGCACGTTATTGACTTCCGGATAGCTCTTCAGGATGGCGCGTACCTGCTGTTCCATCGTGCGGGTTTTTTCCAGCGAACTGGAGTTCGGCAGGCTGATGGTCAGCCAGATATTGCCTTCGTCCAGTTTGGGCAGAAACTCGCTACCCAGCATCGGGGCCAGCACCATGGTCAGCACCAGCGCGGCGGCGGCGCTGCCGAACACCAGCGTGCGGCGCTGTTGGGCGCCACCCAGCATGCGCCGGTACCACGACTGCAGCGCGGCCATCCAGTTGCTGTGTGTTTCGGCCATCGGATGACGCTGCATGGTCCAGGCCAGCAGCGTCGGCACCAGTGTCATCGTCAGAATAATGGCGCCGACCATCGCAAAGCTGATCGTGAAGGCGACCGGCGAAAAGATCTTGCCCTCGACCCGCTGGAACGTATAGATCGGGATGAAGGCGAGGATGATGATGGCCTTCGCAAACAGGATCGGATGACCCAGCTGGACCACGGTTTCCTTGAGCGTGCGGGTGCGCCACGCAGTAGCCGACAGCCCGCTGGCCGGATCATAAGTTTGCAGCGCCAGTCGCACCATCAAGGCCTCGACCAGCACCACCGCGCTATCAATGATGATGCCGAAATCGACGGCGCCCAGCGAGATCAGATTGGCCGGAATGCCGCGCGCATCGAGCATGATGAAGGCACACAGCAGCGACAGCGGGATCACGGTGGCGACGATCAGCGCAGCGCGCCAGTTACCGAGAAACAGCATCAGGATGGCAATCACCAGACCCGCGCCGACCAGCAGATTTTCGGCCACGGTCTTGACCGTGTGATCGATCAGTTCGGTGCGGTCGTAAATAGTTTTCAGACGCACGCCCGGCGGCAGCTTGGCGTTGATTGCCGCGATGCGCAGCTTGACATCGGCGACCACCTTGGCGGCATTGCTGCCTTTGGTCATCTGTACGATGCCTTCGACCACGCTGTCGTTGTCGTTGTAGGCGACCACGCCGGAGCGCGGCCGGAAACCGGTGGTGACCGTAGCCACGTCCGACACCAGTACCGTGTTGCCGTTCTTTGCACTGACCATCACGCGGCCGATGTCATCAAGGCGCGTGATGATGCCGATGCCGCGTACCACCAGCGCTTCGTCGCCGCGTCGCACCAGCCCGCCGCCGACATTGGCACTGTTGTTGGTCAGTGCCTGACTGACCTGATCGAGCGTGACGTTGTAGCGCTTGAGTGCAGCCGGGTCGATCTGTACCTGGTATTCCTTGACCGTGCCGCCAAAACTGACTACATCAGCGACACCCGGCACGATACGCAGGCCGGGCCGGATCACCCAATCCTGCAAGGCGCGCACCGCATTGGCATCCATGCCCGGCGGGGCATCGACGATGTAGCGATAAATTTCGCCGACCGCCGTGGTCAGTGGTGCAAGGCTGGGCTGGATACCAGCCGGCAGCGTCACGTTGCCGAGTTTTTCCAGCACCTGCTGGCGCGCAAAATAATCATCGGTGCCATCGGCAAAGGTCAGTGTCACCACCGACAGGCCGGTCAGCGTGACCGAGCGCAGCTGGGTCTGGTGCGGCACGCCGCTCATCTCGCGTTCGATCGGCAGCGTGATGGCGCGCTCGACTTCTTCCGGTGCCTGTCCGGGAAATTGCGTGACGATCTGCACCTGCACATCCTGGACGTCCGGAAAGGCTTCGATCGGCAGATTGGTCAGTGCGCGATAACCGAATAATGTCAGTGCCAGCGTCAGGATCAGCACAAACACGCGCTGCGCCAGGACGAAATCGACCAGCTTAGCGAGCATCGCCAGCTCCTTCGGCATTGAGCAGGAAAGCGCCATCGGTGACGACCCGTTCGCCGCTGGTCAGTCCGGTATCGACATAGCTGGTATCGCGACCACGCAATGCCACATTGACGCGACGCTTCTCGAACGTGCCGGGCTTTTTTTCGACGAACACATAGCTGGCCACGCCCTCGGCAAACAGGCTGGTGTTGGGCAGCGGAATGGCCTGTTTGGCGCCGTCGCCGGACAGGAAGGCGACCCGGACAAACATTTCCGGCTTGAGCTTGTGGTCCGGATTGCTGACTGCGCAGCGCACTTGCACGCGGCGGGTGCCGGGGTCGAGTGTCAGGCCGACGCGTTCGATGCGGGCAGCGAAATGCTGGTCCGGCCACGCATCGGTATCGAGCGTCACCGCCTGACCAGTCTTGAGTCCGGTGGCGCTGCGGTCGGGCACATCGACGATGACCCACAGTTGATTCAGGTCGGTGATGACGAACAACGGAGCGGGCAAGTCGGGGCGGACTTCAAGTCCCGGATTGATCTGGCGATCGGCGACCACACCGGCCAGCGGTGCGGTCAGCCGGTACTGGCCGTTTTCAGTGCCGGTGGCATGCAGGCTTTTCATGCGCAAGCCGGCGCGGCGGGTTTCGGCGCTGGCTTGCTGTTGATCGGCGAGTGCTGATTCGACGTCCTTGCGGGCGATCACTTCGCCTTCGAACAAAGTGCGGGCGCGTTCGAGCGCAAGTTTTTTGCGCATTTCATCGGCCTGCGCTTTGCGCCAGTCGGCGTCGGCGGTAGCCAGATCGGGCGCATCGAGCGTGGCCAGCAACGCGCCACGTGCGATCACGTCGCCAATTTCCGCGTGCAGGCCGGTAACCCGGCCAGCTACCGGCGAGCTGACGCGGGTGGTGCGGTTTTCATCGTAAGTGACACGCCCGGTCAGTGGTTCGGATAGTGGCAGGGCTTCGGCGTTGACGGTGCTGATACGCAGTGACGACAGGTGCGGTGCCGACGCGCCGAGTTCGATCAGGCCCGGTGTTATTGTCGGTACCGGTGCCGCGACGGGTACTGGTTCCGGCGCTGCATTGACGTAGCGATAACCGGCAATGGCAGCAGCGATGGCAGCGGCGCACAGCGCAATCTTGAAGACGTGGCGGGACTGGATCATGGTGCGATTCTTTCATTGGTGACAGCCTGCCAGGCCGCCAGAGATTTGGCGTAGTCGGCCCGTGCCGCCAGCGCATCGAGCTGCGTGGCGCGCCAGGTCCGGCGTGCATCGAGGACATCCATGACGCCGAGAGCGCCATGAGAAAAAGCGAATTCAGTGGCATCAACCGATTTGCGTGCCGCTGCCAGCAAGCCGTCGTCGTAACGGGCGATGCGCTCGAAGGCGGCTTGCGCATCGGCACGGCTGCGCGCCAGATCGCTGCGCGCCAGATCACGGATGCGTGACAGATTCTCTTCAGCGCTGTCACGCAGGCTGTCGGCCATGCGGATTTCACCGTCGTACTGGTAGCGGGCGAACAGCGGGATTTGCAGCGCGATGCCGATGGTATTGCCGCTGCCTTGCGTATTGGTGGCACTGACCGGATAGTGCTCGAACTGGACGCCGACCGAGATGTCGCGGGTGCGCAAAGCCAGTGCCTGTTTGTGCGCAGTGAGGGCGGCATCGACGCGTGCCTGCGCAGCCAGCACATCAGCACGGCGCGCCAGCAGCGCCTCTTGCGCAGTACGTGAAAGGCTGCCATCGAACGGCGTCGCCGGCCACGGATCAGTCGGTGTCAGTCCGGCCGGATCGTCGTTTGTACCGAGCAGTAGCACCAGCACCTCGCGCGCA
>CAILRJ010000411.1 GCA_903836575.1 uncultured Burkholderiales bacterium
AACTACGGGACCGGCCGTCGCAAGAGTGCAGTCGCTCGCGTCTTCATCACAACCGGCAGCGGTCAGATCGTCGTCAACGGCAAGCCCGCGAATGAATACTTTTCGCGCGAAACCGGTCTGATGGTGATTCGCCAGCCACTCGAACTGACCAACAACGTCACCACTTTTGACATAATGATCAACGTCAACGGCGGCGGCGAATCCGGCCAAGCTGGTGCAGTTCGCCACGGTATTACGCGTGCTCTGATCGACTACGATGCCACCCTGAAGCCAGAACTGGCCAAGGCTGGTTTCGTTACTCGTGACGCACGTGAAGTCGAGCGTAAAAAAGTCGGCCTGCGCAAAGCACGTCGCGCAAAGCAATTCTCGAAGCGTTAATTACGTCTTCAGTTTTGCAAAAAACCGCCGGATTCGTCTGGCGGTTTTTTTTTGCGTGCGCCGGACGTGTTTCGGCTGCTGTTAGAATTCGTAATAACTATTCGGGGAAAATCACATGATCAAAGTTGGAATCGTAGGGGGCACCGGCTATACCGGCGTCGAGTTGTTGCGTTTGCTTGCCGTACACCCCGAGGTGGAGCTGGCTGCGATCACTTCCCGTAAAGAAGACGGATTGCCGGTGGCCGACATGTTCCCGTCGCTGCGCGGCAGGGTTGCGCTGGCGTTCTCGGCACCTGAAAAGGCGCGCCTTGACGAGTGCGATGTGGTGTTCTTTGCGACGCCACACGGCGTTGCGATGGCGCAGGCGCCCGCACTGCTTGCTGCTGGCGTCAAGGTCATTGACCTTGCTGCCGATTTTCGCTTGCAGGATACCGCGACGTTCGAGCAATGGTACGGCATGCCGCATTCTTGTCCCGAGTTGTTGACGGAGGCCGTCTACGGTTTGCCTGAAGTTAACCGTGAGGCAATTCGTCATGCCCGGTTGATCGGATTACCTGGTTGCTATCCGACATCGATGCAGCTCGGATACGCTCCCTTGCTGAGCGGCACCACTGCGTTGGTGAATGAATCGGGCTTGATAGCGGACTGTAAATCGGGTGTCTCCGGAGCCGGTCGCAAAGCTGAGGTTGGCTCGTTAATGGCGGAAGCCAGTGACAATTTCAAGGCCTATGGTGTCAAGGGTCATCGTCATTTGCCGGAAACCGTACAAGGCCTGCAAGCGATTGCGGGGCGGCCGATTGGTCTGACCTTTGTGCCGCATCTGGTGCCGATGATTCGTGGAATTCATTCGACGCTGTACGCGCAGATACTACCGCACGCGCGTGACACCGATTTCCAGGCGTTGTACGAACAGCATTTCAAGGGTGAGCAATTTGTCGATGTAATGCCTGCTGGTAGTCATCCTGAAACCAGGTCAGTGCGAGCTTC
The DNA here is from genome assembly GCA_903836575.1 of uncultured Burkholderiales bacterium. Lineage (GTDB taxonomy): Bacteria > Pseudomonadota > Gammaproteobacteria > Burkholderiales > Burkholderiaceae_D > Actimicrobium. The sequence goes on from CAILRJ010000411.1 coordinate 1,366, forward strand.
CAACATGTTGCGCATCGCGGTGCACCGTCCCGGCAATGGTGACTTGCTAGTCATCCTCGTGGTCGAAGATAACCTCGTCAAAGGCGCTGCTGGCCAGGGCGTGCAATGCATGAATATCCTGTTCGGCTTTGATGAAGCAGCAGGTCTGATGCACGTTCCGGTCATGCCTTGATGTTGTTAGCCTTGTATTCATCATGAGATTCAAGTTATGGTTGCGGCGGATGTCGATTTCCGCCCCTCGCATGACGATCAGGAGCCAGTTGCCATGGCCGCTGAAAATGCTTGCCATGGTCTTTGCGATCGCTCTCGGTGGCGCTGCAGCCCTCTGGATTTACGATCTTGGCCGGCAGTTCACCGGGCGTGGCACGTCTGCAAATCAGGACGTTGCGGCATATCGGGAGCAACTCGAGAAGTTGTCCGCCCAGCGGGATCGCTATTCCAGCACGGTCAACGCATCGGAAAGTCAGTTAATCATAGAGCGCAGCGCGCAAAAGCAGTTAGCCGCTCAAGTCAAGTTACTGGAGGACGAAAATGTGCGACTCAAGGAAGATCTCGCCTTTTTTGAAAGTTTGCTGCCAACAGGCACTGGCGGACCCGAGGTTTCAATTCGCCGTCTCACGGTCGACATGGTTGGGCAGAATCAGTTGCGCTATCGGTTGTTGTTAATGCAAGGAGCGCGCGGAAACAGCGATTTTATCGGCACACTCCAGCTTGCCGTTACGACATTGCAAGCGGGGCGGAGTGCAGTCATACTTTTCCCTACGGCAAATTCCAGTGGCATGCCCCAGTTCAAGCTCGGATTCCGCCACTATCAGCGTATTGAAGGTCTGCTAACGCTACCCGACGGTACATCGGCAAAGTCCGTGCAGGCACGGATCTTTGAAAAAGGCCAGATGCGAACCCAGGCGTCGGCTAACTTGTAAAGAGAGCTCTCATGTTTGGCCGCAAATCCAAAAGTACTATCGATAGTCTGATTGGCATTTCAACCTCCATTATTGGTGACGTCCATTTCAAGGGTGGCTTGCGCATCGACGGACATGTCAAGGGCAACGTGATTGCCAACGAAGCGGAAACGAGTATCCTGGTTATTTCAGAGCAGGCCAAAATCGAGGGCGATGTCAGGGTGGCGCATCTGGTCGTCAATGGAGAAATCAAAGGGCAAGTGTTTTCGTCCGAGCTACTTGAACTGCAGCCGAAAGCCCGCATAACAGGCGATGTATATTACAAAGCGCTGGAGATGCACGGTGGCGCCGTCGTGTCCGGAAAACTGACCCATGATCTGGTTGGTGACCCGGTATTGAAACTGGCACAGCCAAAGTTGGCATCGTCCGGCGCATGATCCGGTGCGGCCGTCTATAATGCGAATACTAGTCTAGTGGGAGTCATGAAATGAACGCAGTTACCGAAATGCCAGCACCTATCCTGTTTAGTGACAGTGCGGCGATGAAAGTCGCGCAATTGATCGAAGAAGAAGGCAATCCTGACCTGAAATTGCGCGTGTTTGTTCAGGGCGGCGGTTGTTCAGGTTTCCAGTACGGCTTCACGTTCGACGAGATCGCCAACGAAGATGATACGACGATGACCAAGAACGGTGTCCAGCTGCTCATCGATTCGATGAGTTATCAATATCTGGTCGGCGCAGAAATCGATTACAAGGATGATCTTGAAGGCGCGCAGTTCGTCATCAAGAACCCGAATGCCACGACGACCTGTGGTTGCGGATCGTCTTTCTCGGCCTGATCTAGCCGGATCCATAAAAAAAGCGCAGAGCGATCTGCGCTTTTTTATTGTTTGTCTGCTTTTAGGCCGGATAAAGGGCGCCCAAAATACGTGTGCCATGCGCCCCAGTCACGCTTGGCAGGTTGCCTGTTGTGCGTGCCATAAAACGCAAGGCCAGCCAGGCAAAGGCGAGTGCCTCGACTTGATCTGGCGGTACGCCTATCTTGATTGTCGATTGCACGGTTGCCATGCTCCCGCTAGCGGCCAGGACACTTTGCAGTCGCTGCATCAAAAAGGTGTTGTAAGCACCACCGCCGCAGACAAATACGTCGTTGACGGAGGGTGCAACGGCGACGAGTGCATCTATTAACGTCGTGGCTGTCAATTCGACCAGCGTGGCCTGCACGTCGGCAGTAGCCAGATTGCCAAAGGGCACCAGGTGCCGGTCCAGCCAGTGCGCATTGAACAGATCCCGGCCGGTACTCTTTGGCCCTGGCATGCGGAAAAACGCATCGTCACGCAAGACCGCCAGCAGTGGCGCATTGACTGTGCCGCTTGCTGCCCAATTGCCGCCACTGTCGTACGCTTGTGCACGATGCCGGTTGATCCACAGGTCGAGCAGCATGTTGCCAGGACCGGTATCGAATCCGGTTGTCGGCACGGCCAAGCTGCCGCGAGCGGGCAAAATGCTAATGTTGCTGATGCCGCCGATATTGGCGATGACACGCAAGCTCTGCGCGGCGAACAGGTCTTGATGAAATGCGGGCACCAAAGGCGCGCCCTGACCACCCGCAGCGACGTCGCGACTGCGAAAGTCAGCCACGACATCGATGCCGGTCAATTCTGCAAGCAGAGCGCCGTTGTTCGTCTGGCGGGTATAACCGAGTTCGGGGCGATGGCGAATGGTCTGGCCATGCGCGCCGATGGCGACGACCTGATCCGAAGTCATGCCAGCGCTTGCCAGAAGTTGTCTGACACAGATTGCATAGCACGTCGCCAATTGATTTGCGGCCAACGCCTCGTGATGCAGGTCATCGGCTCCGGGATGTTGAAGTGCTAGTAGCGTGCTGCGCAAGTTCGCCGGAAAATCAACGTGGTCAGCCGCCAGAACCTGTATCTGACAACCGCCAACGTGTTCATCAATGGTAGCGAGCACGCCATCGGCACCATCGAGACTGGTGCCGGACATCAGGCCGATGAACACTGGCATCGGTCGATTACTTGAGTGCCAGTTTCAGGGCGTTTTCTTCCTGATGCAGCAGTACGAAACGGTGCGTCATATCGCCAGCTACAGCGTGGAAACGTTTCAAGTCAGCGCTGTTCAATGTCTGTACGCTCGGGATGTCGACCGACATTGGATCCCGTGCTTTGGCAGCAACCCGGAATTCATAGTGCAGGTGAGGGCCGGTAGCCCAGCCGGTCGAACCGACATAACCGATGACGTCTCCCTGGCTCACTCTTTCCCCCTTGTGCAAGCCAGCGGCAAAGCGGCTCATGTGCGCATAGGCAGTCGTGATATTTGACCAGTGTTTGAGCACGACGATATTGCCGTAACCATTTTGAGTAGCCACCATTTCCACCACACCATCTGCTGAGGCATGGATTGGTGTACCGGTTGATGCGGCAAAATCGACGCCGGTATGTTGTTTCCACTGGCCCGAGATCGGGTGTTTCCGCATCGAAAATACGGACGAAATCCGTGAAAATTTGATCGGAGATTTCAGGAAGGCTTTTTTCAGCGACTTGCCTTCGAACGTGTAGTAGCCGCCGCCGAGGCGCGGTTCCATATCGTCAAACCAGATGGATTTGTAGTTTTTCTTTCCATTTTGAAATTCACCAGCAAGGATGCGGCCACCACGGACGAATTCGCCGTTTTGCCAGAAAGTTTCGTACACGACATCGAAGCGATCGCCGCGTTGCAGGTCAGAAGCGAAGTCGATATCGGTGGCAAACATGTCAACGATTTGTCGCGCTACATTGTCCGGAATTTGCGCCGCATCGGTCGCCGCAAAAAGTGAAGACTGAATTTCGCCGGTATGCATTTCAACCCGACGCTCAAGCTCGATGGGCGCCTCGTTGGCTTTGAAGTTTTCACCATCACGGGTGACCACCAGATTTTTGGTCGTGTCGTTGCGCTCGTCAGTGAGCATGCTCAGCCATTGCAGCTGGCCGTCTTCCCTGATCTTGGCCTGAATGCGCTTGCCCGATTTGAGTTGCAGTACATTGCGTGCGACGGGGTCGGATTTCATGAAGGATTCTGCCGCATCGTCATCGATACCAAGACGTATCAGGACGGTGCCTAGCGTATCGCCGGAACGGATTTTTTCTTCGACGACATACATTTGGGGGGATTGTTCGAGACTGGCGATTTGATCGGCAATTTCAGGCAGGTCCAGCTCATGAACGATCGATCTGACCGGTATGTCGGAAGCATCGGGCGCCATCGGCGCGACCGCTGCAGCTCCGAACGCACAGACGGCCAGAAACAGCGCCGAGGCGGAGATGATGCGTGTCTTGCGTGAGGAACCAACAAAATGGTGAGTGCTATTGCGGATGCGATTGAATTTGTCTGAATTGAACATGCAATAAGTTAGAATTTGCCGTCTCGATTCACTTCTTTCTTCTTTTTGCTTTTGTAGTGAGTCGTTGCAATGGTTGAAAGAAGTCTGGATTATACCAAACCAGATTTGGATTTCTGCCTCAATTTACTGCTTTAGATCAATGAATTCTGACCAAAAATTAAAAATAGATAAATCATTTACAACACTTTCTGCCAAACAGCCTGCGCTGCCCTTGTCGGACAGCGTACAGCACGCGTTGGCCATTACCAAGCGTGGTGTCGACGAACTGTTGATCGAATCCGAATTTGCCCAGAAGCTGGCCCGCTCCGAACTGACCGGCAAGCCGCTGCGCATCAAGCTCGGACTTGACCCGACTGCGCCGGACTTGCATCTTGGTCATACGGTCGTGCTCAACAAGATGCGTCAGTTACAGGATCTCGGGCACACGGTAATCTTCTTGATTGGCGACTTCACCTCGATGATCGGTGATCCGTCCGGCCGTAACATTACCCGGCCTGCGCTGACGAAAGAGCAGATCGAAGACAACGCCAGAACCTATTTTGCACAGGCTAGTCTGGTGCTGGACGCCGGGCGGACTGAAATCCGCTATAACTCCGAATGGTGCGATCCGCTCGGTGCCCGCGGGATGATCGAGCTGTCGTCCAAGTACACAGTCGCCCGGATACTCGAACGGGAAGACTTTACCAAGCGTTTCAAGGCCGGTACGCCGATCTCGGTGCATGAATTGTTGTATCCGCTGATGCAGGGTTACGATTCGGTAGCGCTGCATGCCGATTTGGAATTGGGCGGCACTGACCAGAAATTTAATCTACTGGTCGGGCGCGAGCTGCAAAAGGACTGGGGGCAGGAACCACAGTGCATTCTGACCATGCCGTTGCTCGAAGGGCTGGACGGCATCGAGAAGATGTCCAAATCCAAAGGCAATTACATCAGCATTACCGAACCGGCCAACAGCATGTTTGCCAAGGTGATGAGCATTTCCGACGTGATGATGTGGCGTTATTACGAACTCCTGTCAGCCCGCTCGCTGGCCGAACTGGCGCACTATAAAACGGAAGTCGAAGCAGGGCGTAACCCGCGCGATATCAAGGTTGCGCTGGCGCAGGAAATCGTCGCACGTTTCCACAGCCAGCAGGCGGGTGTCGACGCCCTGGCCGATTTCGACAATCGCGCGCGTGGCGGGATTCCGGACGATATTCCTGAAGTGCAACTGAGCGGCGCGCCGTTGGGTATCGGGCAGTTGCTCAAGCAAGCCAATCTGTGTGCCTCGACCTCCGAAGCGTTGCGCATGGTCGAGCAAAATGGCGTTCGCATTGATGGCGCAGCCATCAGCGACAAAGCGCTCAAGGTCGA
>CAILRJ010000412.1 GCA_903836575.1 uncultured Burkholderiales bacterium
CCCATGATAGCGATACCGATACAAGCACCGATGGCGCCCAGGCCGATAATCAAACCACACGCCAATGCTACGAATGAGAGGTCAGTCATGACAATTCCTTAAAAGTTAAAATAAATATAAAAATCAAATCAAAAAACCAGCGTACCAATACAACAATTTCAAAACCTAAAACCGATTAATGCCCTTCGTGCGCCTGGCCGATATACACCAGCGTCAGCATCATGAAAATGAATGCCTGCAGGAACACGATCAGGATATGGAAGATGGCCCAAACAGTACCCGCCACTACTTGACCAGCGAATCCGAATACAGTGGCAGTCGATGCGAGCAGCGCAATCAGAAGGAACAGCAACTCGCCGGCGAACATGTTACCGAACAACCGCATTGCCAGAGAAACAGTCTTGGCAGCGAACTCGATGACATTGAGCAGCAAATTGAAAGGAGCAAGCCAGATGCCGAACGGAGCGGCGAATAGCTCGTGGATAAACCCGCCGAGGCCTTTGATCTTGAGGTTGTAATACATCATTAGAGCAAAAACACCCAGTGCGATTCCCATTGTGCCATTGAGGTCGGCAGTAGGAACGACGCGATGATAGGGGAAAATATGTTCGATACCAACTAATCTGAAGAGTGCAGAGAACATGTCGACAGGCAGAAAGTCGAGTGAATTCATCAGTGCAACCCAAACAAAAATCGTCAAGGCCAGAGGTGCGATGAAACTGCGATCGCCATGCACAATTGACTTGGCTTGGTCATCGACCATCTCATACAACATTTCGACCGCAGCTTGAAAACGGCCTGGTACGCCGGCAGTTGCTTTGCGGGCCGCAAGATACATCACCAGACAACCGACGATGCCTGAAAATAGGGACCAGAAAAGGGTATCCATATTCAGGATGGAAAAATCGATGATTTTTTCCTGATGCTGCGTTGAAAAATGTCCAAGGTGGTGGACGATATATTCAGAGGCAGTCGGTGCGTGTTCCGCAGCCGCGCCAGCAATCGCTTCAGTCGTCATATCAGTGCCTAAATAATAAAATGATGTAACTTTTCAGTGCCACGATGAAGGCAGCGATTAACGCCAGCCAGTTCAAATCACGGTACAGCCACGCGACAGCGCCTAACAGCACCACCGTCAATGCAATCTTTACAAATTCACCAATAAAAAATGATATTGGATTTACACCGCCGGCTTTGCGTGAATCAGCAAACAGCCTCAGTGCAAATAGTCCATTTGGAACGACACAGCACAAGCCACCTAGCAAAGCGGACAGAAATCCTGGAACTCCTGCCAATGCACCTGATACCAAACTCACGACCAGCGTCGCTACGAACTGCAATAAGACAACGCGTAACATGCTAGTCCAAGGTCGGGCCCCATCGCCGATAATCTCGCGGCGCTATGTGCATGGGAACAAAATGTTGATGTGGGTGCTCTGAAGGCACGGGATTATAAGTGGTTTCCGAAGTGGCAGTCAATTAATTGGCGCACCAAGACCTAACGAAAAACGCTTGTCTTGCTAAGTTTCTTGCCGTTCGTTTGGATTGGGATAGCTTCTGCGTGTTATTCGCCGTTACCTGCAAATGAGCGGTTAAATTAAGCCGCCACGCGCAAGCGACCAATAATACCGTCAAGAGCATCAAGATTAGCAAAGTCGATAACCAGCTGACCTTTTTGACGCGAGCCCATTTTGACAGTTACCGTGGTCGCCAGTGCGTCTGATAATTCTTCTTCTAATCTTGCAATGTCACCGGACTTGGATTTTCCGGATTGCGGTTCGGCTGACTGCTCACTTGTAGTGCGGATCACTAGTTTTTCGGCATCCCGGACCGACATGCGCTTTGCGACAATCTGGTTGGCCAACATGATCTGAGTGGCGGCATCTACCGGTAACAATGCTCTGGCATGCCCCATATCAAGATCGCCCGCCATCAGCATCGTCTGTACCGGCTGTGCGAGATTGAGCAAACGCAACAAGTTCGATACCGCACTCCGCGAGCGCCCAACTGCAGTCGCTGCTTGTTCGTGAGTAAATTCGAAATCACTGATCAAGCGCTGTATGCCCTGCGCTTCTTCGAGAGGATTCAAGTCCTCGCGCTGAATGTTTTCGATGAGCGCCATCGCAGCAGCAGCCTGATCATCGACGTCCTTGACCAGTACTGGTACCTCACTTAAACCGGCGAGTTGCGCGGCACGATAGCGCCGTTCGCCGGCAATAATTTCATAATGATCGACACCATCCTGCGCGGCGATACGTCGCACCAGGATAGGCTGCAGGATGCCCTGCGCCTTGATTGATGCCGCCAGCTCATTGAGGGCACCTTCATCCATGCGGGTACGCGGCTGGTATTTACCGGCCTGCATGACAACGAGCGGCAGTACTGAGGGGGCACCCGCCAAGTTCGGCACCGTTTCCTCGAAATCGGTAGGACCGCCCAACAATGCATCAAGCCCGCGTCCCAAACCACTCTTGTGTTTTTTCGTAGCCATAATTGTTCTTTACATAGTTTTGATACGTTCGACCATCTCAGTACCGAAAGAGATGTAAGCTTGCGCACCTTTCGAACTTGGGTCGAAGTTGACACCCGGCACACCGTACGACGGTGCCTCTGCCAAACGAATATTGCGGGGTATCATGGTCTTGAAGACCTTGTCACCAAAATGCTGTTCTAGCTGCGCCGACACTTGCTGTGACAGTGTCATCCGTGGATCGAACATGACACGCAGCAAACCAATGATCTTCAGATCGGGATTCAATTTGGCATGAACCTTCTTGATCGTATTGACCAGGTCTGACAACCCCTCAAGCGCGTAATATTCACACTGCATGGGAATGATCACGCCATTGGCCGCACATAAGCCATTAAGCGTCAGTATCGAGAGCGCAGGCGGGCAATCAATCAAAATAAAATCATACTCATCGTCGACTAAGCTCAGTGCATCCTTTAATCGCTTTTCACGATTTTCCAGTTGGACCATTTCTACTTCGGCGCCAGCAAGCTCTCGGTTAGCAGGTAACACATCGAAACCACCACTTTCCGACTTGAGACGGGCACTGACAACGTCTGACATTCCTAGCAAAACTTCGTAGATAGAAGCGCTCAAGGTAGTCTTGTTGATCCCTGCACCCATCGTTGCATTACCTTGAGGATCAAGGTCAACCAGCAACACCCGCTGTCCAATTTTCGTCAAGCCGGCGGCAAGATTCACGGCTGTAGTGGTCTTGCCCACGCCGCCTTTCTGATTTGCAACGCAAAATATCTTTGCCATATTTTTCTATTTTTCGTGGTGGTAAATCAGTGTGAAGCAGGAGATTGTTTCATTACCTCCTGGGGAGTAAGAACCAATTTATCTGCGTCGTACCCTTGGACAACAAGCCTCTTTTTCAGCGCTTGATAAACAGGCTCAGCGATCGCTGGCGTGCGCGACAGTATCCACAAATACTTTTTAGTAGGATCTCCGACTGCCGCTACAGAATAATCCGGTGCCAGATCGACTACCCAATAATCTGCCCATACCATCGGTAACCATGTCAACCATCGAGGTGCAAAACGCACTTTCAGTTTCGCCGTGATTTCAGGGTCAGGAACACGAGCTCGACCGATTGCTTCCTCGATCAAACCAGCGGCATTCTTACAACGATTGATTACCTCGATATTGCCGTCAGTGCGCGTGACATAGCTTGCGGAAACATCACTAACGCACTGTTTTTGAAATTTATTTGGGAAACGAGCAATTTCGAACCACTTTCCTGTGTAACGATTCAAGTCGAGATCTGTAACGACGGTAACCGCTTCGGCATGGCTGCTGGTAGCGTGCAGCATCAACAGGACCACAAAAGAAAATAATCGCCGGATCATACCTCGTCGCCTCGGGCAACAAAAATCAGATGCCGTTCCGCCTGTAATCCGGGTACTTGTAACGGTCGGATCTCGGTGACTTTCCAGCCTGTTGGCAAGCGGGCAATTTCGTCAACAGGGAGTTGTCCCTTCATTGCAATAAAGCATCCCTGCTCAGCGAGTAAGTGCCCTGACCAATTAACAAAGTCCGCCAACTCGGCGAATGCCCTGGAGGTAATTACATCAAACGGTTGCGCGACATTGAGTTCCTCGACACGGCTGGTGTAAATAGTGACGTTTGACAACCCAAGCTCGGCCTTAGCCTGTGTCAGGAAAGCGGTTTTTTTATGTACCGTGTCCACCATCGAAATTCTCATTGCCGGGTTTTCCTGTTGTGCCCAGATTGCGAGAACCATACCTGGAAGTCCACCGCCGGCACCGACATCGAGTACCTGTTTCACGTGAAAAAATGCTGGCAGTATCGTGAGCGTATCCAGCAAGTGTTGAGTCACCATTTGAAGTGGTTCCCGTACTGCGGTCAGGTTATACACCGCATTCCACTTGGTCAGAAGCGCAAGGTAATCAATCAAGCGATCAGATGTCGCGGTTTCTAGCCGTAAATTAAGTGACTTCGCACCCTCATCTAATATTCTTGTCAGTTCGGTGCGATTGAAGGTAGTCGTCATGGTCTGGCTTTAAGCTGTCATATCGGTTGCTGCTGCATCTAGAAATTCTTTGTAGCCACCTTTTTTCAGATGTACCAGCAATAGCGACAAAGCTGCCGGTGTTACACCAGAAATACGTGAAGCCTGACCGAGTGTCTCAGGGCGATGCTTATGCAATTTTTGTCGTACTTCCATCGACAGTGCGGCCACCGCAAGGTAGTCAAATTCGAGTGGTAATTTCAAATGTTCAAAATGCTCGTGACGTTCAATTTCCTTGGCTTGCCGTTCGATATATCCGGCATATTTCAGTTGAATTTCGACCTGCTCTCTGACAATCGGGTCGGCCACACCCGGAGCGGCGAGTAATTGTCCGTCGACACCAGTCAACTCTAACAATCCCGCATAACTAATATTCGGGCGCCGCAACAGGTCAGCTAGCGAATATTCACGTTCAATAGCTTTGCCAAGTACACGTTCTGATTCTGCATCGGCGAGTAGGCGTGGACTGACCCAGGTCGAGCGCAGCCGTTCCATTTCACGTGCAACAGCTTCTCTCTTGTGTTCGAAAGCCGCCCATTGCACGTCACCCACACAGCCAAGCTCTCTACCAATTTCCGTCAGACGCATGTCAGCATTGTCTTCCCTTAAACTCAACCGGTACTCTGCCCTGCTTGTGAACATACGATATGGCTCTTGCACGCCTTGCGTGACAAGATCATCGACAAGCACACCCAGATAAGCCTGATCTCGCCCGGGTGTCCATGCCGCCCTGTCTTGTGTTTGTAGCGCGGCATTCAGCCCGGCGAGCATGCCCTGCGCAGCGGCTTCTTCGTAGCCAGTAGTACCATTAATCTGCCCGGCGAAAAATAAGCCCCGAATCGATTTTGTTTCCAGAGATGATTTTAAGCCACGTGGATCAAAGTAGTCGTATTCGATCGCGTAACCTGGCCTCAAAATATGCGCACTTTCAAGACCAGTCATTGAACGCACTAGCGCCAATTGCACGTCAAACGGCAAGCTAGTGGAGATTCCGTTGGGATAATATTCGGTAGTCGTCAAGCCTTCTGGTTCGAGAAAAATCTGATGGGATGACTTGTCTGCGAAGCGATGAATTTTGTCTTCAATTGAAGGGCAATATCTTGGACCTACTCCCTCAATGACACCGGTGTACATAGGACTGCGATCAAGTCCACCACGAATAATGTCGTGTGTGCGTTCGTTAGTGTGTGTTATCCAGCATGGCAACTGTGCTGGATGCATGCCTACAGAACCCATCACTGAAAAAACTGGAATCGGATCAAGATCCCCAGGCTGTTCCTGCATAACAGAAAAATTAATTGTGCGGCCATCTAGTCTGGGCGGCGTTCCGGTTTTTAGCCTTCCTTGGGGCATGCGCAACTCTTTTAAACGCGCTGATAGCGATACGGCGGGTGGGTCTCCTGCTCTTCCCGCAGAATAATTATTCAAACCAACATGGATTTTTCCATCCAAAAAGGTACCTGCCGTGAGCACAACGGTGCGAGATCTAAATTGAATCCCAATTTGCGTAACAGCCCCTACAACACGATCGCCCTCAACCATTAAGTCATCCACAGCCTGCTGAAAAAGCCAAAGATTGGGCTGGTTTTCAAGACGGGAACGTATAGCTTGCTTATATAAAAGTCGATCTGCTTGCGCTCGTGTTGCACGTACCGCAGGCCCTTTTGAAGAGTTTAATATCCGGAACTGTATGCCCGCCTCGTCTGTGACGATCGCCATTGCACCACCCATTGCGTCAACCTCGCGAACGAGATGACCTTTTCCAATACCGCCGATAGAGGGGTTGCAGGACATCTGCCCTAATGTTTCGATGTTGTGCGTTAGCAGCAGCGTTTTTTGCCCCATACGAGCAGCAGCAAGGGCTGCTTCGGTTCCGGCATGACCGCCGCCGACTACGATAACGTCAAACTCTGAGGGAAATTGCATAACTCGACCCGATGAACGGTAAATGGAAGTCGGATTATAAGGGCTTTTATATAAAAACCAGATGGCAAATAAGATTAAGCGTTTCGTTGTTTCACGTGAAACCGAAATAGTGGCTGATTTTCTCACCTATAGATAAAAACACGAGGGCTATACCGACAGTCACCAACAGACGCCACACCAATTGAAAAAAATGAACTCGGGAGCCCAAACGGAAGCCCTCACTCTTTAGCAATGCAACAAAATGGCTTCCATGTCGGAAAAGACTCTTAACGGGATGCGTAGACGACATAATTGCCTGCTTCGATCCATTTTTTGCCAATGGTATGTAAAAATCCACACCCAAAAATGGCTCTCCGGAAGCCATCAAAACTGGCTCATGAATACTCTGTCTTGAAGACCGAACTTCTCCCCCAACACGCGAACCATCATTTTGGCTTATTGAAGTTACATCACACACTGTAGCGTTCACGAGCCCACTTTCTTCATATTCGTAGTCCGCATCAAATGAAACGATAGTTACAGGATCCAACGGATCTTGCTGAAGAAACCGGTCAATCAGCACCGAGTCCACCACATCCACCTTTACAGATGAACCGGGCAACAACACCTCAAAAATCAATTGCTTACTTAAAAGCCTCTCAATAGCCCGCCCAATTCGACTGCTTTCCAGACCCTTTAATTTCTCACCTAGCTCTACTAAAGGAACCCTGCCATCGACAACAATAAGAACTAAACGCTCACTCTGTGTCAGTCCCTGCTTTTTTAATTGAATTTCGATGCGGCCAGCGTCGGTTCGCTGATAGATAGCTGTGGGTGTCACGAATAGATCCTCCTTAGTCTGTCCTGTTTCACGTGAAACAAATACATTATTAACAGCGCCTGACTATTTAAAAAAAGCGTCATACCCTGTTTTAAGAATCAATGATGAGACTACGACCAAAAACAATTTACGCACGAATTCACTGCCATGCTTGATAGCCAAACGACTTCCAATCAGCGAACCAATAACATTGCAAAGCGCCATAGAAAGCCCAATTTGCCAAAGTAAATGACCACTTTTCCAAAACCAAAATAGAGCAGAAACATTACAAGCAACGTTGACTACTTTCGCTACCGCAGAAGCACCTAAAAAATCGAAACCGAAAATACGAACGAACAAAAAAACCAGAAAACTACCTGTGCCAGGACCAAAAAATCCATCATAGAATCCTACAGACCCTCCTACAATTATCGCAAGCCAACGTTGCTTCAAACCTTGATGCAACGGCGCATGTACGCTACCCATGTCTTTACGCTTGAGGGTGTAAGCTGCTACTGCCAGCAAAATTAACGGCAATAACTTCCTAATAAAATCTGGTGGCACCCGCGTTACCGTATAAGCCCCAGCGAAAGCAAAAATAAATGCCGCGACAGCGGCAGGTACAGCCGCTGTCCACTCAATTTTTACGCGACGAGAAAAACTAATAGCCGCAGCACTTGTACCCCAAAAACCCGCTAACTTGTTCGTGCCCAGCAACGTCGCAGGCACCACATTAGGGAAAACTGAAAACAGCGCAGGTAACTGAATCAAACCCCCGCCACCAACCACCGCATCGACAAACCCTGCAAAGAAGGCCGCAATATACAAAAAAGTAAAATCACCCATGCCTAAGCGTAACCTGCCAAATAAAAAACATCATGAATAATAAGGTGACGGAGCGAATAAAGAAGATAGTGTGTTTTTTTACTACAAGTTAAAAATTGGCCACATACCTAGGATTCAACAAATTAGTTACAAAAACTAAAAATCAATATCAAACGATCAGTAGTTAACAATGAAGTTAATAATATTGCGAGCGATACGGGAAATATGACTAGAAGGCGAGAAGGAAAGCAGAAGTAAAGAAAGGATGACTAAAGAAAAAAAATGATTACTTGATGCATTACAAACAATCGACCGAACAGAAAAACACAACCTGTTCGGTCAGATTTTAAATTGTTACTTCCGCTTAAAGAGAGCCGAAAATTCACCAACAATACCGCGACGAAACGCTAATACACACACAATAAATATTAAACCAATCACTATCGTGACTGAATCGCCAATAGAGCGAAACCAGTCGATACTCGTCAAATCAGCGAGCATGCGGCCATAGCTACCCAATTTATTTTCAAGCGAGATAATGATGATCGCTCCGACAATAGGTCCGACTACAGTACCCAACCCACCAACCAGTGTCATTAATACCACCAGCCCAGACATCGACCAATGTACGTCAGTCAATGTTTCAAAACCAAGCACTAATGTTTTAGTCGCACCAGCAAGACCGGATAGGGCTGCCGACAACACAAACGCTAATAACTTATAGCGGTCTACATCGTAGCCTAGTGAAATCGCACGTGGTTCATTTTCCTTAATTGCTTTCAGTACCTGACCGAAATGTGAATGAATGACACGCACAATTAACGCAAAACCGAAGACTGCAATAGCCAACACCACATAATACAAAGTCAAATCATTACTAAGATCAATAAACCCAAATAATTTACCGCGCGGTACGCCCTGTAAGCCATCCTCACCCCCGGTAAATTTGGCCTGTAAGAATACAAAATAAAGCATCTGAGCAAGTGCCAGCGTAATCATTGTGAAATAAATACCTTGACGACGTATCGCCAAACTTCCCATGAAAAGGCCAATTAACGCACCTGCTAACGTTCCCAACGCAATACCCAACTCTGACGACAACCCAAGCGTGGCGATTGCATAACCAGCAACATACCCGGCACCACCGAAAAAAGCAGCATGACCAAACGATAACAAGCCGGTAAATCCAATCAACAAATTGAATGCACAAGCAAACAAGGCAAAACACAATAACTTCATCAAAAATACCGGGTAAAGCCAAAACGGTGCTGCCAATAAAGCTATCAGTGCTATGGCGTAACCAATTTTCTTGTTCATACTTTAAAACTCCATTGCGGCAAGATTGCAATCTCACCCGGTTGATTCGATAGCTGCATCAAGTGGATCATCACGAGTCGCCTATTTTTCTTTACCGAACAAACCGGCAGGGCGAATTAACAAGACAATCACCATAATCACGAAAACAACGGTAGCTGACGCCTCTGGATAAAATACCCGGGTCATTCCCTCAATCACACCCAGCGATAAACCAGTAATAATCGCGCCGAGAATTGAACCCATACCGCCAATCACAACAACAGCAAATACGACAATAATTAAGTTCGATCCCATCAACGGCGAAACCTGAATAACCGGCGCAGCCAGCACTCCGGCGAATGCTGCGAGTGCAACACCAAATCCGTAAGTCAACGTTACCATTAGCGGAACATTGATTCCGAAGGCCTCCACTAATTTAGGATTTTCGGTTCCGGCACGCAAATAAGCGCCTAACCGAGTTTTTTCTATGACAAACCAAGTCAGAAAACATACAGCTAATGAAGCAATAACAATCCAGGCTCGATAGATAGGCAAATACATGAAGCCTAGATTAACCCCACCAGAAAGCGCATCCGGTGTGGAATAAGACTGACCTGAAACACCGTAGATCGAACGAAATACTCCCTCTGCTACCAAGGTGATGCCAAAAGTAAGAAGCAATCCGTATAAATGATCCAGCTTGTAGAGCCAACGCAGCATAGTCCTTTCAATGACCATCCCGAACACGCCAATCACCATCGGCCCCACGATGAGCATCGTCCAGTAACTGAAACCAAAATAAGTGAGTCCAATCCAGGCAGAAAAAGCACCCATCATGTATAACGCGCCATGAGCAAAATTGATCACATTCAGCAAGCCGAAAATGACTGCCAAACCAAGCGACAACATGGCATAAAACGAGCCATTGACGAGACCAAGCAAAAGCTGGCTCATCATGGCCTGCAGGGGAACGCCGAAAATTTCCATAGCAAATTTAGTGAAAGATCATCCGGTCATTTACCGGATGGAACTGCAAAAAAAAAGCGCGCGCAGAAGAAATCAGGCGACGCGCCGGGGCAGTTGAATTGAGATTGAATTAATTATTCAACCGATTTTATTTCCAGGTAGCACACTTAGATTCTGCCTTTGTCGTGAACGCTTGCTCACCAGGAATCGTCTGAATAACCTTGTAATAATCCCATGGATACTTTGACTCAGCAGGTTTTTTCACTTGCATCAGGAACATATCGTGGATCATGCTGCCGTCGCCACGAACCGTCCCATTTTTTACATACATATCATTGATCTTCATTTTGCGAATTTCCGCCATTACCTTGTCAGTATCATCACTGCCAGTTGCTTTAACCGCATTCAAGTAGGTCAGAGTTGCCGAATAATCGGCTGCTTGCAGACTCGACGGCATTTTTTTCATTTTTTCAAAATAGCGACGCGACCACTTACGCGACTCATCGTTCTGGTCCCAATACCAGCTGTCTGTCAGGTACATGCCTTGAGTTAAATTCAGTGTCAATGAATGTACATCGTTGATAAACATCAGCAAACCGGCCAGTTTCATGGTCTTGCTCACGCCAAATTCGTTGGCTGCCTTGATCGCATTGACCGTATCGCCACCGGCATTGGCCAAACCAAGAATTTGTGCCTTCGATGCCTGAGCTTGTAACAAGAAAGAAGAGAAATCTGATGCCGAGAGCGGATGACGAACCGAACCGACAACGCTACCACCACTAGCCTTGACGACAGAAGTTGTATCATTTTCAAGAGACGCACCAAACGCGTAATCGGCCGTCAGGAAAAACCAGCTTTTACCGCCCTGTTTAACCACTGCACCACCGGTACCTTTGGCAAGCGCAACCGTGTCATACGCATAATGCAACGTATAAGGCGTGCATTCTTCATTGGTCAGCCGCGCCGTACCTGCACCAATTGAAAGAAAAGGCATTTTCTTCTCAAGCGCAACTTTGGACATTGCGAGGTTAGTACCTGAATTGGTACCACCAATAAGCATGTCAACACCTTGACGATCAAACCATTCACGCGCTTTACTCGCCGCAATATCGGCCTTGTTTTGGTGGTCAGCGGTAATCAGTTCGATTTTCTTTCCGTTAACAGTACCGCCGAAATCAGCGATTGCCATCTTAATTGCTTCAACCCCACCTAAACCGTCGATGTCAGAATAAACACCTGAAAGGTCGGTAATAAATCCGATCTTTACGGTATCACCTGAAATCTGTGCGGAAGCGCTACCGGCAAAGGCAATTGCGCATACCGTACCAATAGCGAGCGTCATCGCCTTTGGTGTTATTGATTTTAATTTTGTATTCATGTCTCTCTCCAAGGATAGATAAGATCTGCAGAACTATTTTTCGTTAAACACCTAGTAGCGCATTTAGCACGGGCATTTTCGCCTCGAGCTCCGATGACGCGATTGTTTCAACGATTTGTCCATGCTCCACTACGTAAAACCGGTCTGCCAATGGTGCAGCAAACCGGAAATTTTGTTCAACCATAATGATGGTGTAGCCATTCGCCCGCAAAGTGGTGATCATCCGGGCGAGTGCCTGAACAATTACTGGTGCAAGACCTTCTGAAATTTCATCAAGTAGCAGAAGGCGCGCACCGGTACGCAAGATCCGCGCAACTGCCAGCATTTGTTGTTCACCACCAGACAATCGTGTGCCTTGGCTGAATCGACGCTCTTTCAAATTCGGAAACATCTCGTAAATTTCCGCTACCGACATACCCTTATCCGATGTAGAAACTACCGGCGGCAACAACAAGTTTTCTTCTGCAGTCAACGATGAAAAAATACCGCGCTCTTCAGGGCAATAACCGACGCCTAAATGAGCGATCTTGTGGGTTGGAAGGCCAATAGATTCAACACCATTAATTTTGATCGATCCCTTACGGGTGCCCGTTAGCCCCATGATGGCCCGCAGCGTTGTACTACGACCAGCCCCGTTGCGACCCAACAGTGTCACCACTTCACCTTTTTCAACCGTCAGGTTAACGTCATGCAAAATATGAGATTCGCCGTACCAGGCATGGAGACCAGAAATTTCAAGAGCTTTACTCGACATCAGTGAGTCCCTTCCAGCGCGCTGGTCGAAGTACCCATGTAAGCCTCCATCACCAGTGGATTATTCGATACTTCCTGATAGCTGCCTTCAGCCAACATTGCACCTCGCTGCAAGACCGAAATCCGGTCGCAAATACCAGCAACGACGTTCATGTTGTGCTCGACCATCAAGATGGTGCGACCAGCGGAAACTTTCTTGATCAGTGCTGTCACACGGTCGACATCTTCATGTCCCATCCCTTGGGTGGGCTCGTCGAGCAGCATCATTTCCGGATCCATCGCCAAGGTGGTTGCAATTTCAAGCGCACGTTTGCGCCCGTAAGGTAAATCAACGGTAATCGTATCCGCAAATTCAACCAAATCTACCTCAGCCAATAAAGCCATAGCGCGGTCATTTAGCGAAGACAAACTCCGTTCGCTTTTCCAAAAGTGAAACGAAGTACCAAGCATGCGTTGCAGGCCGATACGAACATTTTCCATCACGGTGAGATGTGGAAAAACAGCAGATATCTGAAACGAGCGAATGATGCCTTGGCGGGCAATCTGCGCTGGCTTGGCCTTGGTAATGTCTTTACCGTTAAAGAGGATCTGACCGGAAGTTGGAATCAGAAACTTCGTCAGCAAATTGAAGCAGGTCGTCTTACCAGCACCGTTGGGCCCGATCAGCGCGTGAATGTGTCCACGTTGAACCCGCAGGTTCACAGCATCAACAGCGGTAAATCCCTTGAACTCTTTGGTCAAGTTTTTTGTTTCTAGGATGACTTCAGTCATCGTGTCTCCTGGTTGCTTGTTTTTTGTGCAGCGGAAAATTTTTACTGATAGTACAAGCGACAACCGGATCAAACAATACCGTACAACTACCACGCGATATTTTCATGATATTGCACTATTTGCGCAATCTAATACTGACATTGATCATATCTTGTTCGATACCAATAAGGTGCCGGAAACCGGTTTCTAGGTGTTATCCCTCATGGGCGGCGAGGATAAGTAGTGCCGCACGTTCAGCAATCATCACTGTTGGCGAATTAGTGTTTCCTGATGTAATTGCCGGCATAATCGACGCATCGACAACCCGTAATCCAGTAACACCGCGTACCCGCAACTCGCTATCGACTACCGCCAACGGGTCTGTTGAATGCCCCATTTTGCATGTTCCTACTGGATGAAAAATTGTCGTACCGATGTCTCCCGCCGCACCAATTAATTCTTCTTCTGAAATAAGTTGTGGTCCTGGTTTCAGCTCTGTCGCCGTATATTTTTTTAATGAAGGCGCGTTGATGATGGAACGAGTCAAACGCTGTGCGTCGGCAGCCACATGCCTGTCTTCAGGTGTACTCAAATAATTTGGCGTAATTTTCGGCGCACGTGCCGGATCTGCAGAAGCGATCCGTACATGACCGCGTGAAGTTGGTCGCAAGTTGCAGACACTTGCCGTAATTGCTGGAAAAGGATGTAGTGGTTCGCCGAACTTTTCCAACGAAAGTGGTTGAACGTGATACTGCAAATTCGGTGTCAACTGCGATGCATCGGAGCGGGCAAACGCACCAAGTTGTGAAGGTGCCATCGACATTGGCCCCTTTTGCGTTAGTGCGTATTCAAGCCCGATTTTCATCTTGCCGAACCAACTGTTGGCCATCGTGTTTAACGTCTTCGTATTGCGCACCTTGAACACCATTCGGATTTGCAAGTGATCTTGCAAATTTTCTCCAACCCCTGGCAAATCAACTACCGGTGCAATGCTGTTTTCTTGCAATAACGAGGGTGCTCCAATACCTGACAATTGTAGTATTTGTGGTGACCCGATCGCACCAGCCGAAAGCACTGTTTCGCGCACCGATTCAGCTGTCCATGACTGGCCATTGCCGATAAATTCAACGCCATGGCATCGCACTCCGTCAGGCCCTGTCTCCAGTTTCAGACGTTGCACCTGACAACCCGTCATGATCTCTAGGTTGCCCCGATTGCCGGCTGTTTTCAGAAAAGCCTTGGCAGTACTGACGCGAACGCCGCGGCGCTGATTTACATCGAAATACGCGGATCCCGTGTTATCTCCCCGGTTAAAATCGTCGGTTTTTGGTATTCCAACCTCGGCCGCGGCATCACGAAAAGCATCGAGAATTTCCCATGAAAGTCGTTGCTTCTCAACCCGCCACTCGCCGCCAGCGCCATGGAATTCAGTGCCGCCCAAATAATGATCTTCGCTTTTTTTAAAAAGCGGCAATACATTGTTCCAACGCCATGCGTCATCACCACAAGAGCTAGCCCAATTATCGTAGTCCTGAGACTGACCGCGCATGTAAATCATCCCGTTGATGGAGGACGATCCGCCCAGTACCTTGCCTCGCGGATAACCCAGACTGCGTCCATTCAAACCAACATCTGCCTCGGTCTTGTATAACCAATCGGTACGCGGATTATTGATGCAATAAAGATAACCAACCGGAATGTGTATCCAGAGATAGTCGTCCTTACCACCCGCTTCAAGCAACAATACCCGTACAGCCGGATCCTGCGATAACCGCTTCGCCAAAACGCAACCGGCAGACCCGGCGCCAATAATGATGTAGTCGTACTTGCCTGCTGATTGCGTCATAGTTATCCTCGTCCGCTTATTTCGCTACAGGCATTGTGAATTCAGCCCCCTTGTCGATCGTCTCTGGCCAACGCTGCATGATGGATTTGTAGCGTGTGTAAAAGCGCACACCTTCTTCGCCATAGGCATGCGTATCGCCAAACAACGAACGCTTCCAGCCACCAAACGAATGCCATGCCATTGGTACAGGAATTGGAACGTTGATACCAACCATGCCCACTTCGATACGACGCGAAAATTCGCGTGCCGTGTTGCCGTCAGAGGTAAACAAGGCAACGCCGTTTCCAAACTCATGCCCGTTAATCAGCTCAACTGCTGCCGCGAAGTCAGGAACACGCACAATACACAGCACCGGTCCGAAAATTTCTTCATTGTGAATTTTCATTCCTGGCTTGACGTGATCAAACAGCGTACCGCCAAGGAAAAATCCATTTTCATGCCCAGGTACAGTCAGACCACGACCATCGACCAGCAAGGTAGCACCTTCATCTATACCGTCTTGAATGTAACCTTCGATTTTCGCTTTATGAACACCGGTGACCACCGGGCCCATTTCGGCAGCACCTTCCATACCATTCATGACTTTCAGCGACTTAACTCGTGGAATCAGTGCTTCCACCAACTTATCAGCAACGGCACCAACTGCAACTGCAACTGAAATCGCCATACAGCGCTCTCCTGCAGACCCGTATGCCGCACCGATAAGCGCATCAACCGCAAGTTCAAGATTCGCATCAGGCATCACGACCAGATGATTTTTAGCGCCACCAAGCGCTTGTACGCGTAAAGGATAGGTGCCTTTGCGTTTTGCGCCTTCTGTGTAGATGTATTCCGCAATCGGCGTCGAACCGACAAACGATACGGCTTTCACATCCGGATGTTGAAGAAGTGCATCCACCGCTACCTTGTCACCCTGAACAACATTGAAAACACCTTTTGGTAAACCAGCCTGCTGAAACAAATCTGCCAGCAACATTGAGGCTGAGGGGTCACGCTCTGACGGCTTCAGAATAAACGTATTACCAGTTGCAATAGCCATCGGTGCCATCCACAACGGCACCATGACCGGGAAATTGAATGGCGTAATACCTACTGTGACACCTAGTGGTTGACGCATTTGCCAGTTATCGATGCCGCCACCAATATTGTCTGAGAACTGCGTCTTCAGAAGTTGCGGCGCGCCGCAAGCAAATTCAACAACTTCCAGCCCACGTGTCACTTCACCTTTGGCATCCGAAAAAACCTTGCCATGCTCTCGCGTGATCGCCGCTGCCAACGCATCGTGATTTTGCTCCATTAACTCTTTAAAGCGCATCATGATCCGGGCACGCTTCAACGGAGCCGTAGCGGCCCATCCAGGTGCCGCCGCATTTGCAGCAGCAACTGCCTGATTTACTTCATCGACATTACCAAGAACAACTTGCGCAGATACCGCACCCGTTGCCGGATTGAATACATCCTGGCGTCGATCGCTAGTGGACTCGACGATACAACCGTTGATGAAATGCTGGATAACAGGAATGGACTGAGTCATAACAAATCCTTGGGGAATTTAAAGTGAAAATCAGGATAAAGCCATCAGCATGCAAAATCCAATGAGTTATCATCGTTTCCTCATAAGCGTTACTTATGGAAAAAAATGGATTTTACCCAGCTACGGGCATTTGTCACGATTGCAAAAGAAGGCAATATGACGCGTGCAGCGCAACATTTGCACCTGACTCAACCCGCTGTCAGCCTACAACTCAAGGCTTTGCAAAAGTCACTAGGCGTCACTTTATTCAGCCGCTCCCCCGGTGGCATGCAACTAACAAATGACGGTGAAAAATTACTACCGTTCGCAGAGCGTGTACTGGCTGGCGTAACTGAATTCCATCAAGGTGTACGAGCGCTGCAGTCGAGTATTTCCGGCCCTCTCGCCATCGGCACCATTCTTGATCCAGAATTTACTCGACTCGGCGCTTTTCTTAAAAGGCTGGTCGAAAGCTACCCTCAACTATCGACGCAATTACGCCAAGGCATGTCCGGTAACGTGCTGCAGCAGGTTCGGACTGGGGCACTGGATGCTGGTTATTACCTCGGCATACCAACAAAAGAATTCCATTCTCAAATACTCACTTCGTTCACTTACAACGTTGTTGCACCGCAAGGTTGGAAGGCCCGTGTTTCCGGTAAAAACTGGGATGCACTAGCCACATTACCGTGGATCTGGGCACCACCAGAATCCGCTCATCATCGGCTGCTCATCAAAAAATTTGCTGAATATAAGACGCTTCCAGAGCGCGTTGCCTTGGTAGACCAGGAATCGTCGATGCTCGATCTCGTTAAATCTGGCGTCGGACTGTCACTAGTACGTGAATCGATTGCACTACATGAAGCGCACGTCCACGGCTTAGTCATCGCGGACACAGTGAGCTTGTCCACCGAACTCTCTTTTATTGCTTTACAGAGCCGAAAAACCGAACCAGCGATCGCCGCTGCATTTGATTTATTGGCAAGTCTTTGGCACCAATAGCGGGCCAACTGCCTCAAGGTTGACGCAAGCACCAAATTGTTGTGGATAACCCTCTGGATAACAGGTGCATCAAGTGTGAACAACTACCGGACTTGCAAATATCCTGAAAGTTATTCAGAACTTGTCCTGCATAAAAAAGTACTTTATTGGACTAGTTATATTTTTCTCAAGTCATTGATTCAAATGTGGTTTACATGCTTATCCACAGAAAATAGGCTGCGTTAACTACTACTACTAAAGATATATGTAAACCAATTAGAACAAGACTAAAACCCGTGAAAATACAAACAGGCTAGAACATTCGATCCAGGACTAAAAAACCTACCGCAAATCATTTGCCTGCAAGCCATTTGTAAAAAGTCACTTTTCCACGCACAGAACGACCAGCAGGCAGTTTGTTTTCATCAACACATGGGGTCTGGGTAAAGAACAACTGCACACGTCGCCTTAGGGCCTTAGCCTCACGCAAAATAAGAACTTACGTGAGCTTGCCAAACCCGGTAATTTCGGCAATTTGTGTTCTTGAAAACCAGGTTGTAGACAAGTGTTTGGATAACCAGTGGATCAACTGTGGATAAGCGATGCAATGTGCACGGCGATAAAAGTTATCCAGAACTTGTCCTGTCTGAAAGCATGACTTGTCAACCTGGTTATCTGTTCTCCAAGATACTGATCTGAAAGAGAAATAGCGACTTATCCACAGGATAGAAGGTGCGTTAACAACTACTACTAAATAAATATATAAACCTTTATTTAAAACCAGACACAACAACTTCTATCAGATTTGAAAAATGACTTAGCCAATAAAAATAAGCGGGATATGCTGAATAAAAACGTCTTCCAGAAGCACTCAGAGACGCTACAAGCAACTAAACAAGGTGTTTACTCAGAGGGGTGAGCAAAAGCAATTTGCGTGCAGCCAACGGCTGCTCAGAGAGTTTTTTAACCGACGACCGATGCAGTAAAAAAGAAACCAAATAGCAAGACTGCCGAAAAACTCCTCGGAGTGCACTTGGTGTCTCCATTACTTCCAAGTGCTTTCATGTGCGATGACATCGCAAGCACTTGCGCAGCGCAGTGATTGTGCTGTTTCGCGATATTGCAAAAATAGGAACAAATTTCACGTTTCTGATAATTGGTACCGATAGAAATATTCAGGTCATCGAAGTAAGCCTTGGAGCGGACTTAGCGTTCATGCTGGCACGCGAGCACACCTATCCATTGCATCGGCTGCACGATCAGATTTAGTCCAGTATCTTTATCTTCGAAAGTCTTGCGACGTGCATGCGATCAACATTGCGTATGAGTCAGCACGGCGACTTTTTGGTTTGATAACACGGTAGTTTTGACGGGTACCCTGGTCTCAACAAAGACAGGAGACGAACCGCCGGCACAGCGTTAACACCACCGGACTTCGCCCGCTTTTCCAACTGAAATTTTTAAATTGAAATTAGGTGATTTGGCAGCTAATGTTGCCGTTGATGATGGGATTTTCACTATGTTTATGCATCATTAATCAACCAAATGATTATGATGAGGGACTTGTTTAGCAGCAGACGGTACCCGAATAATTATCCGGGCACTGCTCGTCTTGAAGCTTAATGCCTTATGCTTTGAGCGTCATCAGACTGGCGTTACCGCCAGCCGCTGTTGTGTTAGTACATGTGGCACGTTCGGCAACTAGTCTCCAGAGGGGAATAGGAGAACCCGCATTGGTCTCGACTAATGATACGAGTGCGCCATCTCGTGCTGCCAGAGGTATGCGAATGACTGCAACCAGCGCTGCATCGACCAATGCAACTTGCAATGATCGGCTTTCATCAGCAATGTTATCGATCTGTTTTATTGCAGTACGTATTTCCTGTGGCAAGTCCGTTGGTAAGAGTGGTAATGATGTTGTTAGCAAAACCGGATTGTTCCCCGTAGCAATAACTGCGGTGAGTTGGTTGAGCAAACTGGTGACAGTTGGTGCTACACAAAGAATATCGCCGCGAGCGGCAAACAACAGTGTATTGCGCTCGCCGGTCGGACCCGGCAAGTCCAGCATGTTGCCAAGTGGGCTGTAATGTGCGTAGTGTTCCCCTAAATCTGAGACAGTCTTATGGCCATGCGTATAAGCCCATTCCAACAGCGACCTTAATACAGGTATCTGCACGATACCGTGGTCAGTTTTTACCGGATGGTCACTGAGCTCATCTTCGATTGCATGCTGTAATCGTTTCAGATAGAGCGGGCCGCCGGCTTTTGGCCCGGTACCGGATTTACCCTCACCACCAAAAGGTTGCACACCAACAACCGCACCGACGATATTTCGATTAACGTAAATATTACCGGCATGAATCCGATTACTGACAAAGTCGATGGTCTCATCAATACGAGAATGAATGCCGAACGTCAAACCATAACCGGTTGCATTAATAGCATCTACCATTTGAGGCAAGTCTTCGCGGCGGTATCGTAGTACGTGTAATACCGGGCCAAAAACTTCGTTGGTGAGCTCAGATAACGAACCTATTTCGATAATTGTTGGTGGGACGAAAGTCCCGTACTGTGTATTTTCCGGTAGTGGCAGTTGAAAAACTGAACGTGCCGTTTTTTTCATGTATTCGATATGCTTTAGAAGACCATCTCTTGCCTCTGTATCAATCACAGGGCCAATATCGGTTGCCAGTCGGTCCGGGTTACCGACGGCTAGTTCATGCATTGCACCTTTCAACATGACCAGCGTTTTGTCGGCGATTTCCTGCTGCAGACACAATATTCTGAGTGCCGAACAACGTTGTCCGGCGCTATCAAATGCCGAACTGATGACGTCCTGAACGACCTGCTCTGTCAACGCACTGGAGTCAACAATCATCGCGTTTTGCCCACCGGTTTCGGCAATTAACGCGATATCAGTGGATTCGACCAAGGCGCGTTTTGCAAGTGTACGGTTGATCAGTTGGGCAACGCTGGTTGATCCCGTGAAAATGACGCCTTGCGTACGATAATCTGCAACTAGCGAGGCACCAATACTCTCGCCTGGTCCTGGAAGGAACTGCAGCACGGTACGTGGCACGCCGGCTTCATGTAGGAGCTGTACTGCACGGTATGCTATTAATGGCGTTTGTTCTGCAGGTTTGGCAAGGACGACGTTACCTGCTGCAAGTGCCGCGCTGACTTGGCCTGTGAAAATTGCCAACGGAAAATTCCATGGACTAATGCAAACTACCGGGCCAAGTGCCAGCGTAGTTGGTGTCTCAGTAATGCGAACCGCGTAATACCGCAAGAAATCGACGGCTTCGCGTACTTCGGCGATGGCGTTCGGTAATGATTTTCCTGCTTCGCGAATGGCTATCGCCATCAATTCCAGTCGGTGCGATTCGAACAGGTCCGCTGCACGATAAAGAATGGTTGCACGATCTGATGGAGCCACGGCTTGCCATTCGACAGCGCTCGCATGTGCTACATTCAAGGCGGCATCGGTGTCGGTTTCGTTGGCTTCGATTACGGATCCCACTTGATCACGCTGGTCGGCAGGGTTATTGATTGGCAGTGATGCGCGATGGCCAACCGTCTTACCCAGCAACGGCATTGCATGCCATTGCTGGCTACCGAAATCGCCAAAAGCTAGATCTATCTTAGCCAGTTCTTCTTCGTTACTCAGATCTATACCGGAAGAATTCAGGCGCTCGTTGCCGAACATGTTGCAAGGTAACTCAATACTCCTGTGCGGAATGCCGCCGAGTTCTCGAGCTTCGTCCATAGGATTAGCAATCAAAGCGTCCACCGGCACATTCGCATCAACAATCTGGTTGACGAACGACGAATTAGCGCCATTTTCCAGCAAGCGTCTTACCAAGTACGCAAGCAATGTTTGATGAGAACCCACTGGTGCGTAAATACGGCAAGGTTTGTCTAGGTTTTCTTTACCGACTACCTGGTCATACAAGGTTTCGCCCATGCCATGGAGGCATTGGAATTCATAGTCGGTCACACTGCGAGCTTTTGCGGACGTATAAATTGCGGACAGCGTTTGCGCATTATGCGTAGCAAATTGCGGATACAACACGTCGGTAGCATCAAGTAATTTTTCAGCGCATACCAAGTAGGAGACATCGGTATAAACCTTACGCGTGTACACCGGATAACCAGGCATCCCATCAACCTGAGCACGTTTTATTTCTGCATCCCAATAAGCACCTTTAACTAGGCGTACCATTAATTTTCGTCCACTACGACGCGCCAAATCAATCAGGAAGTCGATTACAAACGGGCAACGCTTCTGATAGGCCTGCACCACAAAGCCTATTCCGTCATAACCTGCCAGTCGTTGATCGTGGGCCAATACCTCCATCAAGTCGAGTGATAGCTCAAGGCGATCGGCTTCTTCTGCATCGATATTAAGGCCGATATCATACGATTTAGCCAACAGCAAAAGACTTTGTAAGCGAGGTAATAATTCGGTCATTACCCGGCCATGCTGTGCACGGCAATAGCGTGGATGAAGTGCCGATAATTTCACCGAAATTCCGGGTCCTTTACGTATTCCTCTTCCTGCCGATGCCTGCCCAATTGCATGAATTGCTCTTTCGTAGGACTGCAGATATTTATCGGCATCCTCGGCTGTAAGCGCTGCCTCGCCCAACATATCGTATGAATACCGATAACCGCGAGCCTCGTTATCACGGCTATTTTTGAGAGCGTCATCAATAGTTTGACCAGTAACGAATTGGTTGCCCAGCATACGCATTGCCAGATCGACTCCTTTGCGTATCAAGGGCTCGCCACCTTTAGCAATCAAGCGGGTTAAAGCCGATCCAAGGCTTTGGTCGCTATTGCTACTTACCAGTTTTCCAGTTACTAACAGGCCCCAGGTAGCAGCATTCACAAACAACGAGGGAGAAACTCCCAAGTGTTTGCGCCAATCACCACGACTAATTTTGTCGGCGATCAATCGATCTGCTGTTTGGTGGTCGGGAATACGCAATAACGCTTCTGCCAGACACATCAGCGCAATTCCTTCATCAGATGACAATGAAAATTCGTGCATCAGTGCATCGACACCGGAAGCACGCGTGCGCTTCTCCCTTACAGCAACGACAAGTCGCTTTGCAAGCTCCGCAGTTTGCGCCGTCAATGCGGTATCCTTGTCAGTCTGTTTAATTAGCCAACCTACGGCTTGTTGCTCATCAAGTCGGTACGCAGCAGTAATTTTTTCGCGTAGTGGTGAAGTAGGAAAATGCATTTCAGCATGCAGTGCTGAAAAAGTAGAGTCTGTAAATAGTGCAGAAGAAGACATATTTTGCTCGGCATCACGTAACGGGTGAATAAAATGGCACGAAGACAATTTTTTACCAACTATTGCTCTTTACCTGTTATTCGATTGTATGTGCGAAAGCCTCGCATTAATTCTGGTATTACTGACTACTATCAAAATTTTGTATTTGGTGAGAAGATTCAGCCAAATAAAATTCTTACCTGAGATTTGCAATGTTAGACAAAATAAGCAAAAAAATACTAAACGAGTTGCAAAACGACGGGCGTATTAGCAATGTCGAGCTGTCAGCACGGGTTAACCTGTCTCCGGCAGCTTGTCTTGAGAGAGTCCGTAAATTGCACGAAGGCGGATACATATTGGGGTACACCGCTCAGTTGAATCCGCAATTGCTGGATGTCTCGTTGCTGGTGTTCATTGAAGTCGTGCTGGATCGGACTACGCCCGAGGTCTTCGATGCTTTCAAGCGCAGCGTCCAAGTCATCCCCGAAGTGCTCGAATGCCACATGGTCGCAGGTGGATTTGATTACCTGGTCAAAGCTAGAGTTTGCGATATGAACGCTTATCGCGAATTTCTAGGAAAGTCACTTTTGCAGTTGAAGGGTGTCCGAGAAACGCACACCTATGCAGTAATGGAAGAAGTCAAGAATACGACCAAGCTTCCTATTCGCTGAGGAGTGTCAGCGCCTTACTGTGTCTCGTAGAAATGATTCATCAGTAATCGTAGTCATGTGTTCGCGCAGCCATTTATGAGAGGGGCTGCGGGCATCACGTTCATGCCAAAGCATGTCGACTTGCACCTGTGGTAAGTCAAACGGCAATTCTTTTGCGATCAGTTCTCCTGTCATACCGGTTGATGCTATCAAGTGGCGTGGAATGACAGTAAGTAAGTCGGAATTTGCAACTACGCGTCCGGCTGTAAAAAAATGGTTAACAGTCAACAGAATGCGCCGTTCTCGTCCAAGCTGAGTGAGCGTATCGCTGACAATGCCATGTGCTCTGCCCGAAAAACTCACCAATAAATGTTTTGCCGCACAATATGAATCGAGGGTCAGTTCTTTTTTTGCCAATGGATGGTGCTTGCGCATTACACAAGCATACTGCCCCGAATACAATAATTCATGGCGTATTGGCGTATCTGGCTCGCCGGCCAGTTGCGCTACCACACCCGGGAAGAAACCAATCGCCAGATCAATATCTCCTCGCAGGAGCATTGGTCGCGGTTCACGCGTCGTTAAAGGTACCATCCGGACATTGACGCGAGGGGCGTCGCGCTCGATTGAGCGGACTAGCGATGGCAGCCAAAGCGCTGCAGTTGCATCGGCCATCGCCATACGAAAAGTTGCTTGCGTCGTTGAGACATCAAAACTTTGCGGAGCCATCGCTGCTTCCAGATCTGACAAAGCTCGTCGCACTGATGGCCATAATTCATCGGCATGTGGTGTCGGTTTTACACCATGAGCAGTTCGAATAAGCAACTCGTCACCAACAGAATCACGTAGTCGCTTAAGTGCATTGGACACCGCAGGTTGTGTCATGGCAAGTCGATTTGCAGCTCGCGTTAGATTTCGTTCGCTCATTACGGCATCAAAAACACGCAGCAAATTGAGATCAAGGGTGAGGAAGCTCATCAGTTCTGACAGTCAGTTGAAAATGGCAATAAAACATCGTTATCGACTTGATTTCATTCATAAAAAGTATAACTGATATGTGAAATTGGAATTGGATTAATAACAGCCAAACTTTCATACTGCAACGCAACATATCAGATAAATCTACCGAGGTTCACCATGTCCATTTTGGCCATCGCATTTCCAGCTCAGTCAGCAATACCTGTTGCCCAGGTCATCACAAGTTCAATCATCGCGTCAGCACGCCCCCTGTTAGGGCTAGGCGTCTTAGTTACTTTTTTATTGATTTTTAAGCCGTTGCTGCTTGGCCTGCTCCGTGCGAGTTTTTTGGCACTGAAACCGCGCCAGTCACTTGAGCAACGATCGATTCGCAGTCACTTGCGCAGCATGCTAATTTTGAATCGTATGGCTAGGGATCTTGATATTTCGCAACCGAACATGGCATCAGAATTACGGGCAGTTGCTTCTCGCGACTAACTTGCCTCG
>CAILRJ010000413.1 GCA_903836575.1 uncultured Burkholderiales bacterium
AGTGTGACTGTCTGCGTCATTTGGTGATCTCGATCTGGTAGTCATCGCCGGCATAAAAATCATTCCATAATTTGGCCGGCAGTTTGGTCACGCGCAGCGCCGGGTCGCGCGCAGCGCGCACCGCCTCGACCAGTTGCATGTTGTTGAGAATTTCGGTGGCCGTGGTGGCCGGCAACGTCGAGAGCCGGATTGGCCGGTCGCGCAATTGCAGTT
Organism: uncultured Burkholderiales bacterium; assembly: GCA_903836575.1. GTDB lineage: Bacteria > Pseudomonadota > Gammaproteobacteria > Burkholderiales > Burkholderiaceae_D > Actimicrobium. The sequence goes on from CAILRJ010000413.1 coordinate 214, forward strand.
CGGCGCGGATGCGACTGACCACGTCTTCGTTCGACAAGGCAAACGCATCGGCTTCGGCACGGATCATCGCCGCCTCGATTCGCGCTGCGTGACTGATGCGCGGCTGCGCAGTCACGGTCAACGCACGCCGGCGCTGCGAGGCACTGCGCAACTTGAATGCGGCCGGATCGAGCAGGCGCAGCGCGGCCGGTGCGATAGCCTGTCCGAGCTGTTCGAGGAAGGCCTGCTGCGCCGCAGGTGCCAGCGCTGCAGTCCGGGTGATGGCGATGCTGTAGGCCTGCTTGCGCTGACCGCCACGCAGCATCACGGCCTGCTGCACGATGGCGGCGGCGCGCTGCATATAGACGCTCATTGCCTTGATCAGTTCGGGATGCTTGGTGGTGCAGGCGGCTTCGACGATTTCTTCGATGCGTGCGAGCAGCCAGTCCAGCGTCGAAGTACCGACCCGTTCCTGACTGGCCCAGCGGGCGATGTCATTCAATTGCGCTTCAAGTTTGCGGTGCTGATCGGGCGGCAGTTGCTGCAAGCGCTGGAGCTGGTCGCGGATCACTTGCCGATGGCGTTCGACGCTGTCGGCGGTGAGCTGCTTCTTGAATTCGGTCTCGAAGCGCTGCAGGAATTCCATGAAGCCATCCCACGGTGTCTCGGCCGCTTCCTGCATCAGGCGGCGTACCAGTTCCTGAAAATAATCGACATTCTCGGACAAGTCGCTGATGACTTTTTCGGCATAGTCATAGGCATCAACCAGATCATATGCATCCAGGTTGCGCAGCGCGGCGTCGAGCGCATTGCGACAACTGCGCACATTGCGCTGGCGGGCGCGGGCGCTGCGACGGTCTAGCGTCCAGAACGCTTCGGCGAACAGTTTGCCGGCGCGGGTGAAGCGATAGGCCGACACCAGACCGGCCCGGTCGCCAAATTTTTCCAGCCAGCCATCGCGCTCCAGCGCACGGATAACGGCGGCGGTACTTTGTGCGTCATCGCTGTCGGTGCTCAGGCTGAATTCGAGGTCGGGTGGCGCGTCATCGTCCGGTACCAGCGCCAGCCGGGCTTGCTGCACCACCGGCAGCAACAGGTCACGCAGCGATTCGCGCGTCAGGTTCTGGGCATAGTCGGCGCTGGGACCATGCAACCGTTCGTACAGCGCATGCACGCAATCAACCAGAATGCCGCGATGCTTGCTGGCCAGCGGACGAAAAAAATGCAGGCGGTCGGGTTGGAAGAACATCAGCGTTGAACAGGAGAAAAAGAGTGAGGCCGCACTATAACGGAGGGATGGCAGCGCAGACAATGCGAGGCGACGATCAGTCGCCCTGGTGTAGCACCCGAATCGCAGACACAGCGAATACTCACCAATATCAACTCAAATGAAAACAAATGTCATATCTTAAATAATTGATTTACAAAAAGACATCTTTCGGAGATAGTTTGTCGCTGCAAAAAGTTAACCTTAAAACAATTAGACCATCCAACAACGATGTCGTCATCAAGGAAAACATCATGACTTAATTTAAAAAACTTACGCTTCTTTTTTCCATCATGGTCGCTTCGTCAATGCTGATGTCGACTGCACAGGCGAAGAAGGACGATGATCCAAAGCCAGCGCCACCACACTGGATAAAGATCACTAACCCGTCCATAGCTGGATTCGCCGTTGGCACAAACAGCGTTCAATACGGCCCGGTTGCGGCTCAAACAGTGTAGGTGTACGACGGTGACAATCCGCCTGACACTGCGGGTCCCGGCAACTCACAAAGCCCTGCCACAATCAAAACACTGATTGAGACACAGTTTGAATTGACGAATGCCATTTCGCCAACGAGCAACGGGAATTTTAAAGATGGTGCCAAGTCAGGATCGTTCAACGTTGCATCGAGCTTTGACTATCTGGCCATTCACTACGGCCAGGGCGAACTGCTGTTCCATTGGGATTCTCCTTTCACCACAACGACCGCATTTTCATTCAGTAATCTGCCACACGGCATCAGCAACTACCGTGCCTATCTCTCCGTAGGTCAGGATACTCCTCCTGTCTCGGCCGTTCCCGAGCCAGAAACCTACGGCATGATGATTGCCGGTCTGGGCTTGCTGGGTTTTATGGCGCGTCGGCGCAAGTCAGTCTAAAACAGGCGACAAGCTGTATTCACGAAGCCGCTCGACACGATGTCGCGCGGCTTTTTTCATTTCCGTGACGTGGCAAATACTCAGCCCAGCAACTCCGCCAGCGTACGCGCAATGACCTTGGTAGCGCGTCGCAAATCCTCCAGATCAAGATGCTCGTCGGCCCGCTTGGCATTCGATTCCAGCACCGTACGTGGACCTGCGCCATAAATTGCGGCCGGGATTCCATAAGCGCCGTAGAGCCGGACATCGGTGTAGAGCGGCGTCCCCGAGGTCGGGATAGGCTCGCCAAAGATCGCTTCGCCGTGGCGCTGCAATGCGGCTATCAACGCCGCATTGGCGGTTTGCGGTTGCCATGCCTCGGCCAGCAGCAAGCGTTTGATATCGACGTGAATACCGGCCACCGATGCGGCCGCCTCGGTGATCACGCGCCGCACTTGCGCTTCGACCTCGGCCGGATTTTCTTCCGGAATCATGCGGCGGTCGAGCTTGAGCACGACCTTGCCCGGTACGACATTGGTATTGGTGCCGCCTTCGATACGGCCGACATTGAGGTACGGATGAGTGATGCCGGACACCGCGGAACGGATTGCCTTGTAACGTTGATTTTGTTCGTACAGCGCCGTGAGAATGGCAGTCGCGCCTTGCAGCGCATCGATACCGGAATCAGGAATCGCGGCATGCGCCATCTTGCCGTGCACGGTGACTTCCATTTGCAGGCAACCGTTGTGGGCATTGATGACCTGATAGCTGAAACCAGCGGCGATCAGATAATCGGGGCGGGTCAGCTTGTGGCGCAGCAGATAGCCGGGACCGAGTTCGCCGCCGAATTCTTCGTCATAGGTAAAGTGCAGTTCGACGCTGCCATTGAGGGGCACACCCAGCGCATCGAGCGCGCGCAGTGCAAACGTGTAGCTGGCGAAATCGCTTTTACTGACCGCCGCCGCGCGGCCATACAGCTTGTCATCAATGATGCTGCCGTCGTACGGACCGACACTCCAGCCCTCCCCCGGCGGCACCACGTCGCCATGCGCATTAAGCGCGATGGTCTTGCCGTCGCCATAGCGGCGTCGCACGATCAGGTTGGTGATCGAGGCCATGCCGCAAGCGGTGACTTCGGCCTGCGGCACCGGAAACTGTTCGACCTCGAAGCCGAAACCCTGCAACAGCCTGGCAGTGTGTTCGGCATGCGGTGCGTTATCGCCGGGCGGCGTGTCGGTCGGGATACGCACCAGTTCCTGCAGGAAGCGCACTTCGTCGTCGAAATGCTGATCGATCCATGTATCGAGGACGGGATTGTAGTCTGGCGATGCAGTTGTCATGCGGTGTCCGTATTCGGTGATCAGGCAATGGAGAAAATCAAGCGGTGTCGATACAACCTATTGCTGCACCCTACCTCAATCATCAAGCTCCGGGTACTGCCGCCAGATATCGTCATTATTAAAATCCAGCCGTCTTTCCGACTGCAGGTAGCGCGCCACATTGGGTACGTGCGCAACACGCTGCTGCAATGCCAGCAGACGCGGCACCTCAGCCCCAACCCGCGCCATCGCTTTCGGAAATGCATGGCCCAATCCGGCCAGCATCTGGAACATCGACAGATCGGCATAGGTCAGTGCCGCACCCACCAGAAACGCATCACCGTCCGGATTGCGTTCGAGGATGCTCTCGAAGTAATGCAGGAATTTCGGCAGCCGCTCGTTGCGAAATTCGGCAGAACGACGCAGTGCCTCGGGCTTCTGGTCTTCGTAATACTGGCCGTTGCCAAGCGGATGATGGGTGTCATGAACTTCGACAACCAGGTCAGCGATGGTCAGCTGGCATTGATGGACCCAAAGCCGGCCCGCCTCATCGGGCGGCACCAGCTGCAGGCGCGGCCCGAGCGCTTGCAGGATCGTTGCGACCTGCGCGATGACAGCACCACCGGTGCGGATAAAGGGCGGCGCAAACGGCGGGTGCAGGATGGCGGTGCTTTGCAAGGTATCGAGCAGCTGCGTCATGCCGTCCTCGCCACGGGCCACATCAATATAATCGACGCCGGCGGCTTCGAGCGCGAGCCGGATGAATTCGCCCCGACCTTGTATGTCGGGCCAGTAGTAGAGTTCGATCTGCATGTCTTGTATCCTTCGTGTTTTCAATTCCTGCATGAGCATTCCATGGAAGATCTCGACCAGCGTTACCAAGTCCGCCAGCGCAAGGCCAACCCCGACGAGAAAGACGTTCCAGTCTATGCCAAAGCGATGATCGGCAAGACCGGCCAGTTCGAAGGCGTCTCGTTCATTCGCAACAAGGAAAAAGCGTCAGTAATGACGATGGCACTGGCGCAGCAAGTCATCGACTGGACCGAGGCCCGCAAAACCCGCGCGGGAGAATACGTCACGACGATCATCTGCAAGGGGCAGTGAGGCACCTGGAACTGACCCGCTGGTTGCGCAGCTTTGTGTCCATCCAGACCAGGGTCAATCGCACCGAGCGCCTGCGGGCCTGCTGCGGTGCACTGTCAGGCATCCTCATTACCGGACTGGTGGCGCACCTGATGCTCGGTTCGGCCAGTGCGGCGGGACTATTGATTGCACCGATGGGTGCGTCGGCGGTACTGCTCTTTGCGCTGCCCTCGAGCCCGCTTGCACAACCGTGGTCGATCATTGGCGGCAACGCGGTCTCTGCCACTATCGGCGTGGCGTGTGGACTGCTGATCAGCGATCCGGCATGGGCGGCTGCGCTGGCAATTACGCTGGCCATCGCGGCCATGTTCGCGCTCGGGTGCGTGCACCCCCCCAGTGGCGCAGTGGCGCTGACGGCGGTACTGGGCGGGCCGGCTATCCATGCGCAGGGATTTTATTTTGTACTGGCACCGGTCGGGGTCAATTCGCTGCTGTTGCTGCTGGTAGCGATTGCTTATAACAACATTACCCTGCGCCGTTATCCGCATGCCGTCCTGCCGCGTGCGCAGGGCAACAGCGATGCACTGCCGACCAACCGGAGCAGTTTTACCGCAGCCGACCTGGATCAGGTGCTCAGCCAGGTCAATGAAGTCCTCGACATCAATCGCGATGACCTCGCCAATCTGCTGCGCCAGACCGAAATGCGTGCCTACCAGCGGCGCTTCGGTGAACTCAGCTGCGCCGACATCATGTCGCGCGATGTCGTCACCGTCGAATTTGGTACGCCATTGAAACAGGCATGGGCGCTGTTGCGGCAACACCGGATCAAGGCCTTACCAGTACTGGACCGGGCCAGACGCGTCACCGGCATCGTCACGCAGGCAGATTTTTTCCGCGATGCCGACATGCAATCGCATGTCGGTCTGGGTGAAAAATTGCGCAACCTGATCCGGCGTATTCCCGGCACACATACCAACCAGCCCGAAGTGGTCGGGCAGATCATGAGCAAAAACGTGCGCAGTGCCGGTGCCGGCCAGCCGATCGTCGAACTGGTGCCGCTGCTGTCAGACTCGGGCCTGCATCACATCCCCGTGATCGACGACGAACGCCGGCTGTGCGGCATGGTGACGCAATCGGATCTGGTGGCCGCGCTGTATCAAGGACGCCTGGACCAGCCCGCCGCACGGGCATGAAAAAGGCACCGCGTGAACCGCCGGCCTATGCTTTGGCCACGCTCGCAAATGGAAATGCCTGTCTCAATAATTGCTCAAACTCGTCAGCAGGCATCGGCCGGTTGAACAGATATCCCTGACAGGAGTGGCAGCCCAGTGTGGCCAGACAGGCGCGCTGGCCGGCATTTTCGACTCCCTCGGCAATGACCTCGAGACCAAAACTGTCCGCCAGACTGACAATGGTGCGGGCGATCGCTGCATCGCCCTTGTTGGTCTGAATATCGCGCACGAAGGACTGGTCGATCTTGAGCTGGTTGATCGGCAGGATTTTGAGATATGACAGCGACGAATAGCCGGTACCGAAATCATCAAGCGAAAAGCCGACGCCCAGTTTGCGCAGTTCCCGCATCCGCGCACTGCTTTCCTCGATGTCGTCGAACAGGACGCTCTCGGTCATTTCCAGTTTGAGCTGGCGCGGATCGACACCGGATTCGCTGATCGCGGCGATGACATCATTGATGAATTGCGGATGGCGGAACTGACGTGCACTGACATTGATCGCCAACTGCAGATCAGCCGTATCCGGATGCGCCTGCCATTGCGCCAGCTGGCTGCAACCTGCCGCCAGCACCCAGCGACCGAGCGGCAAAATCAGGCCGCTGTCTTCGGCCAGTCCGATGAAGTCGGCCGGCCACAGCAAGCCGCGGGTCGGATGCTGCCAACGGATCAGCGCTTCGACCCCGGACAACTTTCCGTCCCCGCGCACCTGTGCCTGAAAATGCAGCACGAATTCGTGGTTCGGTGCGGCCTGCCGCAACTGGCTTTCAAGCAGCGCGCGCGCCGACACGGCAATTTGCATCGACGGCACAAAAAAACGTTGCGTATCGCGCCCGGCCGCCTTGGCCTGATACATCGCCATGTCAGCGCGCTTGAGCAGATCCGTGACCAGCGCGTCTTCCGGACCAAACAGCGTGACACCGATGCTGGCTGTCGAGTGATAACTGCAGCCGGCGATCAGGTAGGGCTGGCGCAGCACGTGCAGAATTTTTTCACTGACGGCGGCGGCGTGACCGGCCGCAGCGCCGGGACTGTCGTCAAGGTCAACCAGCATCACGACAAATTCGTCACCGCCCAGCCGTCCCACGGTGTCTTCGGCGCGCACGCAACTGCTCAGCCGGCGGGCGACCTGTTGCAGCAACAGGTCGCCCATGTCATGCCCGAGCGTGTCATTGAGCGTCTTGAAATTATCGAGGTCGATGAACAGCAGTGCGCCGGCATGATGGGCCCGCATCCGGCTGCCCTGCACTTGCTGCAGACGGTCGAGCAGCAACAGCCGGTTGGGCAGGCCGGTCAGGTTGTCATAAAACGCCAGGTGCTGGATTTCGGCTTCGTTGGCTGTCCGCTCGGTAATGTCGGTGTCGATGGCCAGCAGTGACTTGGGCTGGTTGAGGCTGTCGCGCGCCATCGACCAGTGCCCTTCGACCAGCACCACGCTGCCATCCTTGCGGCGCTGATGCAGCGTGCCTATCCATTCGCCACTCTCGCGCAACTGGTACTGGATACGCTCCATGTCAGACAGCGACAGCAACGATTCGGGCAAGGCCTTGCCACGCGCCTCGTCGGCGCTCCAGCCATACAGCCGCTGTGCACCGGCATTCCAGAACTGCACACGCTGTTCGACATCACGCACGATGATCGCGTCATGCGCCTTGTCGAGCAGCGAGACATGATCGGCCAGCTTGCTGTCGGCTTCCTGCCGTTCGATTTCGCCGGCGGCGCGAATCGCAAAAATTTGCAGCGTTGAACGGATCACGTTCGTACGCAGCAGCGGCTGGCGAAACAACACGAAAATAATACCGAGCGGCTGGCCATTGAAATCATCGAGCCGCGCTGCTGCGTAAGCCTGTGCCCCTAGCTCGTTCAAGAACGACGCTTGCGGATACCGGCTGGCAACGCGGTCACAAATCATCCAGGCTTGCTGCGTGAGCAACCTCTCGCAAGGCGAACCGGCCAGCGGAAAATCACACAGCGCCGTGCGCTGGCCATCTTGCACCCCCGCCAGCAGGCGTAACTGTCCCGCCTCACCCGGCAAGTTGCGGGCGATGTACCCGGCGTCGGCCCCGAGCGCATCAGTCACGCTGGCGACCAGGCGCCAGAGGAATTCGGCGCCATGGCTTGACGACAGCGCTGTTGCGGTTTTCAGCATGACCGATGCGGTGTCGCTGTGATCGGCGCGGGAACGCAAACCCAGCAATGCCATCGCCAGCTGGCGCGACAGTTGCTCCAGCAGGTGCACCTCGGCGGCGGGCAAGACACCGCAACAATCACGGTACAAGGCCAGCACGCCAAAAGTATGCTTGAGGTCGCTCAGTGGCAGGCAGATCATCGAGGTCAATCCGAAGCGGACGATGGCCTGCCGCCAGGCCAGCAAGCGCTCGTCGGTGCGCGTATCGGCGCACTCGATCATCCGGCCGGTGCGCACCACTTGCCCGGTCAGACCGTTGCCGAATGACGATTGCGATGACCAGCTGGTTTCGATACCGTCCAGATAATGCTCGCCGCCGGACTGGGCAATCGGATGAATCGTCAGGGAATCATCCTCCACCGCCTGGCCGATCCAGCAAAACCGGTAGCCACCGGCCGCGGTCATCAACGTACTAAATCCATCGAGCAGCTGATGTTCGCTCGATGACCGGGCAATCAGGTCAGCGCAAGACGACAGCATCAGCAGCATGCGTTGCTGCATATCGGGAGACGATTTGTCGTTGTAGGTAGCCATCTGATCGTCAGAAATTTCCATTGCTTCCTTTCAGAGCCGGCACTTATTGCCGCGTGCATTGTGGCACGGCTTTTTTAACTCACAAAGCGATGATTTATTGGCATCTTATTAGCAATGAACTAAAGAATTATTGTTGATTTTTAATGCTCTGCAACTATGACGAAGATCCATGACTAAAAGAGTTCGAGGGTTGATATTCCTCAAACAATCACCATGTCAGGGGATTACCAAGACGCAGCGAACGTACACTTTCAGCCTTTTCGTATTACGGAGTAACGCATGGAGCACTCTCATTGACCACTTTCGCCACGAAGTCTCCCTCTTTTCCAAGCACTGACTGGGATAGTCGCAGCCGTCACAGCGTCTGGCATCCTTGTACTCAGATGCAGCATCTCGATGCGATGCCGCTCATTCCAATCAGTCGCGGCCGTGGCGCATGGCTCATTGACATGGAAGGCAAACGCTATCTCGACGGCATCAGTTCCTGGTGGGTCAATCTGTTCGGTCACGCCAATGCGCGCATCAATACGGCACTCAAGCTGCAACTCGATGAACTCGAACATGTCATGCTGGCCGGCTTCACCCATGAGCCGGTGGTTGCCCTGTCGGAGCAATTGTCTGCACTGACCGGCAACCGGCTGGGCCATTGTTTCTATGCCTCCGATGGCGCGTCGGCCGTCGAGATCGCGCTCAAGATGTCGTTCCATTACTGGCAAAACCGCGGACGGTCCGACAAGCGCGAATTCGTTTGTCTGGCCGGCAGCTATCACGGTGAAACCATAGGCGCGCTGGCGGTCACTGACGTGCCGCTGTTTCGTACCGCCTATGGCCCGATGCTGCAGCAAGTCCACGTCGTGCCCAGCCCCGATGCGCGCAAGGCCGCACCAGGCCAAAGCGCTGCGGACGTTGCGCTGGCCGCCGCTGCCGCGTTCGAACAGTTGCTGCAGGAGCGCGGCGAACACATCTGCGCGCTCATCGTCGAACCACTGGTGCAATGTGCCACCGGCATGGCAATGCATGACCCGGTCTACCTGCGCACGGTACGGGCCTTGTGCGAACGTTACGAGGTCCACTTGATCGCTGATGAAATTGCGGTAGGTTGCGGTCGCACCGGCACTTTTTTTGCCTGCGAACAAGCTGACATCTGGCCGGATTTCCTGTGCCTCTCGAAGGGTATCAGCGGTGGCTATCTGCCGCTCTCGGTGGTGATGACGCGCGACGACATTTTCGCGCAATTCTATGATCCGGCGATGGCGCGCGGCTTCCTGCATTCGCATTCGTACACCGGCAACCCGTTGGCCTGCCGCGCGGCACTGGCAACGCTGGCGATCTTTCACGACGATCATGTGATTGCTGCCAACCAACGACTTGCTGCGAACCTGACTGCCGCACTGGCTCCGCTGGCAGCCCATCCACAGGTCAGCCATTTCCGCCAGCGCGGCATGATCTGGGCATTTGATGCGGTCAGTACGCTGTCGGCCGGCGAATTTTCGCGACGGTTTTTCAGTGCGGCGCTGGAACATGAACTGCTGCTGCGCCCGATCGGCAACACGGTCTATCTGATGCCGCCGTATATTCTCGATAGCGCTGAAATCGACTTGCTGGCCAGTCGCACGCACGCAGTATTCGAACAAGTGCTGCAAGGAGCGGAACAGTCATGACAACGCACCTGATCACGTCGCTGCAACAAAAGCTGAAACAACTCGACGCACGCGGCCTGCGCCGCCGCCGCCGCACCACCGACTCACCTTGCGCACCGCAGGTGCAGGTCGACGGTGTTACCAAGCTGGCATTCTGCAGCAATGATTACCTCGGACTGGCCTCCCATCCGCTCATCATTGCCGCCTTGCGCGAAGGAGCCAGTCGCTACGGTGCAGGTAGCGGCGCATCGCATCTGATCAGCGGTCACTCGCGTGCCCACGCGCTACTCGAAGAACGGCTGGCCGAATTCATGGCACCCGATATCGAGGCAGTCCGTACGCTGACTTTCTGCACCGGCTACATGGCCAATCTGGCCATCCTGTCGGCCCTGACCGATCGCGATACCGATTTGTTTTGCGAGCAATTGAATCACGCATCATTAATCGACGGTGCGCGCCTGTCGCGCGCCAGCGTGCAGGTCTATCCGCACGGCGCGGTCGACCAGCTGGCACTGATGCTGGCTGCCAGTCGCAGCCCCGGCAAGATGGTGGTGACAGACAGCGTTTTCAGCATGGACGGCGACCTGGCCCCGCTGGCCGAATTGCTGGCGCTATGCGAACAGCATGACGCCTGGTTGCTGGTCGATGATGCACACGGCTTTGGCGTACTGGGCCGGCACGGTCGTGGCGCGCTCGAACAGGCCGGTATCCGCTCGCAACGATTGATCTACATGGGGACACTGGGCAAGGCAGCCGGTGTCGGTGGTGCCTTCGTTGCGGCGCACGAGAGCGTCATCGAATGGCTACTGCAGCGCGCCCGGCCCTATATTTACAGTACGGCGACGCCACCGGCGCTGGCGCATGCGCTGCTGACCAGCATCGACCTGATCGGTGGTGCCGAGGGTGCGCTGCGGCGCACCCATCTGGCGAATCTGATCGGCGAATTCCGCAGCCAATTACAGTTGCAGCACTGGCATTGCCTGTTGTCGGAAACGCCGATACAGCCAGTCATCATCGGCAGCAACGACGACACGATGGCCGCCGCTACCCGCCTGTATGAACAAGGTCTATGGGTCGGTGCGATCCGGCCACCGACGGTGCCGGTCGGCACCGGACGGTTGCGTATCACGCTGTCGGCCGCCCACTCGCGGGCAGAAGTCGCACAACTGGTCGCGGCACTCAACGCGTTGCAAGCATGAGCGCGCGCTTCGCCTGTTTTGTCACCGGCACCGATACCGGCGTCGGCAAGTCGCTGGTCAGCGCCGCATTGCTGCATTTGCTGGTTGAAGGCGGATTCAATGCGGTCGGCATGAAGCCGGTCGCCGCCGGTGCCGTCCTGATCGACGGCCGGCTCGTCAATGACGATGTCGAGCAACTTGCTGCGGCCGGCAACCTGTCGTTACCGGCTGCCCTGCGTGCACCGTACATCCTGCACGCTGCCGCAGCACCGCACGTCGCCGCCGCCCGGGATGGCGTGACGGTTTCGCTGGAACACCTGCTTGATTGCTACCACCAGCTGGCCGCCAGTGCCGAGACCGTGGTGGTCGAGGGCGTCGGTGGTTTTTGCGTGCCCCTGTCCGATGAGGCCGACACCGCTGATCTGGCACAGCAACTGGGCTTGCCGGTGGTGCTGGTGGTGGGCATGCGACTGGGCTGTCTCAGTCACGCCTTGCTGACGGCCGAAGCAATCCGCTCACGTGGACTGAACCTGGCCGGCTGGGTCGCCAACCTGATCGAACCCGACATGGAATACCTGACGGATAACATCGCAGCACTGGTGGCACGACTCGACGCGCCGCTACTGGGCGTGCTGCCGGGATTGGGTCCGCATGCCTCGGCAGCCGACGCGTCACCTCATCTTGAAGCCGGATTACTGACGGGCTGGCCGGTAACAGAAAAAAATACCAACAGGTAGTTTTTTTATTCGCCATACCGGCTGCCGCGCACTGCAATGCGATAATCGCGGCGTTCCGGGCGTGTTTGGCAAGCCGGTTGCTCACCGAACGCGCCCGCCGTTTCCCGCCACGTCTTCGGTTTTTACCGGATCACAGGAAAAACCCCGACCATGCCTCACGATACCGCCCTCATTTCCACCATTGCTTACGCGCTCGTCCTCGGACTGGTGTTTGGCATGATTGCTGTCCGCCTGAAACTCCCGGCACTGATCGGTTATCTGGTCGCCGGTATGGCGATCGGGCCGGCGACACCCGGCTTTGTCGCCGATATGGCGCTGGCCGGACAACTCGCCGAGATCGGCGTGATGCTGCTGATGTTTGGCGTCGGTCTGCATTTTTCGATGAACGATCTGCTGGAAGTGCGCGGCATAGCCATCCCCGGGGCGATCCTGCAGATCGCGGTGGCAACGGGAATGGGCATGGCCGTCGCGCATCTGTGGGGCTGGAGCATCGGTGCCGGACTGGTGTTTGGTCTGGCCTTGTCGGTGGCTAGCACCGTCGTACTGCTGCGCGCGCTGGAGGATCGCGGCGTGCTTGCCTCGTTCAATGGCCGCATTGCGATTGGCTGGCTGGTGGTCGAAGATCTGGTGATGGTGCTGGCGCTGGTGTTGCTGCCCGCGTTATCGGGTTCGCTGGGCGGTCACGTTGCGCCAGACGCCGGCGACCTGTGGCCGACGCTGGCCAGGACACTTGGACTGGTGGTGGCTTTTCTGGTGTTCATGCTGGTGGTTGGTCGCCGGGTCTTCCCGTGGATCCTGTGGCAGGTAGCGAAGACCGGATCGCGCGAGCTGTTCACCTTGTGCGTGATCGCAGCGGCTGTCGGCATTGCATTTGGTGCGACCAAGCTGTTCGGCGTGTCGTTTGCGCTGGGTGCTTTCTTTGCCGGCATGGTGCTGCGCGAATCCGAACTGAGCCATCGCGCTGCCACCGAAACCTTGCCGCTGCGCGATGCGTTTTCGGTGCTGTTTTTTGTTTCAGTGGGGATGCTGTTCGATCCGATGGTGTTGATCCATAGTCCTTGGCATGTCGTGGTCACGGTCGCCATCATCATGTTTGGCAAGTCCATCGTCGCGCTGGGACTGGTACTGGTGATGCGCTATCCGCTCAATACCGCGCTGACGGTATCGGCCAGCCTGGCCCAGATCGGCGAGTTCTCGTTCATTCTGGTGGCGCTGGGGGTCTCGTTGGGCTTGCTGCCGCAGGAAGGACAGAGCCTGATTCTGGCCGGCGCAATCATTTCGATTGCGCTCAATCCGGTGCTGTTTGCAACCATCGAGCCGGCGCAAAAATGGCTACGCAAGCGCTCCAGCCTGGCGCGCAAACTGGAGCGCACGATGGATCCCCTGGCAGAATTGCCGACCACGACGGCGCACCACAAACTGAGCGGTCAGGTCGTGCTGGTCGGCTATGGCCGGGTTGGCCGGCGCATCGCCGCGCAGCTGGCAGAACAGCGCATTGACTTCGTGGTGGCGGAACAAAACCGCGACATCGTCGAGCAATTGCGTGAGCAGGACATTGCCGCCGTCGCCGGCAATGCCGCCGAACCCGCGGTGCTGATCCAGGCCCATATTGCCCGCGCCAGCTTCCTGGTCATCGCGACGCCGGATACCTTCCATGTCCGCAAGATGATCCAGACCGCCCGCATGCTCAACCCGATGATCGAATGCATAGTGCGTACTCACAGCGTGGCGGAAGCCGAACTGCTGCGCAAGGAACAAGTGGGCAAGGTGCTGATCGGTGAGGAGGAGCTGGCGGCGGGGATGATGCGTTGCGTGCTGGAGAAGATGGGGAGCGAGCGGCATTGAGGTGGTAATGGTGAGCGTGGCGGTGCGTGTTGTGCACTGCCCTGCGGTTACTCTGCCGCAGGGCATTCCCGACTAATTCGTGCCGCAGTTACTCCAGCTCTTCCAGCCGGATCCGCGTGACTTTCCCGATCACCGTCGCCAATGCCTCGATCCGCGCGATTGCGGCATCGACGCATTTTTCCTGAGTCAGATGCGTCAGGATGATGATGTCGGTTTCGCTGGCCCCTCCTGCCGGTTCTTTTTGCAGCATGGCGTCGATCGAAATATCCGAGTCAGCCAGGATGCGCGTGACTGTCGCCAGCACGCCAAGCTGGTCGGCCACATGCATGCGCAGGTAGTAGCTGGTGGTGATCTCGGCCATCGGCAGAATCGGCGTATCGGTCATCGCATCCGGCTGAAAGGCCAGATGCGGCACCCGATGGTCCGGCTGCGCCGTGAACAGCCGGCTGATGTCGATCAGGTCAGCAATGACGGCCGAGGCAGTCGGCTCGGCACCGGCACCCTTGCCGTAATACATGGTCGCGCCGACTGCATCGGCTTGCACCAGCACCGCATTCATCGCGCCCTCGACATTGGCGATCAGACGCCGGGTCGGGATCAGCGTCGGATGCACGCGCAATTCGATACCGAGCGGCGTGCGCTTGGCGATGGCCAGCAGCTTGATGCGGTAACCGAGCTGTTCGGCGTAGCCGATGTCGACACTCTGCAATTTTGTGATGCCTTCGACATGCGCCTTGCCGAACTGGACCGGAATACCGAACGCGATCGACGCCATCAACGTGGCCTTGTGGCCGGCGTCGATGCCTTCGATATCGACGGTCGGGTCGGCTTCGGCATAACCGAGCTGCATGGCGCCACTAAGCGCGGTGGTGAAGTCAATCCCCTTGTCGCGCATCTCCGAGAGGATGAAGTTGGTGGTGCCGTTGATGATGCCGGCCACCCATTCAATCCGGTTGGCAGTCAGGCTTTCACGCAGCACCTTGATGATCGGAATGCCACCGGCGACCGCCGCTTCGAAGGCGACGATGACGCCCTTCTCCTGCGCAGCCTTGAAAATCTCGTTGCCGTGCAGCGCCAGCAATGCCTTGTTGGCAGTGACCACATGCTTGCCATTGGCAATCGCTTGCAACACCAGTGTTCTGGCGATACCCGCGCCACCGATCAGTTCGATGACGATATCAATCTCGGGATGATTGATGATCAGGCTGGCGTCATTGACGACTTCGCATTCGCCATCGGTCAGTGCAAGCGCGCGCGCGACGTCGAGATCCGCAACCATGGTGATCTCGATGCGGCGACCGGCACGCCGGCTGATTTCTTCGGCATTGCGCTTGAGGACAGTGAATGTGCCGGCACCGACGGTACCGATGCCTAGCAGGCCTACTTTGATGGGTTTCATAATTATGCTCATGGTGCAGCCGGCGCCATCGCCGGCCTTGTTGGATTAGGAAGTGCCGTGGCTTTTTCGATAGCCGTCAAGAAAACGCGCAATGCGTCCCATCGCGTCAGTCAGATCATCAGTATTGGGCAGGAATACGACCCGGAAATGGTCCGGGGTCGGACAATTGAAACCGGTGCCCTGCACGATCAGGACCCGCTCCTCAGCCAGCAACTGATACGCGAAATCCTGATCATCGGCGATAGGATACATGGCCGGATCAAGTCGCGGGAACATGTACAGCGCGGACTTGGGCTTGACGCAGGTGACGCCCGGTATGGCAGTCAATAACTTGTGTGCAAGATCGCGCTGACGCAGCAAGCGTCCGCCCGGACCGACCAGATCGTTGATGCTCTGGTAACCACCCAGCGCGGTCTGGATCGCGTACTGCCCCGGCGCATTGGCACACAGGCGCATCGAGGTCAGCATGTTGAGACCCTCGATGTAATCGCGGGCATGTTTTTTCTGGCCCGAGACGACCATCCAGCCGGCACGGTAACCGCACGAGCGATAGTTTTTCGACAGGCCGTTGAAGGTGATGAACAGTACGTCATCGGCCAGCGAAGCCATCGAGGTATGCGTGACGCCGTCGTACAGCACCTTGTCGTAAATCTCGTCGGCAAAAATAATCAGCTGATGCTGGCGTGCCAGTTCGACGATCTGCAGCAGCAGCGCATCGGGATACAGTGCACCGGTCGGATTGTTCGGATTGATGACGACGATGGCGCGCGTATTGGCGTTGATCTTGCGCTTGATGTCCTCGATGTCAGGAAACCAGCCGGCCTGCTCGTCGCAAACGTAATGCACCGGATTGCCGCCCGACAGGCTGACTGCAGCGGTCCAGAGCGGATAATCGGGAGCCGGCACCAGCACTTCGTCGCCGGTATTGAGCAGCGCATTCATGCTCATGACAATCAGCTCGGAGGCGCCATTGCCGAGGTACACATCCTCGATGGTCACGCCGGCGATATTTTTTTCCTGCGTGTAGTGCATGATCGCTTTGCGCGGTGCGAACAAGCCTTTGGAATCGGTATAGCCCGACGCGTTCTGCATGTTGCGAATCATGTCCTGCACGATCTCGTCCGGGGCATCGAAACCGAACACGGCCAGATTGCCGATGTTGAGCTTGATGATCTTGTGGCCCTCGTCTTCCATCTGCTTGGCTTTTTCCAGCACGGGACCACGGATGTCATAACAGACGTCTGCCAGTTTTCTGGATTTCTGAATCGGTCGCACGGTAACGGTTCCTTCAACGGGTGGCAGTGTTTGTTGCATTGCGAAAAAAAGCTATTTTGCCGAATGCGCCGGCATTTATCAATCGCTAACACCGGGAAATCCGGACATTCGGCCCTGCATTGAGTACGAGCCGGCACATTTATCCCACGTCTGCCGCTACAATGCAGCCTCCGAACGTTAACCTTCCGCCGGGGCCGTACCGCATGAAGCTTCACCACACCACCACCCAGCAATATCAGACCGTGACCTCGTACGATGCCGATGGCGTCGATATCAACCTGAGTCATTACACGACCAGCTTGCTGGTCATGCCCGAAATGGCGCCAATCGACTGGCCGGCACCAAGTTTCGAGGCACTCACGTCCGAACACTTTGATCACATTAACTCGCTGCAACCGGATGTCGTCATTCTCGGTACCGGAACGCACCAGCGTTTTATTCATCCGCGCCTGAGTACCTCACTGACCGAGCGCCGTATCGGCGTCGAATGCATGGATAATAAGGCCGCGTGCCGCACCTACAATATTTTGATGGCCGAAGGTCGAAAGGTTGCGCTGGCATTGATCTTCGAAGCGCCTGCCGCCGGATGACCGATCTTTACAAGTCCCGTGCGTTTGTCTGGACCCTCGCACTGTTTTTTTGCGTCATCTGGTTTTATGCCCTCGACGCCCGCACTCTGGTGCCGACCGATGAAGGCCGCTACGCCGAAATGGCCCGCGAAATGGTGGCCACCGGGGACTGGGTAACGACCCGCCTCAACGGCATCAAGTATTTCGAAAAACCTCCGCTGCAAGTCTGGATGACGGCGCTGACCTTCGAGCTGTTCGGCCTCGGTGAATGGCAGGCGCGTTTCTGGACCGGCCTGTGCGGATTGATCGGTATCGCCGCTGTCGGCTACACCGGCCGCAAGGTGTTTGGCGGGCGCGTCGGTTTCGATGCGGCGCTGATACTCGGATCAAGTCTGCTGTGGGCCATGCTGGGTCACATCAACACGCTCGACATGGGCTTGTCGGCGATGATGGCGCTGGCGCTGTGCGGCCTGCTGGTGGGGCAGCACAATGACGCGACCCGCAACGAACAACGCAACGGCATGCTGGTGTGCTGGGCCGGCATGGCGCTGGCGGTCATGTCGAAAGGCCTGATCGGCGTGGTCCTGCCGGGTGCCGTGCTGTTCATTTATACCTTCGTCTCGCGCGACTGGATGATCTGGAAGCGGCTGCATGCGGGCTGGGGTCTGGTGGTCTTTTTTGTCATCACGACGCCGTGGTTCGTGCTGGTGTCGATCGACAATCCGGAGTTCCTGCAATTCTTTTTCATCCACGAACATTTCCAGCGTTTTTTTAGCAAAATCCATCACCGCGCCGGACCCATTTATTATTTCGTGCCTTTGCTGGTGCTGGGCATGGTGCCATGGCTGGGTTTGCTGTTGCAGGGTTTCTGGCAAGGCGTGCGCAATCGCGGCAGCGGCTTCCAGCCTGAAAAAATGCTGCTGGTCTGGGCCGCTTTCATCTTTTTCTTTTTCAGCGTGTCCAGCTCGAAACTGCCGTCTTACATTTTGCCGATTTTCCCGGCCATTGCCTTGCTGATCGCCTGCACTTTGCGCAACGTCACGCAGCGGGCACTGGCCATCAATGCCGGCATCCTGATAGCGATCGGATTGGCGGGTCTGGCGACGTTCAGCCGCATCCCGCCACTGGCAAAATCGGCGTTCGAGTTACCGCTCTACACCGCTTACGCACCGTGGGTTGCCGCTGCGGCGGCCATCGCTGTTGTTGGCGGCGCACTGGCCTTCTTCGCCCGTCGTCATACTGAGCGCTCGGTGCTGGTGATCGCCATCACCGGCTATCTGGCCGGCCAGTGCGTGATGCTCGGCCACGATCCGCTCGGACGCTACGCAGCCGGCATCGATCTGGTGCCGGCGGTCAGCGCCGAGATGACACCGCAGACTCACATGTATATGGTCAACCGTTACGAACAGGCGTTGCCGTTCTATCTGGAGCGGACCATGACGCTGGTCGCGCATGCCGACGAGATGGAGTTCGGCCTGAGCCAGCAACCGGAACTGTGGATCCCCGATCTCGAGGTCTTCGTCGCGCAATGGACCGCGCGCTTCGGTACCAGTGCCCACGAAATTGCGATCATTCACCCGGACACCTATCGCGACCTCAAGCAACGTGGCATGCCGATGCGTGTCATCGCCAGCGATCCGCGCCGGGTCATTGTTTCCAACCAGCCCCAGCCCTGATCGCCACTGCATGATGAATCTTCCTACCTTCGGTTTTATCCTGACCGGCATCTGTCTCAATGCCATCGCACAACTGCTGCTCAAGGCCGGCACCAACGCCGTCGGTGCCATCCATCTGACCGCCGATAACTGGTTGTCGACCGGCGTCAAGCTGGCCACCCAATTGCCGATCCTCGGCGGCCTGACTTGCTATGTCGTGTCGGTGCTGGTCTGGATTATTGGTCTGTCCCGCGTGGATGTGACGATCGCCTATCCGATGCTCTCGCTGGGCTACATCATTAATGCGCTGGGCGCGTGGTATTTCCTCGGCGAGATCGTGTCAATGCAGCGACTTCTCGGCATCGGCGTGATCATCGTTGGCGTGATTCTGCTGGCGCGTTCTTAATACCTATCTTGTTGATCCGTTTTGTATTCGCGCCAGACCTCCGGCGCAACCCGTTTTTATAGGCAATCGCATCCCATGAACTCTCCCCTGACCCTGCCGTTCCTGCCGTTTTCCCGGCCAACGATTGATGAAGCCACCATTGCCGCCGTCGGTGATGTGCTGCGCTCGGGCTGGATTACCAGCGGGCCGAAAGTGCAAGCCTTCGAAGCACAACTGTCGGCCTACTTCGGTGGTCGACCAGTGCGCACGTTCAATTCCGGCACCTGCACGATGGAGATCGCGCTGCGTATCGCCGGCATCGGTCCCGGCGACGAGGTCATCACGACGCCGATCTCGTGGGTTGCCACCGCCAACGTGATCATCGAAGTCGGTGCCACGCCGGTGTTTGCCGATATCGATCCGGTCACCCGCAACATCGACCTCGATCTGGTCGAAGCCGCGATCACGCCACGCACCCGCGCAATCATTCCGGTCTACCTGTCCGGCCTGCCGGTCGACATGGACCGTCTGTATGCGATCGCAAAAAAACACAATCTGCGCGTGATCGAAGATGCCGCACAAGCGATCGCGTCGTGCTGGAACGGCCAGCGCATCGGTGCCTTCGGTGACTTCGTCTCGTTCAGCTTTCAGGCCAACAAGAACATCACCACCTCCGAAGGCGGTTGTCTGGTGTTGAACGATGCGGCCGAAGCACGGCTGGCTGAAAAATACCGCTTGCAAGGCGTCACCCGCAGCGGTTTCGATGGCCTCGATGTCGATGTCCTCGGCGGCAAATTCAACATGACCGATATCGCTGCCACCATCGGTCTTGGTCAGTTCGCGCACATCGAGGCGATCACCGCGACACGCCGTCGTCTGGCGCGCCATTACTTCACGCTGTTCGGCAGCGACTTCGAGGAGCGCACCGGTGCCCAATTGCCGGTGGCCGACTTCGACAATTCGAACTGGCACATGTTCCAGCTGGTGCTGCCGGAGCGCCTCACCCGCGCCGAATTCATGGAACGGATGATGGCGCTGCAGATCGGTATCGGTTACCACTATCCGGCCATCCACCTGCTCTCGCTGTACCGTGCGCGCGGCTTTACCGAAGGGATGTTCCCGGTTGCCGAACGGGTCGGTCAGCGCATCGTCTCGCTGCCAATGTTTGCCACCATGAACGAGAGCGATGTCGAACGCGCTGTCGCTGCGGTACTCTCCGTCCTCCAATAACCTTGTCCATCACTGATGAAACCACAACTCTCCGTCGTTATCCCGATCTATAACGAAGAAGCCGGCATCGCCAAATTGTTTGCGCGCCTGTATCCGGCTCTCGATGCGCTCGGCTATAGCTACGAAGTCATCTTCGTCAACGATGGCAGCCGCGACACTTCTGCGGCGCTGCTGGCGGACCAGTTCCGTTTGCGTCCCGACGTCACCCGCGTCGTGCTGTTCAATGGTAATTACGGCCAGCACATGGCGATCCTGGCCGGCTTCCAGGCGACCCGTGGCGAGATCACCGTCACGCTCGACGCCGATCTGCAAAATCCGCCCGAAGAAATTGCCAACCTCGTCAACAAGATGCGCGAAGGTTTCGACTATGTCGGTTCGATCCGGCGCGACCGGCAGGACTCGGCGTTCCGCACCTATGCTTCGCGCGCCATGAACCGGCTGCGCGAAACACTGACGCATATCCAGATGACCGATCAGGGCAACATGCTGCGCGCCTATGGCCGCAATGTCATCGACCTGATCAACCAGTGCAGCGAGGTCAATACCTTCGTACCGGCGCTGGCCTACACGTTCGCGCGCCACCCGACTGAAATCGTCGTCGAACACGAAGAGCGCTCGGCCGGCGAATCGAAGTATTCGCTGTACAGCCTGATACGTCTCAATTTCGATCTGATCACCGGATTTTCGCTGATGCCCCTGCAATTCTTTTCAATCTTCGGTATCGGCCTGTCGTTCCTGTCGGCGATTCTGTTCGTGATTCTGCTGGTGCGCCGCTTTGCACTCGGCGCCGAAGTCGAAGGCGTGTTCACGCTGTTCGCGATTGTGTTCTTCATGATCGGCGTGGTGCTGTTCGGTATCGGTCTGGTCGGCGAGTATGTCGGTCGCATTTACGAACAGGTGCGCGGGCGTCCGCGTTACGTGATTCAGGCAGTCTTGCAGGAAACCGCCGAGCACACGGTCAAGACACCCTCCAGTCAGCAGGGCCACTGATGCGCGCGGTCGTTTTTGCGTATCACAATGTCGGCGTGCGCTGCCTGCAGGTCTTGCTGGCGCGCGGCGTCGAGATCGCGCTGGTCGTCACGCATCAGGATAATCCGGCCGAAACCATCTGGTTCGAATCCGTCGCCGCGCTGTGCGCCGAACACGCCATCACGGTGACCACACCGGACGATCCGGCCAGCCCTGCCCTGTTTGAACAGGTAAGTGCCATCGCACCGGATTTCATTTTCAGTTTTTATTACCGCCACATGTTGCCGGTGCCTTTGCTGGCGCTGGCGCGACTGGGCGCGTTCAACATGCATGGCTCGCTACTCCCGAAATACCGCGGCCGCGTACCGATCAACTGGGCCGTGCTGCATGGCGAAGACAATACCGGCGCGACGCTCCATGAAATGGCCGAAAAACCCGACGCCGGTGCCATCGTCGCGCAGACCAGTGTGCCGATTCTGCCCGACGATACCGCGCATGAAGTGTTCGGCAAGGTCGTCGTTGCCGCCGAAAAAACACTCTGGGACGTGCTGCCGGAAATGCTCGCGGGTCGCATTCCGCGCTTACCCAACGATCTCAGTGAAGGCAGCTATTTCGGTGGGCGCAGACCGGCTGACGGCCGCATCGACTGGCAGCAATCCGCGCCGCAGGTCTACAACCTGCATCGCGCCGTGGCACCGCCGTATCCGGGTGCCTGGACGGTGCAGGATGATGTCACTTACGTGATCGGCAAGGCGCGACTTTCGACGCAGACTTTTCCCGATTTGGCACCTGGCCTTGCGGTAGTGGATAATCGCATCCTGGGAATTTGTGGTGACGGTCATGCACTGGCAATTTCTACCTTGCTGGTCAACGACGTCCCGCTGACGCCGGCACAATTACAGCAAAACATGTCCGGCAACACGAACTAAAAAACATTTACGAAAGCAGTGAACATGAAAAAAGTCCTCATCCTCGGCGTCAATGGTTTCATTGGCCACCATCTGTCCAAGCGCATCCTCGAAACCACCGACTGGCACGTCTATGGCATGGACATGATGAGCGACCGCATCACCGACCTGCTGGACAATCCGGACTTCAAGTCACGCATGCATTTCTTTGACGGCGACATCACGATCAACAAGGAATGGGTCGAGTACCACGTCAAGAAGTGCGACGTGATCCTGCCACTGGTGGCAATCGCCACGCCATCAACCTATGTCAAGCAACCGCTGCGCGTGTTCGAACTTGATTTCGAAGCCAACCTGCCGATCGTTCGCTCGGCCGCCAAATACGGCAAGCATCTGGTGTTCCCGTCGACCTCGGAAGTCTATGGCATGTGCCACGACGACGAATTCGATCCGGAAGAATCCGAACTGATCTGCGGCCCGATCAACAAGCCGCGCTGGATTTATTCCTGCTCGAAGCAACTGATGGATCGCGTGATCTGGGGCTACGGCATGGAAGGCCTGAACTTCACGCTGTTCCGTCCGTTTAACTGGATCGGTGCCGGCCTCGATTCGATCCACACGCCGAAAGAAGGCAGCTCGCGCGTGGTCACGCAATTCTTTGGTCACATCGTGCGCGGTGAAAATATTTCGCTGGTCGATGGCGGTGAACAAAAGCGTGCGTTCACGTATATCGACGACGGTATTGATGCGCTGATCAAGATCATCGCCAACAAGGATGGCATTGCCACCGGCAAGATCTACAACATCGGCAACCCGGTCAACAACTACTCGATCCGCGACCTCGCTGCGATGATGTTAAAGCTGGCTGCCGACTATCCGGAATATGCCGATTCCGCCAAGAATGTCGAACTGATCGAGACCACCTCGGCGGCTTACTACGGCAAGGGCTATCAGGACGTGCAGAACCGTGTGCCGAAAATCACCAACACCTGTGATGAACTGGACTGGCATCCAACTACTACGATGGCCGATACGTTGCGTAATATTTTCGACGCCTACCGCGGACAAGTCGCCGCTGCCCGCGCATTGATGGATTAATATCCCTTGTCTCTGATTACACTCAAGATCGATGTCGACACCTTTCGCGGCACCCGCGAAGGGGTGCCGAATCTGGTGCGCATGTTGCAAAAGCACGATGCGCGCGCCACCTTTCTGTTCTCGCTGGGACCGGATCATACCGGCTGGGCCTTGCGGCGGGCCTTCCGTCCCGGCTTTTTCCAGAAGGTGTCACGTACCTCGGTGCTGGAACACTATGGCCTGAAAACCCTGATGTACGGCGTGCTGTTGCCGGCACCGGACATCGGTCAATTGTGTGCAAATCAATTGCGTGCAGTGCATCAAGCCGGCTTCGAATGCGGTATCCACACCTGGGACCACGTGGTCTGGCAGGATCATGTTCGCCAGCAGGATGCGACATGGACGCAAGGCCTGATGCAACGTTCTTACGATCGCTTCACCGATGTCTTCGGTTTTGCAGCGCAGACCCACGGTGCCGCCGGCTGGCAAATGAATCCGCACGCGTTCAGGCAGCTCGATGCGTTCGGCATTGCGTACGCCTCCGACGAGCGGGCGCAACTTCATGACGATGGCCGTCTGCTGCATGCCGATGCAGGACCGCACCGGCTCAGCATCGACGGCGAGACATTGTCATGCATCCAGATGCCAACCACGCTGCCGACCCTTGATGAACTGCTGGGCCGGACCATCGATGGCGAACTGGTCACGACGGCCAATATTGCCGCCGTGCTGTTACGCCTGACCGCATCGCCACGCGACCACGTCTACACCTTGCATGCCGAACTTGAAGGACAAAAACTCGCCCCCATCTTCGAGCAGTTACTCAGCGGATGGCGCGCTCAAGGCTATGAACTGGCCGCGATGAGCGACTACCATCGGGCCATCGGCCAGCGCATATTGCCGGTCAACCCGATCGCATGGGGCACGTTGCCCGGCCGTTCGGGTGACTTGCTGCTGCAAGCTGCCTGAGTGCTGATCTGCTGAAATGTTTGACACTCATTATGAAACGACCAGGAGAATCACGTGGCTGATAGCCCCTCTGTAGCAACCAAGATCGTTGACGATTTTTCCGCACTGGTGACTGGCACGCAGCCGTTCCGTTTATCGGACCACGCCGGCAAGACTGTCATCCTGTTTTTTTACCCGAAAGACAACACACCGGGATGCACCGCCGAGAGCATGCGCTTTCGTGATCTGTATCCGGAATTCGAAGCCGCCAATGCCATCGTGTTCGGCATCAGCCGCGACAGCCTGCGCTCGCACGAAGGTTTCAAGGCCAAGCTTGGCATGCCGTTCGAACTGATCTCGGATCCCGACGAAGTCGTCTGCCTGCAGTTCGATGTAATGAAATCGAAAAGCATGTACGGCAAGACCGTGCGCGGTGTCGATCGCAGCACATTTATCATTGACGGTGCCGGCGAATTGGTGAAAGAATGGCGTGGAGTAAAGGTACCCGGGCACGTTGATGATGTACTGGAATTTGTGAAGGCCTTAGCCTAGACCGAGAACCGACAACCATTGAATTCAATCAAAGAATCCGCTTTTCGAAAGCCGTTTGAGACCAGGACCACCGTCCCGGCCTCAAACGGCTTTTTGTACTTTGTTCGCCTGCACGTTGTTCGCTTGCCGTTTTCCTTACGCTTGCCATTACCGCTGTTACTACCGTTAGACCCCGTTCGCCATGCCACAAGGTATGCGTATCGCTTAACCGTATTTAGATCGAGGTCATGATGCCACTGCCAAAATTACCGACCAAACCTGCTGCCCTGCTGTCGCCGACGGACTATCCCAAGGCGGACAAGTCAACAATCGTCAAGCCGTTCACGATGCCGACCGTCACCACTCCCCGCAAAATGGAAGCCCTGACACGACCGACTGCACGTACTCCTGCAGCTCCTGTTGCGCCGGGACTGCCTGCGGCACCCGCTATCAAAGCGAAAGTCAGTGCCCTCAAGCCCGCCAAAACCGCCGTCGCCAAGCCCAAGTCAGGGATCAGCCGCCGGGCTGACAAGAGCGGTATTTCAAAGCTGTTTGTACTCGACACGAATGTGTTGATGCATGACCCTAGCTCGTTGTTCCGCTTCGAGGAACACGACGTATATCTGCCGATGATGACGCTCGAAGAACTCGACGATCACAAGAAAGGTATGACCGAAGTCGCGCGCAATGCGCGGCAAGTATCACGCTCGCTCGATGCACTGGTTGGCAATATGGATGGCGGCAGCATCGAGGATGGGATTCCGTTATCGAAGCTCGGCAACAAGGATGCCAAGGGTCGCCTGTTTTTCCAGACAAAATTGCAAAACATCGTGCTGCCCGAAGGACTGCCAGTCGGCAAGGCGGATAACCAGATCCTCGGTGTCGTGCGCGCCCTCGAAGCGCAATTTCCGGGTCGGGCCATCGTGCTGGTGTCGAAAGACATCAACATGCGCATCAAGGCCTGTGCACTCGGTTTGCCGGCCGAAGAATACTTTAACGACCACGTCCTCGAAGACACCGATCTGCTGTACTCGGGCATCCTGCATTTGCCGGATGATTTCTGGAACAAGCACGGCAAGGGCATCGAATCCTGGCAGGAAAACAAGAACGGCACCGGCACTACGTACTACCGGCTGACCGGTCCGCTGGTGCCGGCGATGCTGATGAACCAGTTCGTGTACATGGAGCCGATGAATGGCGAACCGGCGTTCTACGGCAAGGTCCGCGAGATCAATGGCAAGACCGCCGTGCTGCAAACACTGCGCGACTATGGCCACAACAAGAACAACGTCTGGGGTGTCACCGCCCGCAACCGCGAACAGAACTTCGCCCTCAATTTGCTGATGAATCCGGAATGCGATTTCGTCACGCTGCTGGGCCAGGCCGGTACCGGCAAGACCTTGCTGGC
>CAILRJ010000414.1 GCA_903836575.1 uncultured Burkholderiales bacterium
AAACAGCGTGGCCGCTTGTTCCGAGGCGCGCCCGCTCTGGTCGCGCGCATCGTGCAACGCGGCGTTGCGATCAAGCTCACGCGCATAGACCGTCAACGCGCTTTCGACTTCGCGCAAGGCATTGAGCACGACGCCATCGAAGCGCGCCAGCGCAGCGCTATTGCCGGCTTCGGCCTGCGCGATGCGACTGCGCGCTGATCCGGTGGCGGGCAGCGTCCATGAAATCAGCGGCCCCAGACTCCAGTGCAGTGAGCTGGCCGTGCCGGACTGTCCCAGACTACCGCTGCTGCCGCCCGTCAGGCCGAGCACAATATCGGGATACAGCGCGGCCGTCGCCACGCCGATGCGCGCACTGGTGGCGGCAAGATTACGTTCGGCCTGACGGATATCGGGACGGCGGCGCAGCAGGGCGGCACCGTCGCCGACCGGGATGGCTTGCTGCAGGCGCGGTGGCGCGCTGCACGCATCGATGCGCGCTGACAGCGTGCCGGGTAAGTCGCCAGTCAGCACTGCGAGGCGAAATCGCGCGGTACGGTGCCCGGCTAGCAGTGGCGGCACGGCGGCGCGCAACTGATCGAGCTGGCCGCGCGCGCGGCTGTCGTCGAGCGCATTGCCGCGTCCGGCAGCAAAGCGCCGGTCGGTCAATTGCACGAATTGTTGCTGCAACTGGACCGAGTGGCGCGCCACCAGAATTTGCTGGCCGGTAGCGCAGGCGTCGACATAGGCGCGGGCGGTTTCGGCGGCGACCGTCACGCGGGCCAAATCAAGCGCGGCCTGCGCGGCGGCACTATCGGCATCGGCCGCTTCGATGCTGCGCGAGAGTTTGCCGAACAGGTCGAGCTGGTACGACACTGCCACGCCGGACTCTTGCGACCAGCCGGCCGGCAGGGGGGCATCCAGTCCGAGTGCCGCCGCCGATGGTCGTCCGTAGGCCGGTGCCGCATGCACCGAGACATCAGGCCGACCCAATTGCGCAGCCTCGACCTGCAGTGCTAGCAGACGCGCGAGATTGGCCGCGGCAATTCGCAAATCGGTATTGGCAGCGAAGGCGCGCGCGATCAGCCCGTCGAGTGTCGGATCCTGATACAGCCGCCACCATTGTGGCGGTAACGAACGGGCGTCGAAGACGGCCTCGGCCGCGCTGGCAAAGGCTGCTGACGCCGCCGGTTTGAGCACTACCGCTTGGGGTGGTACGCGGTAATCGGGACCGACGACGGTGCCGCAACCGGCTAGCGTGATCAGTCCTGCGACCAGTAACGCAGAACGCATGCCGGGCCTCATTGCACCATGGCCGGTTGTTGATGGACCGCGATGGTGACGGTCTGACCGGCCACCAGCCGTACGCCATCGGGCACCTTGTCGAGGGCGATGCGCACCGGGATGCGCTGGGCCAGTCTGACCCAGTTAAAGGTCGGATTGACGTTGGGCAGCAGGTTGCTGGCGGTACTGCGGTCACGGTCGGCGATGCCGCCGGAAAAACTGTCGACATGGCCACCGAGCACGCGCCGCTCACCCATCAGCGACAGGGAGACCGGATCGCCGACGTGAATCCCCGGCAGCTTGTTTTCTTCGAAGTAGCCTTCGGCATAAAACGAATCGAGGTCAATCAGTGCCATCACCGGATGGCCGGCAGTGACATAGGTGCCGGCCCGCAGGTCCAGATTGGTGGTCACCCCATTGACCGCAGAGACCACCCGGGTGCGCGCCAGATTGAGCTTCGCCATGTCACGCCCGACGGCTGCCCCGGCCAGCAGCGCGCGGGCTTGGGCTACTTTTGATTGACCCTGTTCGCGCGCTTCCTGCGCGACCAGATCGCCCAGGCCGGTATTGCGGCGCGCTTCTTTTTCGGCTTGCGTGAGCAGTACCTGCTGCGCCTGCAGCACGGCATCGGCCTGACGCAACGCCAGCGCGAAACGGGCCCGGTCAATCTCGAACAGCACCTGGCCAACCACCACATGCTGGTTGTCATGCACCTGCACTGCGGTGATCTGACCGGTCACGTCGGGCGCGACCTGGACCACGCCGGCCTTGATGCGGCCGTCGCGGGTCCAGGGATCGACTTCGTAGTGCTGCCATAAATGCCAGCCGGCGAACAGGGCGATAGCCACGGTGGCGAGGGTGAGGGCGAACCGGCCCAGCGCCGGCAAGGTAAGGTTGAAGGGCATGTCAGTAAGCCTGATGAGGCAAGAGAAAAGTGAAACCACCCAGCAGGATGATGAACAGGGCAAAGTCGAACAGGGCCGGATGCCAGACCAGTCGGTATAGGCCGGTGCGCGCGAGTACGTAGCTGATGAGGCGCGAGCAGGCCAGCGCCAGCAGGGACAGCAACAGCAGCCACGGAATATAGAGACCGTAAAAACTGAATTCACCGGTCATCGGGAATGCTCCGTAGCAGTACCGGGCGCAAAGTAGGGCGGTGCGGCCGGAAACAGATTGCGGCGGATGCCGGTCAGTGCGGCACCGGCGTCGGTCAGGCGTGCCGCACAGAGCGCGCGCATCAGCGTATCGACGGCGTCGAGCAAGCCAGAAGCCGGTGCGCCGGCTGCTTGGCGATAGTGCTGTGCGAGTTGTTGCAGTAGTTGTTGCAGTAGCGGCTGCAAGGGTAAACCGGCCTGTTCCAGCCCGGCTTGCAGCGCGCGCAATTGCGCTACCCCGAGACCGATGCGCAGGTCGACCAGCGCGTCGTTGCCACTGGTATCGTGTTCCGGTCCCGCTGTGGCCAGCCGCAGCGTCAGCAGCGCGATGCGGTCCAGCATGCGCGCCGACACGTCGGTCAGCGCCGGCGGCCGGCGCGAGGTACTCATGCTGACCAGCTCGTTGCGACCGGCTCGCAGCAGACGATGCGCGACCCAGCGCGTGCTGACCGAGCGCAACAAGCGCGTGAAGAATACCGCCGCGGCCAAGCCGGTCAGTTGCGCCAGCATGCCATTCGTAAACGACAGCATGTCGGCGCTGCCGGTGTCCTGCAAGCTCAGCATGCCGGCCACGCCGAACAGCACCGCGATCGCCTGCAAACTGGTGGCCGGACGGCCGGCGAACACGCCCAGCAGCAGAAAGATCGGGGCCGACACCAGCATCAGCAACGCAAAATCATGCACCGATGGAATCACCACCAGCAAATAAAAAGCCGAGATCGGGATCGACAGCAGCGTGAAATTGAGGAAGGTACGGATGCCCGGCACCGGATCATCCTGAGTCGCAAAGAAGCAGCAAAATACCGCTGCCATCGTCGGTGCTCCGGCACCTGCGGGCCAGCCGGTGACGATCCAGAATGCGCAACAGACCAGGATGGCGATGAATGCGGCGAAGGCCGAACGCAAGGCCAGGCCGTGATCGAGGTGGAGTGCGCCCGCGGTCCGACTGGTTAGCCGCCGCGACGGAATCGGTCCGCGACCTTCCAGCACTGCGTCGATCTGGCGGCGCAAGACCATGCAGGTTTCTGCTGCCGCCACGAGTGCCTGCAGGCGGGTGGCCAGATTCACTTGCAGCAGCGTGCTCCAGTTGGTCGCGCTGCCGATGGCGGGAGTGAGACGGTTGATCGCGGCGCGCAACCGGACCGGATGATCTGGTGACGGTGATTGTGCCGCGCACCACTGCGCGATGTCGGCCAGTAGCGCCTGCCAGTCGGTGGTGAGGCTATCCGGATCGTGCCGGCGCAGCGTAGCGAGCCGGTCTTCGATGGCCGATAGCAGGGGCACCATCAGCGCCAGTTGGTCGTGCAGTGCCTGCATCGAACCGGACATCCAGCGCAGATGCGAGGTATCGAACGGTAAATGCGTCGACATCACGCGCAGTTCGGTGATGTCGCCCGCCAGGCTCCAGCGCGCCTGCTTGCCGGGTTTTTGCGGCGCTGCCGTGAGGGCTTCACGAATCCACTGGCGCGCGTCGTTGATGGCGTGGTCGACGCGTCCGAGCAGGAGCGGGCCCACGCTTTGCGGAAAGACCAGCGAGTGAACCAGCGTCGCGCAGGCAATGCCGAGCGTGATTTCTTCGACCCGCGCCAGCGCCACCTCAAACACCGTTGATGGGTCGGCCACTACCGGGAAGGCGATCAGACCGGCCGTGTAACCGGCCAGCATGAAAACATACGAGCGTGGCGTGCGGTCGAGCAACGACAGGTACAGGCAGGCGCCAACCCAGCCCGCCAGCGCCAGCGACAATAATTCCGGCGAGTTGCCCAGTTGCGGCACCAGCAGCACGGTGGCGCCGGAGCCGATCAACGTGCCGGCAAAGCGGTACAGCGCTTTCGAACGCACCAGTCCGGATAACG
>CAILRJ010000415.1 GCA_903836575.1 uncultured Burkholderiales bacterium
ACCGAGTGTCTCGATGGAGCGCGCCTGTGCAGTCGACAGCCGGCCGGCCCGGGTGACGAAGCTGCGGATGCGGTGCTCGGTGGGATCATAGAACATGGGTTTGCGCGTGTCGGTCATGCTGGACTGCCTGTCGGTCGAAGAGGAAGAGTGCCAATAAAAAAGGCACCGTGGTTCGGGTGCCTGATGCGTTCGTGGTGCGTTCGTGCTGTGTTTAGTCTGGAGCGGGTGAAGGGAATCGAACCCTCGTCGTAAGCTTGGGAAGCTTCTGCTCTACCATTGAGCTACACCCGCGATGTCCGGATTGTACTTGGATTCCGGCCGGATTTGTACGTGGGTTGATACGGGATTGTGATTGACAGGGCGTCTCACAGGTCTACGATGATGCGTGCTGCACGGCGCAGCAACACAAAAATCGTAGTTACAAAACCACTGGAGACACCATGCCGCCCTTGATCCCGTTTTCCGCTCGGCTGCTTGCCGCGACCGTTGCCTTCACTTTTACCTCGCTGGCCGGTGCCGCCGTGGTGCTACCGCGCTACAACGTCAGCAACGCTGATGTGTCGGTCTCCGGGTTGTCCTCCGGTGGTTACATGGCCGCGCAATTGCACTTCGCCTATTCGAAAACCATCCGCAAGGGTGCCGGCATCATTGCCGGCGGGCCGGTCTATTGCTCGCAAGGTAATGTCGCTATCGCGACCGGTCCCTGCACGATCGACAATGGTTCGCGCAATCTGCCGTACCTGATCTCGACCGTCAATACCTGGTCCGGCAATGGCTACATCGACCCGACCGCCAATCTGGCAGCGTCGAAGGTGTACCTGTTTTCCGGCACGCTTGATTCGACGGTGAAGCAGGCGGTGATGAACGATCTCAAAACGATGTACGGCAACTATGTCAGCAGCGCCAACATCGTCTACAAGAACAGCATCGCGGCCGAACATGCGATGCCGACTGATTACAACGGCAATCCGTGCAGCGTCAACGCCTCGCCGTACATCAGCAATTGCAATGTCGATGCGGCGGGCGATCTGCTCAAATGGATACACGGCACGCTCAATGCAAAAAATGCCGGCACGCTGGGCGGCACGTTTATTAACTTCGATCAGAAGGGCTTCTGGGGGAATGCTGATCCGACCACGCACGGCATGGCCAATGATGGCTGGGCCTACGTACCGGCTAATTGTGCCGCTGGCCAGTCGTGCAAATTGCATGTCGCGCTACACGGCTGCAAGCAGAATGTCGCCACCGTCGGCACGCAGTATTACAAGAACGCCGGCTACAACCGCTGGGCCGATACCAACAACATGATTGTGCTGTATCCGCAAGCCAGTCCGACGTCGGCCAATCCGAATGGTTGCTGGGACTGGTACGGCTACGACGACGTCAATTTTCCCGGCAAGAGCGGTGGCCAGATGGTGGCGATCAAGACCATGATCGATCGCATCACCAGCGGCAATGCGACGACGCCATTCAATTGCGCGCACTGGTACGGCAGCAACTATGCCCATGTTTCCGCCGGTCGTGCCTATGCATCGGGCGGCAATGCCTATGCGGTCAATTCGAACCAGTACCTCGGCTATTACTCGATCTATGCGTATACCGACGTGCGCAATACGTCGAACGGCTTTTACGCCTATGGCAGCTGTACCTGACGCAGGCGTCTGATCGGCCGGCGCGGCAGCTAATTCTGTACGCGTCGGTAGCACTGTTTTACTGCGATATAGTCAGTCCTCCCACGATATTTCATATCGTCGTAACATATGCCCCCGCAGTCAGCGCCAGAAAATTCTGGTCTGTGCGGAAAGCAGGTGTCAGCGGCGATCCCTTTGTCCTCCCGGGCCAATTCACACTGACTTCGACAAGTTAATTTTCCGGGTGCACATTCGTCCATGACAGACGCAAATTCAATCGACATCGTCTACCTGTGGGTAGACGGCAATGATCCTGCCTGGCGGCGCAAGCGTCATCGCGCGGCCGAAAAACTCAGCGCCCGCCATCGCGACGCCATCGCCGTGTATGGCAATGTCGAGGGACGTTTTCGCGACAATGACGAGTTGCGCTACAGCTTGCGCGCACTGGAACAGTTCTTTCCGCAACACGGCCATGTGTATATCGTGACTGATGGCCAGAGCCCGGTCTGGTTGCGTCCATCGGCCGGAATCACGATCATCGACCATGCGTCGCTGATCCCGGCGGCATCGCTGCCAACCTTTGATTCCGGCAATATCGAGTCCTATATTCATCGCATTCCCAATTTGTCGGAACGCTTCATTTATCTCAATGACGACGTGTTCTTCGGTGCGCCGGTGCAGGCCAGTGACTGGTTTGACGACAAAGGTATTTGTGTTGCCTGGTCCGATGAGCCCGCGGTGACCAACGAGCCGTTGCGCCAGGACGCGACCTCGCTCGACAATGCCTGCCGCCTGTCGCACCAGTGGCTGGCGGCGCGCAACATCGGGGCGTACCGGCATACTTTCCGCACCTTCGCCCATTCGCCACGACCGATGTTGCGTTCGATGATGGTTGCGCTCGAAGAGGCCGCACCCGACCTGTTTGCGATGGTGCGCTCGACCACCTTCCGAACCTGGGACAAGCCGACCATCGTGTCGGACTTCGTGATGCGCTGGGCGCTGGCACACGGACAGGCGACCGTGCGCGATTACACCCACCTGTACATCTCGACCGGCGAAGCCGACCAGTTGCAGCAAATTGAGCAGCTGATCGCGCAAGCCGGTGCCGTTGATTTTTTCTGTATCAATGACACCACCGACGACGCGCAACCGCATGACCCGCGCCTGGTCCGGGTGCGGGCCGCCTTGCAGCAGATTCTTCCGCATGCCTCGCCATTCGAGCGCGTGCCAGTGGCCGATGCGTTGCGGCACTGGCATCATCGCGCCGAGGTCCGTGCGACGACAAGCCCGGTCAATCTGACTGAACGGCATGGCTATCAATCATTGACGATCTCGGGTGAGGCAGAAATCGTTTGATAAGTTGACGCTGCCCGCGGCCAGGCTGCGCGGCAGGAATGGAGAGGTTTTCTTGATGCGTCACGGCGTCAGTTGTGGCGCGATCGTGCTGGATCGCTGGCGCTTTGTGCTAGCCTTCGCACATGTACCAGCCATTCTTTCAACTCAGTCAGCCCCCCTTTTCGATCGCCCCCGATCCGCGCTACCTGTTCATGAGCGAGCGTCATCGCGAGGCCCTCGCCCATCTGCTGTTCGGTCTCAAGGGCGGTGGCGGTTTCGTCTTGCTGACGGGCGAAATCGGCGCCGGAAAGACGACGGTGTGCCGCCTCTTTCTTGAGCAGATTCCCGCTCGCTGCAACGTCGCCTATCTGTTCAATCCGAAACAGTCAGTGACCGAGTTGCTGCAGTCGATCTGCGACGAATTCAATATCAAGGTCAGTCCGCGCAATGACGCCGCCGTGACCGTCAAGGATTTCATAGATCCGCTCAACACCTTTTTGCTGCGCACCCATGCGGTCAAACAGAACAACATCCTGATCATCGACGAAGCGCAAAATCTGTCGGCGGATGTACTCGAACAACTGCGTTTGCTGACCAATCTCGAAACCAATGAACGCAAGCTGCTACAAATTATCCTGATCGGCCAGCCCGAATTGCGCACCATGCTCGATCGTCCCGAGCTGGAACAATTGGCACAGCGCGTCATCGCCCGTTTTCACCTGGCCGCGTTGTCGGAGGGCGAGACCGCGCAATACATCGCGCACCGCCTCGCTGTTGCCGGTGGTCGCAACGAACCGTTATTCAGTGAGCGTGCAATGCGCCGGATTCATCAGTGTGCCCGCGGCATTCCGCGCCGGATCAATCTGCTGTGTGACCGTGCGCTGCTTGGCGCTTACGCTGCCGGCCTGCGTCGGGTCGATGTGGCCACCATTGACGCGGCAGCGCGCGAAGTGTTCCGGCTTGATGGTGTCGCTGCGTCAAGCGGTACGTTGCGCTGGCGCTTTGCACTGGCTGGCGCTGTGGCGGGAGCCGTGTTGCTGGGCGGTGTTCTGCTGGGTTATAACCGGTTTGCTGCCGTGCCTGTCAAAGCCGCAGCGCTCAGTCCGGCACGCGCAGCTGTCGTCGCCATCCCGCCCGTGTCGGTATCCGCACCGGCACCGGCCACTGTGGCGCGCGTCGCCAGCAGTGCCGCGCGCGACTTGCCGGCGGCTTACCAGCGGCTGGCCAGGCTCTGGCAACTGACCATTGGCGACGGGGAAGCATGCAGCGCGCTGCAAAAAGAAAATGTCTACTGTTTTGACGGACGTGGCCTGACCGACTTGCGCCAGCTCGACCGGCCAGCAATCCTGACCTTGAAAGACGACGATGGCAGGGACTACTACGCAGTACTGACCGGCCTGAGCGCCATGAGTGCCAACCTGCAGATCGACGGCATCGCTGACACAGTGAGCCTCGCTGTGCTGGCGCGGCGCTGGAACGGTGATTTCCGGACCCTGTGGCGCGGCCCCGCCGGTTATCGCACATCGGTCTCTGCGGGAGCGCGCGGTCCGGTGGCCGACTGGCTCGCTGCGCAGTTGGCCGTTGTCGATGGCGTGCCGACACCGCCGGACGGCACGCTGGTCGACGAACGGCGGGTGCGGCGTTTTCAATTAATGCAGGGACTCAAGCCCGATGGCATTGCCGGTCCGCAAACGCTGATGCGGTTGGCCAACGCGGCAGGACTGGTCGAGCCGC
This sequence comes from uncultured Burkholderiales bacterium, assembly GCA_903836575.1. GTDB lineage: Bacteria > Pseudomonadota > Gammaproteobacteria > Burkholderiales > Burkholderiaceae_D > Actimicrobium. The sequence continues at coordinate 4,701 of CAILRJ010000415.1, forward strand.
GCTTGCAATCTCTCTCTGTCGCCGCAAGGAAATAAGCCGATGTCCATGATTCTCGATGCGCTCAAGAAAGCCGATGCCGAACGCCAGTTGGGCGAATTGCCAGGCCTGCACACCTCCGGTTGGCCCGGTACGGCACCGGCACGCCGAGCCGGTCTGTGGCGGCGTGCTTCGACCTGGCTGGTGCTGGCGGTGCCGCTCCTGATACTGGCAGGACTGTTCTGGCTAAACCGGCACGCCCCATCGCCACCCCGCATTGCGCCACCGCTGCCGGCTCCCGCTGTGCTGCCGGCACTGCCCGTGCCGCCGCCGCTGACTAATAACGACATGGCTGTGCCGCCGCCGCTGCCGAAAGAAGTTCAGAAGGAAACGACCAGAGTCCGGCGTGCGGCAGCGCCCGTTTTGCCTGACCGCAAGGAGGCCGCCGGCGGCTTGCTGACGCTGGCGACGCTACCGGCCAACCTGCAGCGCGAGTTGCCGGCACTGAGCATCGGTGGTTCGATGTATTCCGACGTTCCTGCCGAACGCATGTTGCTGATCGACAAACGGCTGTTGAAGGAAGGCGAGGAAGTCTCGCCTGGACTGGTGCTTGACAGCATTTTGCCCAACGGGGCGATCCTGCGTTACAAGGGTGTCCGGTTCCAGTTGATGCAGTAATCCGTAAAAAAATTATCCAAACCCGCAGGGGAACTGGCGCGGCGTCGCGCAATGCGACGATGGCGGCGATGAAGTGGGTGCCCCGCATGATCAACCAGGCGGTGGCATTGCTTGCAATCGAAGCCTGCGCTGCTCGATGGCCAGATCGCCAGCGGCACCAAAATTATTGAACCCCACACTGAGCCTGCTGATGTTGGTGTTGGCCGCCAGCGCCTGTACGCCGGCATTGCCGATGTTATTGAAACTGACATCAAGTTCTATCAGCGTGGGGTTGGCGCTCAGTGCCAGCGCCCCTCTATCACCGATGTCGCTGTGCGTGACTCTGAGGTGTCGGATGGTGTTGTTTGCCGCCAGCGCCTGTGCGCCTTCATTACCGATGTCATTGGCACTGAGATCGAGTTTCGTGATGCGGGTGTTTGCTGCCAGTGCCTGTGCTCCCGCATCACCAATGTCGTTAAAGCTCAAGTCCAGTGATGTGATGGTGGTGTTCGCAGCCAATGCATTGGCTCCTTCAGCGTGGATGTCGTTCAAACTGGCACCTAGTGTGGTGATGGTGGTGATCGCCGCCAATGCGCGCGCCCCTGCATCACCAATGTCGCAGTCATGCACATTGAGTCCAAATCGGGTCAAGTGATGGTTGCCATTACTTATGGTGCTGATCGCAGTCAATACGGCCGGAAAACTTTCAGGCATATCGCTGGCATCGAGATCAACGCTTCGCAAGTGGGTGACGCTGGCCAGAGACTCGATGACGAACTGACGCCGTGCAGGGGACGCGATGTCAAACAGACGCAGGCCGATATGTGTGTTGCGGCCAATCAGTTGCCTCACACGCATCTGGAAGTGTTCATCACTGACGTTAGGAGCTTGTGCCAGATTGCCCAGGCTATTACGTGTCATCTGCAAGGCCAGCTCAACTTGTTGAGGTTGCTGCACATAGCGATCGACACCTTCTTTCATGGCACGGCTGAAGGTCCGTAATCCGGTCACAACCTGAACCGGCGGGTTGTTGCCCATTGCGCTCGCCAGAATTTGGGACAGCAACGGAGCTGGCAATGCGGCGATTGTTGGCGCTGGTGCCGGTGCAGGCGCTGGTGGGGTTGCCGGTAGTGCCGGTGACACCGATCTCCGTGGTGTCGACGGTTCTGCCAGCACCGCTGGCCCCGGTGCCGTTGATCGCCTGGCCATCTCCTTCAATACAGACACCCTGGCGCGGTAATGCCCGAGACGGGAGCGCGCCGGCGTTCCTGCGCCATCTGGTTGCCTTGCATGGATCGCGTCATCGGCTTCCCGTGCGCCTTTGGCCGTGAGCACATTGAGAGCAGGAGTGCCCTTCACGAAAGAAGGACGATGAAATTTAACTGGCATAGGCTACCTCTTGGTGAATGAACAGCGTGTCGTTGGTACTCGTTGTTGGTACTTGCGGATCATTGGACGCAGAGAGCTTGTTTCTCATCATCACGCCCTTCTCATTGCAGCAAGTTCAAGACCGATGAGTGTCCCTGTGCAAGCACAGGTTCCACGTTGACGGTTCCGCTGTGGCGATCAGCAGAGCACTGGAATGGAACCTTTTTTTCTGTATCCGCACAGAGTGAGGCACGCACTTGTCGGCAAACTCTCCCGCGAAAGGTTGCTAACGAGATCACTTCTCTTAACGAATCGAACAGATATTCATGAAACTCCATCCTTCAGGTAGCAACCTGCCGCCGAATCCGCCACCTAGCCAGCCACCGGTTTCCGCTGTACCGCAAGCAACTTCCGCGAGCAGTACACGCAAGCGCTCTGGAGCGCCGTTGCAGGCGGAGCAACGCGGACTGTCGATTGCCACGGGTGATCCGGACAAGCGTGATGAGGGTGGCTGGACACGGCTACACCATGCCATCGCGAGAAATGATGCTCAAGAAGTCCGGCGCCTGTTAGGCCTGCGCGCCCATGCCGGACTGGCCACGCCGGATGGCCGGACTCCACTCATGCTGGCCATCGCAGTGGGGTATTGCGACGTCATCCGTGTCCTGCTTGAAACAGGCAGGGCCGAGTGCGAGGCGATCGACACCGAGGGCCACACGGCATTGCTGCACGCCGCTAAAAAAGGCGACCCATACATCATTGATATGTTGCTCACGGCCGGGAGTACTGCGGACGCACTTACACCTGATGGCTTGAATGCGCTCCATTGCGCGGCCTTATCCGGCCACGCCAATGCCGTGTCGCTGCTGATGGAAAGGACCTCCGGTCTGTTGAATATTCAGTTAACGGATAACGGGTGGGGCGCTTTGCATATGGCGACCCTCAGCGGGCATCATGAGGTGGTCGCGGCATTGGCTGCTCGCATGGGAAACGACGTCAATCAGAGAACGTCGGCCAATCTCACGGCACTGCATATCGCGGCCATCAATGGCCATGCACAAGTTGCCCGGGCGCTGCTTGATGCACCGGGTATCGAACCCGATGCGCGCAGTGAGTACGACGAAACCGCACTCCACATGGCGGTCAGTAATGGTAGGGAGGACATCATGGAGGTTCTTCTGGATGCGCGCGGCGTCGACGTCAATGCGGTACGCCGTAGCGGTAACAGCGCACTGCATATGGCGGTGGATTTCGAAAATATAACGCTGCTCGAGCGATTGCTCGCGGCGCCTCGAATCGACGTCAACCTGGCCACGCCATCAGGAGTGAGTGCACTGGCCATGTGCACCGGGATTGGTGCTTATCCGGCGCGCGAGGAGGCTGCCCTCAGGTTACTTGCGCACTCCGATATCGATCCGAACGGCGCGATTTTTTTGCTGGAGTCCGCCCGCGTAGTCGACCATTTCCGGCGCAAGGCGCAAGCGCCCTCGACTTTATCGGACGAGGATTTTCTGGTGCAGGAGCTGGAGCGCTGGACCTGTTTCATGCCATCGCACGGTACGCCAAACCTGTTCCTGAGAAGCGCGACCAATGCCAAACTGGGCGAAATACTGTACTTGCGGCAAGCCAGTCAGCCTGCATCGATGGTGGCGCGACGCGATCAGCACAGCAAAGATGCGGCATTCCGGCTGACGCTGGCACTGGAGCAGTCGCTGCAGTTTTATGGCCGGTATAACAAGGGAGCGGGTCTCTGCGCCCAGCGATTGCTGGTTATGGCACCGCGAGCGACAGCCAACGCACGGGGTGAGCTGCTACCGGATGAGCACTACCATAACCAGTTCGTACTTGGCGGTATTGCTTACTCCCGTAGCGAAATCGAAGATATGGCGCAGGGGCGCGGACACTATGCGCTGGAATTCGAAGTCAATAATATCGCGCAGGCACAGTGGGGTGCCAATGTGCATCAGGAGGGTTTTCTGCTCCGTGGCCGCGATATCCTGGAGCGTCTGACGCAGCTGGGCGGTGCAACGTCGATGACGATGGAGCAGGCCATCGCCAATGTAGAGAGCGCTATCACTGCGCTGGCCACGGACGCCGCCGCGCATTCGCTGATCGATAGCATTCTCTTGCTGCTAGCTGTGCCATCCCGGAGCGATCCGATATCACAGGAGGTCAAGCAGCAGATCGCCGACTGGGTCGCCGAGCAGCCGCAGCCGCAGCGCGCAGTGCTGCATTGCGCCTGGCGGGCGGGCTTGATGCGGCTTGGCCTGGCGCAGGTTCAGTCGCAGGACGGCGAGGTCAACGAGGGCGGTCTGATCACCACCGCGCCGCGCACGCTCTGCCTGATGCAGTCGTATATCGCGCAGCAATCCGGCCTGCCCGATCGGCAAGTCGTCGCCCGCCAATTACAGGACGCCGTACTGGAGCGGTTGGTCGATATCGGTCGTGAGCCGCAGGTCTGCAACACCGGCTGCGTACAACGCCTGCTCGACGCAGCTGCCGGGGTCGATGCGACTCTGATGGCGCGCGAGCCGCATGACCGGGCGATTTTTGACGAGATACTGCGCATCGGTAGCGTCGTCAATCAGGCGTTTGATGTGCATTGCAAGGAACGCGAGCAGGGCATCGTGACCGAACGCGATCAGCGCAATTACGACGAGCTGTCGGGCGAGGTACGCAAGGATATCTTGCGTGCGACCACGATCGATGACTTGATCAGACGCCGGCGCTGGTCGCGCCCGACGGTCGAAACGCAACTCAATGCGGTGCTCGATGGCCTGTAGCCGGCAGGCACAAGCGCCCGCCTTGCGACAGACAACGAAACTTTTTTTATGAAATCACTGAGTAAAACACGCGCCTATCGACACATCGGTCAGCAAAAGCGCCTGATGTGACCACTCCTGATGAATAACTGACCCGATACCCATGATCGTCAATCCACCAGGTGGCATCCTGCCACTGCCCCAGCAATCCGTTCCACCTGCCGCCGCAAGGACTGGCAGCCCCGCACCTGCGGAACCACAAACAGTTGACGCGAGCAGTGCGCGCAAACGGTCGAGGCCTGTGTTGCAAGGCGAACAACGCGGCATGTTGATTGCAACAGGCGGTCCCGACAAGCGAGATGAAGGTGGCTGGACGCCGTTACATCATGCCATCCGGAGTGTTGATGTTGAGGAAGTCCAACGCCTGTTACTCCTGCAGGCTAATCCCGGTCTGGCAACACCGGACGGCCTGACACCGCTGCTGCGTGCAATGACGGCTGGTCATCACGGGATCATTCAGGCCTTGCTTGATACCGGCGGAGCAGAATGTAATGCGACCGACCGCAGGGGTTGTACGGCACTGCATCACGCAGCGATCAAGGGGGACCTGATCAGCATCACGATGTTACTCGACGCCGGAAGTGCTCCCTATATCATGACGCCCAGAGGATTTAATGTACTGCATTGCGCTGCCATGTTTGGCCATGCCGATGCCGTAGCGCTGCTGATGGACAGGACATCCGGCCAAGTGAATGTTGCGTCTCAAGACGGCTGGACGGCGCTGCATCTGGCTGCCTTTCAGGGGTATCCTGCAGTGGCAGCGACATTGGTGAGTCGGGCCGATGTCGATGTCAACGAGACGATCGCCGGCAATTCCACGGCACTGCATGTCGCTGCGATCAACGGGAAAGTGGCGGTGATCCGGGTCCTGCTTGCAGCCCCGCATATCGAGATCAACGCCTTGTGCAAGGATGGCAATTCGGCCCTCCATCTGGCGGTCACGCATGGCTGGGAGGATGTCGTCGTAGCGCTTGCGAGTGCGCGCAATGCTGATGTCAATACAGTGGTGCAGGGTAACGGTTATAGCGCACTGCATCTGTCGGTCTATTTCAACAGAATGGAAATCCTGCAGCGCCTGCTTGAGTCGCCCGGCATCGATGTCAACCTGGCCGCTTCGTCAGGAGCGACAGCACTGGCCATGTGTAGCAAATTCGGTGAGCGTCCGGCGTGCGAGGAGGCCGCACTCAGGTTGCTTGCGCACCCGGATATCGATCCCAACGGCGCGATCTTTTTGCTCGATTCTGCACGCGTGATCGCACATCTCCGGGCCAGGGCGCAAGCGCCATCGACCGTGTCGGACAAGGATTTTCTGGTGCAGGAACTGGAGCGCTGGTGCTGTTTCACCCCGTCGAACGGCTTGCCAAATCGCTTTTTGAGCAGCACGACCAATGCCAAGCTGGGCGAATTGCTTTATCTGCAACAAGGCAGTCAGCCTTCCGCGGTGCTTGCGCGACGTGACCAACACAGCAAAGATGCGGCGTTTCGGCTGACGCTGGCACTGGAGCAGTCGTTGCAGTTTTTTGGCCGCTATAACAAACATGCGCGTTTTTGTGCGCAGCGATTACTGAACGTTGCACCACGAGAGACTGCCGGCATAGGTGATCAACCGTTGCCTGGCGATCACTACCATAACCAGTTCGTGCTTGGCGGCATTGCCCATTCGCGCAATGAAATCGAAGAGATGGCACAGGGAAGCGGCCGCTATGCGCTGGAATTCGACGTCAACAATATTGCGCAGGCACGGTGGGGCGCCAATGTCCATCAGGAAGGATTTCTGCTGCGTGGTCGCGATATTCTGGAGCGTCTGGCGCAGCTGGGCGGGGCGACGGTGATGACGATGGAGCAGGCCATCACTGCCGTCGAGGCCCGTATCACGGCGCTAGTGACGAACCACGCCGTCGACGTGGAGATCGACAGCATTCTGCTGGTGGTCGATCCGTCCCGGGCCCATCCGATGCCGCAGGATGTCAAGCAGCAGATGGCAGAATGGGCGGCCGCACAGCCGCAGCCGCAGCGCGCCTTGCTGCAGGATGGCTGGCGCGCCCGGATGATGCAACTTGGTCTGACGCAGGTTTTGTCGCAGGATGGCGAAGTCACCGAAGGCGGCCTGAGCACCACTGCACCGCGCACACTGCATCTGATGCAGTCTTACATAACCCAGCAAGCCACATTGCCCGACCGGCAGGCCGTGGCCCGGCAACTGCAGGACGCCGTGCTGGAGCGTCTGTACGATATTGGCCGCGAGCCGCAGGTCTGCAATACCGGTTGCGTGCAGCGTCTGCTCGATGCGGCTGCCGGTGTCGATGACAATCTGATGGCGCGCGAGCCGCACGATCGCGCCATTTTTGACGAGATACTGCACATCGGCAGTGTCGTCAACCAGGCCTTCGACGTGTACTGCAAGGAAAGCGATCAAGCCATCGTGACCGAGGTCGATCAGCGCAATTATGATGCGCTGTCGGGCGCGGTGCGCAAGGATATCTTGCGCGCGACCACGATCGATGACCTGATTCGACGCCGTGGCTGGTCGCGGCCCAAGGTCGAAGCGCAGCTCAATGCGGTACTCGACGGGCTGTAACGGGCCACCGTTCTGCGCAAGAGAACTACGCCGCGTCAGCCGCCGGCTGTCTTGTCGAACGCATAGCGCAAACCGACCCAGAACAGGCGCGGCGCACCGGGCGCATAAAACGTCGAATGCTGCGAAGGATAGCCATCGGCAGCCGAGCCGCCGAGTGGTCGCGCGACGAAATTACCGCTGCCATCGAAGCCGGTTGCACCCAGTTGTGCGGCCGTGTTGTAGCGCGTGTCGAAGACGTTGTTGATCTGACCGATCAACTGCAGTTGATCGGTCACTGCATAGTTTGCACCGAGGTTGAAGATTGCATAACCGGCGCTGCGACCCTGACCGAGATAGGTCACGCCATCGGGCTGGTGGCCATTATTTTCATTGCCGCGCGCCAGTGCGCCGGCCATCGCCACCATGTTGCTGTTGATGTTGAAGCCGGGCGTCACTGCGTAGTCGGCCGATAGTTTGAGCAATTGGCGCGGGATCAGCGGGATGCGGTCGCCGGGACGGAGCGTGATCACGCCGTCGAAGCCGGGCGTGCCGGCGCCAGCCGTGCTGTTACTGCTATTGCTGCTGCCATTGACGATTTCACTGCTCTGGTAGGTGGCATCGAGCAAGGTGTAATGGGCGCCCAGCGTCATCTTGCCGAGCTTGCCGCTCAAGCCCAGTTCAAGTCCCTTGCGCCGGGTTTTGCCGAAGTTCTTGAAGTAGCCGTAGCCGGCCTGGTTGTCCGCCACAAACAAAATATCATTGCGGTTTTCAGCATGGAAGACGCCGGCATTCCATTGCAGATTGCCAGCCACGCTGCCGCGCAGTCCGGCTTCGGTTGTGCGGGTGACGACCTGGTTCAACGGCGGATCACCGGCCATCGCATTGGGCAATTTGCAGGGCCGGTCCGGATTGGCACAACCGAGTTCGATCGCAGTCGGCGCGCGGCTGCTTTCATTGAGGCCGGCGTAGACGTTCAGAACTTTGGTCGGGCTCCAGGTCAGGCCGATGGCCGGATTGAAGCGCGAGAACTTGTGGTCGCCGCTGAGCGAGGCCGGATCACCATCGGCATGCAGCGCATCGCGATTACGGAGGGTGGTCGTGTTGTAGCGCCCGGACAAGGTCAGATGCAACTGGTCCCGGAACGATAGCGTGTCACTGGCAAATACGCTCCAGGTGCGGATGCGGCCGGACAGGTCGACCCGCGTATCGAACGGCACGCCATCGACAGTGCCGCCGCTGACGCCATCGCCGAAGGCATTGACGCCGGTGATGCTGTGATCAGGATTGATGTAACCAAGCTGCGACGATTGCGAAAACTGCACGCGGCTGGCGTCGTAGCCGGCACCGGCGACGAACTGGTTGCGTTGACCGGCCAGCGTGCCAAACCACGTCAGCTGTCCCGAGGCACCGTAGTTCTGCTGCGCGCTGCTGCTGCGGTTGATCATGCCATTACATTTTTCGGCCGGCTCGTCGTGCTGCAGGCTTTGCGCGATGCAGCTCCAGCTCGGAAACGGCGTGTTGGCCGTCGTCGCACCACTGACCGGAAAGCCGCTGTAGCCGGCTGCGCTCAGCGCCGCCTGGTCGGCTGCCGTCGGCTGCACGATGGCCTGATCCATCGCCCCTTCGTTGATGTCGCCGTTGTAGGTCGACGTGTGGATAGTGCGGTAATACACGTTGCCGGAAAACTGCAGCGCGTCATTGAAGCGGTGGCTGCCAATGAGGTTGAGCAGCGTCGAACGGTTTTGCGTGATGTCGGGACTGGTGTAGACACTGCTGCGGTCAGCGGCCAGCAAGCGCTGTTCCTGCAAACCGTTGCCGTTCAATTTCGTGTCGGCATGCGACAGGCTCAGCTTCAGGTCGGTGTCGGCATTACGCCAGCCCAGTTTGCTGAACAACTGTTTGACGTCCGAGGGCGACGTGGCACGCCAGCCATCTTCACGAAACAGGTTGGCGTCGAGGTACCAGCTCAGGCCGTTGTCATTGAAGCCGCCATGTTCGAATTCCAGCGCACGCCGGTTGTTACTGCCGGCCGTGACCTGCAGGTCAGTGCCCGGATCGCTACGGCCATCCTTGGTCTGCACCGAGATCGCGCCACCCAGCGTATTGAGGCCGAACAGCGGATTCGAACCCGGCATCAGCGTCATC
>CAILRJ010000416.1 GCA_903836575.1 uncultured Burkholderiales bacterium
CTGACCGAAATCATTAGTTCCAAGGTCTCCAACGACGGTGTTTCCAGCCTCACGAGTGCGCTGGGCAAGGATATCGCTGGCAATCCAGAGGTGGCCGACCTCGCCAAGATGCCGCATCTGCTGGTCGCCGGTACCACCGGTTCCGGCAAATCGGTGGGGATCAACGCCACCATCCTGTCGCTGCTCTACAAGTCCGACCCGAATCAGGTGCGCCTGATCCTGATCGATCCGAAGATGCTGGAGCTGTCGATCTACGAAGGGATTCCGCATTTGCTGGCACCGGTCGTGACCGACATGCGCCAGGCCGGCCATGCGTTGAACTGGGCGGTCGGCGAAATGGAACGGCGTTACAAGCTGATGAGCAAGCTCGGCGTGCGCAATCTGGCAGGCTATAACCAGAAAATCATCGACGCCGACAAGCGCGAAGAAAAAATCCCGAATCCGTTCAGCCTGACGCCGGACGCGCCCGAGCCGCTCGAGAAGTTGCCGACCATTGTCATCATCATCGATGAGTTGGCCGACCTGATGATGGTGGTCGGCAAGAAGGTCGAGGAACTGATCGCCCGCATTGCCCAGAAAGCCCGTGCCGCCGGTATCCATCTGATTCTCGCCACCCAGCGTCCGTCGGTTGATGTCATCACCGGCCTGATCAAGGCCAACATCCCGACCCGCATTGCGTTTCAGGTGAGTAGCAAGATCGACTCGCGCACGATTCTCGACCAGATGGGTGCCGAAGCTCTGCTCGGTATGGGCGACATGCTGTACATGCCGCCCGGTACTGGCTTGCCGATCCGTGTGCACGGCGCGTTCGTCTCGGATGAAGAAGTCCATCGGGTGGTCGACCATCTGAAAGCCCAGGGTGAGCCGAACTATATCGAGGGTATTCTCGAGGGCGGTGTGATGGAAGACGGCAGCGATGCCACTGCGGGCGGCGAGGGTGCTCCCGGTGTCGAAGCCGATCCGATGTACGATCAGGCCGTCGCCATCGTCCTCAAGAATCGTCGTGCCTCAATCTCGCTGGTGCAGCGCCATTTGCGGATCGGCTACAATCGGGCCGCCCGCCTGCTCGAACAGATGGAGCAGAGCGGCCTGGTTTCCACCATGCAATCGAACGGCAACCGCGAAATCCTGGTCCCGGCCGGGGCTGCCGCAGAATAGGACACCATGCTTCCCCTCGTTTTACGTTTTACCCGACTTGCTGCGACTGCTGCTGTCACTGCCGTCGCTCTGGCAGCGCCACTGGCATTGCACGCCGCTGCACTCGATCAGTTCAAATCGTTCGTCACCGGTACCCAGTCTGCCAAAGGAGAATTCAGCCAGCGTCTGGTCAGGTCGGATTCCATCGTCAAAGGAAGTGCCGCAACAGCCGCACCTGGTGTCAAAGTCTCGACGCCATCGACCGGCACCTTCGTGTTTGCGCGACCGGGCAAGTTTATCTGGACCTACCAGAAGCCTTACGAGCAAGTGCTGCAAGCCGATGGCGAGAGCCTGTTTATTTACGACAAGGATCTCAATCAGGTGACCTCGCGCAAGCTCGGCAATGCGATCGGCTCATCACCGGCGGCCATCCTGTTTGGCAGCAATGACCTCGACAAGAATTTCACGCTGAAAGAAGCCGGCACCCGCGAGGGCGTCGAATGGCTCGATGCGATTCCGAAATCGAAGGACACCACGTTCGAACATATCGGCATCGGCTTGCGCGACGGCGTGCCGGTTGCCATGGAATTGCGCGATACCTTCGGGCAGACGTCGATATTGACCTTCACGCGCTTTGAACGCAATCCGGCGCTTGCCGCCGATCAGTTCAAGTTCGTCATCCCCAAGGGTGCTGATGTCAACCGGCAATAACGGTTGGCGATTGAGTTGGTCATGAGCGCCGCACCGTTAGCCGAACGGCTGCGCCCGACCACGCTTGACCAGGTGATCGGCCAGCAGCATTTGCTCGGTCCGGGCAAGCCGCTGCGGGTTGCCTTCGAATCGGGCGAGCCGCATTCGATGATTCTGTGGGGGCCGCCGGGTGTCGGCAAGACGACGCTGGCGCGCCTGATGGCCGACAGCTTTGCGGCAGATTTCATTGCGTTGTCGGCCGTGCTGTCGGGCGTCAAGGACATCCGCGAAGCCGTTGAGCGGGCCCAGTTATCGCGCGGTGCGATGGGCCGGCGCACCATCCTGTTTGTCGATGAAGTCCACCGCTTCAACAAGAGCCAGCAGGATGCTTTCCTGCCGCATGTCGAAAGCGGCTTGTTCACCTTCATCGGTGCCACCACCGAAAATCCCAGTTTCGAGGTCAATGGCGCGCTGCTCTCGCGCGCTGCGGTGTATGTCCTCAAATCGCTGACCGAAGAAGATCTCGGTCAGTTGCTCGATCGTGCCTGCCGTGACTTGCTCGACGGCTTGCAGTTTGCCGGGGATGCCAAAACCACGCTGGTGGCGAGTGCTGACGGCGATGGCCGCAAGCTGCTTAATAACCTTGAAATCGTCGCCCGCGCAGCCGCCGCGAAGAACGTCGTGCTGGTCGATGCCGCATTACTGTCGGAATGTCTTGGCGACGCGCTGCGGCGTTTCGACAAGGGCGGCGACACTTTTTATGACCAGATATCGGCGCTGCATAAATCGGTGCGCGGCTCGAATCCGGATGCCTCGTTGTACTGGCTGGTACGGATGCTCGATGGCGGCGCCGATCCGCGCTATCTGGCGCGCCGGTTGATCCGCATGGCCAGTGAAGACATCGGCCTGGCCGACCCGCGCGCATTGCGCCTGACGCTCGATGCGACCGAGACTTATGAGCGGCTCGGTTCGCCTGAGGGGGAGCTGGCGTTGGCCGAAGCGGTGATTTATCTGGCCTGCGCGGCCAAGTCGAACGCGGTATACAACGCCTATAACGCAGCCCGTGCGTTTGTCGCCAAGGACAAGTCGCGTCCGGTACCCGAGCATTTGCGCAATGCGCCGACCAAATTGATGAAGGAGCTTGGTTACGGCAAGCTGTACCGTTACGCACACGACGAGCCGGACGCGTTTGCCGCTGGCGAAACCTATCTGCCGGAGGGCATGGAAGGAATGCAGTGGTATGCGCCGACACCGCGCGGCCTCGAAGGAAAAATTTCGGAGAAGCTCACCTTCCTGAAAAATCTCGACCAGACGGCGCGCAAGAACGACAAGAAGTGACCTGCCGGGAGCGGTGCTGTTGGTACAATGACGCCACTAAAATCCGACTCCGGCACTTCACATGATCGACATCCAACTCCTCCGCAAAGACATTGACAATGTCGCTGCCCGTCTGGCCACCCGCAAGTTCGTGCTCGACGTCGCCGGCTTCAACCTGCTTGAAGGCGAGCGCAAGCAAATCCAGATGCGTGCTGAAGACTTGCAGAGCAAGCGCAATGCGCTGTCGAAGCAGATCGGCATGCTCAAGGGTAAGGGCGAGGATAGTAGCGCGGTGATGGCTGAGGTTGCTGGTATTGCTGATGAACTGAAATCGGCGGGTGACCGCCTCGAAGTCGTCCAGCAGCAACTCAGCGAGTTCATGTTGCAAATTCCGAACCTGCCGCATGAATCCACGCCGATCGGCAAGGAAGAAGCCGACAACGTCGAAGTGCGTCGCGTTGGTACGCCGCGCAATTTTGATTTTACGGTGCAGGATCATGTCGATATTGGCGCACCACTGGGGCTGGACTTTGATGTGGCGGTGAAGCTGACCGGTTCACGCTTCTCGGTAATGAAAGGCGGCATCGCCCGCCTGCACCGCGCACTCGCGCAGTTCATGCTCGACACCCACACCGGCGAACACGGCTACACCGAGTGCTATACGCCGTATATCGTCAATGCCGATTCACTGCGCGGTACCGGCCAGTTGCCCAAGTTCGAAGCCGAGCTGTTTGCGGTAAAAAAGGGCGGCCAGGAAGGCGAGGGCGAGACGCTGTACCTGATTCCGACGTCGGAGGTCTCGCTGACCAATATCGTGCGCGACCAGATCATCGCACTCGATGCCTTGCCGATCAAGATGACTGCCCACACGCCATGTTTTCGCTCGGAAGCCGGCTCCTATGGTCGCGACACACGCGGCATGATTCGTCAGCATCAGTTCGACAAGGTCGAGATGGTGCAGGTGGTGCATCCGGAGCAGTCGTTTGATGCTCTCGAAGAGATGGTCGGGCACGCCGAAACCATCCTGCAGAAACTGGGCCTGCCGTATCGCGTGGTCAGCTTGTGTACCGGCGATATCGGCTTTTCAGCGACCAAGACCTATGACATCGAAGTCTGGTTGCCGGCGCAAAAAACCTACCGCGAGATTTCCTCGCTGTCGAATTGCGACAGTTTTCAGACGCGCCGGATGCAAACCCGTTTTCGCAACGCGCAGGGCAAACCGGAGTTGCTGCACACGCTGAACGGTTCCGGCCTGGCGGTCGGGCGCACGCTGGTGGCTGTGCTGGAGAACTTCCAGCAGGCCGATGGTAGCGTCGATATTCCGGAAGTATTGTGGAATTACATGGGCGGGCTCACACGTCTGGTTGCCGTGCGCTGATCCTGACTTCGTCAACTTGCGCCACATTGACAAAAAATTCCCCGGAGCACGGGGAAAGACAGGCGCAAATCCGGTTCAGGGTGCCACTTGCAGCACCGGACGCAGCAAAATTTCTTCGACCAGCACGTTGGCCGGTTGAGCAAAGGCGTACACCAGCGCCTGAGCCACGTTTTCGGACGTCAGCGCGTCGAGTTGCTGACGTCGCGCATCAAGCGCTTCATTGACGTTGTGGCCAAATTCGGTCCAGACCGCACCCGGCTCGATGATGGTGACGCGGATGCGTTCCGGGCCGAGTTCCTTGCGTAACGCATCGTGGAAGCCGCCCACGGCAAACTTGGTGGCACTGTAGACCGACCAGTTTTCGACCCCATAGCGACCACCGACGCTCGATACCGAGCAAATCATTGCGCCTTCGCGGCCGCGCAGCAGCGGAATGGCCGCCTGGCTGCAGTTCAGAACGCCATACAAGTTGGCGTCGATCATCTGCTTCCAGTCATCCGGATCGCTGTTCTCGAATTTGGCACTGATGCCCAAACCGGCATTATTGAACAGCAAATCAAGACCGCCGAAGCGTTCGCGCACGAGGGTAAATAATGCCCGGACCTGGTTCGGATCAGCGACATCAGTCTCAACAACGGTGACGGCGCTGCCCAATTCAACGGCGAGCTCATCAAGTTTTTCGCGGCGACGGGCGGCCAGTACGACCTGCACGCCTTCCTGCACCAGCAAACGGGCTGTCGCTGCGCCAATACCGCTTGATGCGCCAGTGACGACGGCTACTTTTCCATTCAGGTTTTGCATTTTCATCGGGACTTCTCCGTGTTTTTCATTAATGACGATTAATTCCTATGGCAGATGTCGCTATCAAATTAGCTAGATGCCGTAATAAAATACGGACCTATGAGTTGTTAATTATAAAAAAGTTCAATAAATTAATAATAGACTGCATGGTATGACGCCGCCGTCCCCTGTGAAAAAATTTAATACGTGTTAAAGTAATCCATAAATTGAATAAGCCAAGTTCATTTAAGTATTTAAAGCCAGATTCAAGTTGGCTTAAATGTTTTAATTTGTAAATTAGATAGGATTAGCCAACCATGAAAAAATTATTAATCGCCACCGCCGTGGTCGCTTCTTTCGCCGCCCCTCAGGTATTCGCGCAAACTGCACAATCAAGAAATTTCGAAGGCTTTAGCGCCGGCGTCAATGCTAACTATGCCAAAACGCGTGCCTCAGCTCGCGCTGGTAATAACTCATACAGCACTGACGACACCGGAACTAACGGCAGCATTCAAGGTAGCTACGGTATTCCGCTTAATGACAAGGTCGTCATGGGTATTGGCGCCACTGCCAGCTTTGGTGACCTCGATGGCGGGAATTTCGGCGGTTCATCGTTGAAGGCAAAAGACATGTATTCGATTTATCTTGAGCCGGGCTATCGCCTGACAGAGACGACACTTGTCTATGGCAAGCTGTCATATCAGAGCATGAAGGGTGAAGTGTCCGGGCTTGGCAGTTCGACATTTGATGGTTATGGGGTCGGTGTTGGCTTGCGCTCCATGATCAACAGCAAGTTCTATGTGCAGGCTGAAGTGAATGAAATCGACTACAGTTCCCAGTCGTTCAATGGCCTCAATGTAGATCCAAAGCAGACCATTGGCACAATTGGTGTCGGTTACAAGTTTTAATTAACTGACTATTGTAAAACCGCACTTTAGGGTGCGGTTTTTTTACGTCCTAATATTAAAAAATAAGCGCTCAGTCATTATTAATCAATCATTCTTGTCATTATCCCTTCATTATTTATTGTCGATGCAGCGTTCGATTGCCCGGCTAATCCAAAATCCCAGCGTCGCAGAAATTGCAGTAACACTTGTGCCCCAGGCAATGTCGACCATGGCAAAGCGCGTCGACCAGCCATTGAGTGTGGCCAGATTGCTTAAATCATAAGTGCCATAAGCAATCGATCCCAGCAGTGCGCCGCGTACAAATGCTGTTAACCAGGAATTACTCACCAAGGCGGGCAATACAGTGAATACCGTAATGCCGACGACATAGAACAGATAGAACACGATGGCTGGTGCCATCAGTGGTGCTGGTAGCAGCAAGCCAGCTAACTCGCGTGTATAAAAATCCTTGATGACGAAGCCCAGCCAAACGAAATCCAGTATCCAGAAAACGATGCCGGTTGAAAAATAACTAATCAGTGATCGCTTCATTGCTGGCCGACGCGGTGATCGCCACATTTGACGGCACTGACCGGTTTGACCCAGTCGTCATCCGTGCACACTGCGCGCATCAGGGCCAGTCCGCTCATCAGCGGCATTGCACAATAGGCCACTATGAAGGTGATTGGTGCACCGACGGCGCGAGCACTCTTGAACGCGCCGGTGTGGGTGTTCGCCAGAGAATACATTCGGGGATCCTTGTGTGTGATTGAATTGAAATGAAGTGTAGTCATTCATGCAAAAATTGGCCAGAAGGACGGTAGTCAGTCTTCGGCAGGTAATTGTGGCTGGGCGGGTTCCTCTTCCGAAAGACCTCTGCTATACTTCGGCCCTTGCCGGGGTGCGAACCCATGTGACGACCGAATCAGGAGAGGTGGCAGAGTGGTCGAATGCGCTGGACTCGAAATCCAGTGTACGGGTCTCCCGTACCGTCGGTTCGAATCCGACCCTCTCCGCCATATTCGCAATGGAATCAATAAGTTACATGATGCTGTTGCAAAAAAGAAGCCCCGAATTCGGGGCTATTTTTTTGTCTTGTGGGTCGAAATGTGCGGGATTTGTGTTCGTTTTGCTTCGCTGGCGTGGGTCAATTCGGTGAGCGCCGCCTCACTTTATTTTGTTGATGGCATCGATTTTTGACCGCATGTCGAGGTGGGCATAACGCGCGGTACTGGCCAGAGATTTGTGCCCGAGCACTTGACCGACGGTATATAAGTCCACGCCCGCATTGATCAGAGCTGATGCCGTCGAATGGCGAATATCGTGCAACACATACTCCTGAAAGCCGGCCGCATCCATGGCCCGCCGGATCAGTTTCTGGATCCAGCTCTTCTTCCAGCGTAGGGGGAAATACTTGCTCAGTACCCTCAGTTTCGGATGCATTGCAGCAATGCGCATCGATCCATTCTTCGTATCCTGCAAAAAAAATCCTTCTCCTGACTGAATGGTTCGAAGGTGACGACCTGCAAGGATGGTCTCGCTAATGCGCATGCCACTGTAGAAGGAAATGCGTATCACGGCTCTTGCCGTACGGTCCGTGCACATTTTGCAGATGGTGAGCATTTGCTGCCGGGTCAAATACCGTTGCCGCGCGTTTTTGACGGTGGGCATCCCGACCTGCAATCGCAAGTTGATGTCACCCACACCATGTTCTTTTTGTGCGTAACGACAGGCGGCGCGCAGATAGCTCAATTTATTTTTGATCGATGCAGGGGCCAGGCGTAGCACTTCAGCCTGTCGGTATTCGGTGCCGACTGCGGCGAGTTCTGACAAATAGCGTCCCTCGTAGAAAGGCGCAAGCCGTTCCAGTTCCTTGGCGACACCATATCCATTCTTCAGTTCCGGACAGCGTCGTGTGAGATAGATCAGTACGCACTCCGAAATCAGCACTCGGTTTTTGTCCGGGTTCGTGTATTCGTTGAAAATCCTTGCCGATTCCTTTATATCGTATTGTTGGGCTTGAGATTTTGAATAGCCTTCCGGAAGGAGCTTTGATCGACGAATGGTCTCGCCGTTGATCTCCTTTTTGAAGTTGAACCTGAAGCGGCTTTTGTTTCTTGCGTCTCGCTTGATCGACATGTTGCCTCGTAGCTAAGAACATCCTTGAGGAAATACCGCACGCTCCTTCCGATCCGTGTGCAGGTAATGGGCCCGTGTGGGGCGGCCAGACCATAGGCTTTCCGACGTGATATGCCGAGTAAGTCGGCTGCTTCGCCAGGGGTAATTCGTAACTCCGGATGCGCATTGATCAGCCGCGATCGTCGACGTGATTCGTCGAAGCATGTGCTTGTTCCTTCTGCCGCGAATGGCGCTCGCTTGTCGCTGATGACTTGGTCGACGGCAGTGAGGTCCAGATACACACGCTGTCTCGAGGTCTCCCTCGAAGGACGCATCGGATCGACATCCTTATCTTTACTGTTTCGTGAGATCAGCGCGTCATGAAATGTAGTAATGACGTGAACATCATTGTTGATCTTTGCCTTGGCATTCTTCTTTACTTTCCAATTGGCCGTTACGCGAGGATCGGACTGTGCGATTTTTTGATGCATGGCTGCCTCTCGTTATGTTTTGTTGATAGCGATGATTGTCCTGTGCCGGATAGTGCAAGGCTTGCTTGTTATGTGCGGGTATATCTCTGTTTGCAGGCGGCGAGGTTGAGTGACAATTCGTGCGCGAGAGGCAGATTATTCACGACACATGGTTCAAGTCGTCCGCAGGGCGTTCGGGTCTTGATTCAAAGTGAGACCGGTTGCGTGACAGACCATCTGAGTGAGGGCAGGTATCGACTGGCTACGTGGCGATGGAATATTTTCCGGGGAGCGCCATGCCGTGTATCAGACTATCTCCATTTTCCAATAAAGCCGACCGGGAAAGGCCGATGTATAACGGGCTTACCGGTGTAGATTTACCGATCTTCGGGTGGCTTGCGAACGGCGCATTACTGCGACTCGGCTGCAACGGCCAAGAGAGAGACAAGGCGTAAGACCTTCGGCAATACAACCGATAGCGCTGAGCCAGGGCCTGCATACTGCGGGCATCGCTACTTGATGGTTCCCAAGGCTGATGAAGGAAGACGCCGGTTTGTTGGATCAGGTTTTAGGAACGACGGTACCCAAATCCTGCTCGTTGCCGAGCGTGGAACTCTCGCTGTGGTCCTAGCTGGCGTTCGGTTCAACCGAGTCTTTAACTATCGAAGTCATCGAAACGCGATCGTCGGATGGAGCTTTTTTTATTTTTTAAAATCTGCCTTTCTTCCGGTGAATGTGAACCACACAAACTGGTCAAGCAGGTCCGCTTCCATTGCTCCTCAATGCCCTCGCGATACAACCGCTCGCAGACCAATCACCACTAGGCAAGCAACACCCATCGTTACTTTCCTGATGCAGAAATTTTTCTGGAACCTTCCTTTCACTTTCTCTACTCATCTCAACTAGGTATTACCAATTTGCAATATTGATTCCGTCGTCGTTGCCACAGGGCGACGTCTCGCCAATCACTGCTGCTATCCCCCGATTCGCTGTTCAGGACATTCGGCCGATGACGCCACACGACGTGCACCAGGATGCTTTCTTTTGGGCGCTGCAAGGACTCTGCGCGCTGCATCGGGTGCCGTTTTCGATCGAACTGGCGCGCCAGCAATTGGCGGCGCCGTACACCAGCACGTCGTTCGGCACTGCGTTGCACGCTTCCGGATTCGTTTCGAGTGGCCATCGGGTGGCAGCGCACAAATTGCACAAGGAATCCTTTCCGCTGGTCGTGTGGCTGCATGCCGATGTCGATACCGCTGTTGCCACCATTACCAAACAACCCGCCCTGATCCTCCAAGCCGACGCGACCCATGTGCTGCTTTTGCGACCTGCCGACACGGCACCCGTGACCGTCTCCCTGGACCAGTTCAAGGGCAACTACACGGGCCACCTGACCCGCGTGACGCCACAGATTAGCGCCGGCACCGATCCCGACAGCGACGCCCAGGCCCGGCAGGCGCGCCGCTTCGGCTTCAGCTGGTTCATCCCCGAACTGTTGAAGCACAAACAGCTCTGGCACGAAGTCCTGCTGGCCTCGCTGGTGATCCAGCTGATCGCGCTAGCCACGCCGCTATTCACGCAAGCCATCATCGACAAGGTCGTCGTGCACCACACGCAAAGTACGCTGATCGTCATCGCGATCGGTATGCTGGCGTTCATGGTGTTCTCTGCGGGCTTGTCGTGGCTGCGTCAATATCTGGTGCTGCACACTGGTAACCGGGTTGATGCGGTGCTGGGCTCGTCGGTGTTTGCGCGTCTGTTCCAGTTACCGCCGCTGTATTTCCAGCATCGCCCGACCGGCGTCATCGCGGCGCGCCTGCATGGCGTCGAAACCATCCGCGAATTCATTGCCAGCGCCGCCGTCACGCTGGTGCTGGATTTGCCCTTCCTGCTGATCTTCGTGGCGATCATGTTCTATTACAGCGTGACGCTCACGCTAATCGTGCTGGCCATTCTGGCCGTCATCGTCGTACTGAGTCTGGTCGTCGCGCCGTTGTTCCAGACTCGCCTGCAACAGCAATTCCTGCTCGGCGCCCGCAATCAGGCTTTTCTGACCGAATACGTCGCCGGTCTCGAAACGGTCAAGTCGCTCCAGCTCGAACCTCAACTCAACAGCCGCTACAGTGGTTATCTCGCCAGTTACCTCACTGCCAGCTTCGATACCAAGCAACTCGCCAATACGTACAACACCGCCTCCAATTTGCTGGAGCAATTGCTCAGCCTGCTGATCCTCACCATCGGTGCCTGGACCGTCATGCACGACAGCGCCTTCACGATCGGCATGCTGGTCGCCTTCCAGATGTTTGCCGGCAAGCTATCGCAACCGATGCTGCGTCTGGTCGGTTTGTGGCAGCAATTCCAGCAAGCCAGCCTGTCGATCGACCGGCTCGGCGATCTGATGAATGCGCCCGTCGAACCGTATTCGATGGTGCCGGCGCGCGACACCGCGCGTCAGGGCAGCATCCTGATTGAAGGCGTCGCCTTCCGCTACGGCGAGCAGTTGCCGCTGGTATACGAAGACTTGTCGCTGGCGATCCAGCCCGGCCAGGCGATCGCCATCATGGGTCCGTCCGGTTGCGGCAAAAGCACGCTGGCCAAATTGCTGCAAGGGTTCTATCAACCCAGTGCCGGTCGCATCCTCATCGACGGTGTCGACATCCGCTACCTGTCGGCCAACGCGCTGCGCAGCCACTTCGGCGTGGTGCCGCAAGAAACCGTCCTGTTCTCCGGCACCATTTACGACAACTTGCAGATGGCCAGCCCCAACGCCACGTTCGAGCAAATCACCGCCGCCTGCCGGATGGCCGAAATCCACAGCGTCATCGAAGCACAACCGCAGGGTTACCAGACCGAAATCGGCGAACGCGGCGCGGGTCTCTCCGGTGGCCAGAAGCAGCGCATCGCGATTGCCCGTGCCTTGTTAAAACGGCCGGCGATCCTGGTCTTCGATGAAGCCACCAGCGCCCTCGATGGGCCGACCGCCGAACATTTTGCGCAGACCATCAATGCGCTGAAAGGCAAAGTCACGATGCTGTTCATCACCCATGCGTTACCGAAGGGGTTGCAGGTCGACGCCGTGTACCGGCTCACCGACAAAGGTGCACAAGCATTGCGGCCAGTGCCACAAGCGGAGGGCAACGCATGACTTCGCCCAAGCAATTGCCGTTGTCCCACACGCTGCCGGCCCCCGACAACGTCATCCCGCTGCGCCCGCCCAGCCGCTGGCATGACCCGTTGCAATTGATCGAGCAGGGCGCGCCTGCACGGGTCGGTCGCATCGTGTTGTGGTCGGTCTGCGTGCTGGTGTTGCTGATGATCGTCTGGGCCGCCATCGGCCAGCTCGACATCATCGCCACCGCCGAGGGCAAGCTGTCCCCGCAAACGCTGGTCAAGATCGTCCAGCCGGCCGAGTCCGGCGTGGTCACCGAACTGCTGGTCAACGAAGGCGACACGGTGCAGGCCGGGCAAGTACTGGCACGCCTCGACACCACACTGGCCCGCGCCGACAAGAGCGGGATTGCCAGCGACCTCGCGACCCAGCAGTTGCAGGTGCGCCGGATCAATGCCGAGCTGGCAGACCAGCCGCTGGCCACGCTGCCGGGCGACGACCCGCAACGTTTTACTGCTGTCCACAGCCAGTACCTGGCGCATCGCCAGGCCTTTCGCGACAGCCTCGACCAGGAAGCCGCCTTGCTGGTCAAGGTGCGGCACGAACACCGCAGTGCTTCCGAAACGCTGGCCAAACTGGAGCAGACCCTGCCC
>CAILRJ010000417.1 GCA_903836575.1 uncultured Burkholderiales bacterium
CGGACGGGTCACTCTGCTGGTCTGTTATTTGCCACTCGCAACCGAAGTCGCCGCACCGCGCTGCTTGCTGCGCTTGCGCAATCGCGGTCGGCGCTTGCTGCGCGGCGTGAAGCCGGGGACGGTCAGGTAAAAAACAGTCTTCTCGCCCGCCGCGCTGGTGACGCCGGCGTCACCAGCATGCAGTCGCATGATGGCACAGACGATGGCCAGCCCGAGGCCGGCGGAATACATCGACGGCGCGCGTGCAGCGTCGCCGCGATAGAACCGTTCAAAGATGTGCGGCAGATGCTCGGGCGGAATACCGGGACCACCGTTTTCTACGGTGACCCGGGTTTTGTTATCGACGACACTGGCCGACAGGTGGATGAATGAGCCACGCGGCGTATGGACGATGGCATTCGAGACCAGATTGCTGACGGCACGCCGGAACAGGATTGGGTCGGCCTCGATACCGAGCGCCCCTACCTTGATGGTGAGTGCGACGCCAGCGTCTTCGGCCAATCCTTCGAAGTAATCACGGATACGCTCGAGTTCGACGGGCAGGTCGAGCATTTCGGTATGCATCGCTAACTGAGCATTATCGGCTCGTGCCAGGAACAAGGTGTTTTCGATGATGCGGGCAAGCCGTTCGTACTCTTCCAGATTCGATCCCAGCAAAATTTGGTATTCCTCGTTGGAGCGCTCTTTCGTCAGGGCGACCTGGGTTTCGACCATCAGCGTGTTGACCGGTGTACGCAGGTCATGCGCAATGTCGGAGGCAAACTGGGTCAGCCGTTTGACGCCGTCTTCGAGCCGGTCGAGCATGGCATTGAAAGCGCTGCCGAGTTCATGCAGTTCGCGTGGCGTGTTGTCATTCGAGAGCCGGGTCTGCAGCCGCTGTGTGCTGATCGCATTGGCTTGGGTGATGACCAGACGTAGCGGCCGCAGGCCCAGTTGCACCACGAGAAATCCGAGCATGGCTGCCAGCATGGCACCCAGCCAGACCGCGACGGCCAGAGTTTCGCCGAATTTGCGCATCATCGCCGAACGCTTCGCGCCCTCGCGTGCGATGACAATATGCACAGGTTCGAGACCGTCTTTACCGACCATGCCCGCAGAGGCAATCACCCGACCGGTGCCGGCACCGGAGTCCCAGCTACGCACGTCATTCTGGAGCGCGTGTCGTGTGGCTGGCACCACCGACAGTGACGGTAGTGCATGGGAAGGTGCGCCGCTTTGCATGATGAGCTGGCCATCAGGTTGCAGCAGTTGCAGCCGGATTTCATCCTGGCCATACATTGCATTGAGAAAACGTTGTGGCGTTTGCCGGATGGAGGCGATTGAATCGCTCTCGCGCAGCAAGTAGCGAATCTGCTGGCTCTTGCCGATCAGCTCCATGTCGTCGCGGCGTTCGAGTTGCATGGCCAGCGCCTTGTACAGGTAAGTACCAACCAGTGCGAAGGTGACGATGGTGGCGACGGCAAACAGGATTGCCAGCCGCGCAGTCAGGGATAACGCAATACGCTGTTTCACTTGCAGTCCCTCATGGACGTTCCTCGAACAGGTACCCCATCCCGCGGATGGTGTGGACCAGCTTGTTGGTAAACGGATCATCAACCTTGGCGCGCAGGCGCCGGATGGCGACATCGACGACGTTGGTGTCGGAGTCAAAGTTCATGTCCCAGACCTGCGAGGCAATCAGCGAGCGTGACAGGACTTCGCCCTGACGTCGCACCAGCAGGTGCAGCAGGGCGAACTCTTTGGCCGTGAGGTCGATGCGCTGGCCGTCGCGGATCACGCGCCGTTTCAGGACATCGATTTCGAGGTCGGCGATATTCATCGTGTCGGGTTCGCGTTGCGGATTACGGCGTAGCACGGTGCGGATGCGCGCCAGCAGTTCGACAAAGGCAAACGGCTTGACCAGGTAATCGTCGGCACCGAGTTCGAGGCCTTTGACGCGATCATTGACGTCGTCCCGCGAGGTCAGGAACAGGACTGCCGTGGCTTTTGTCTCGCGCAGTTTTTTTAGGACTTCCCATCCATCCATGCCGGGCAACATTACGTCGAGCACGATCAGGTCATAGTCTTCCTGCATCGCGAGGTGCAGGCCATCGGTGCCGTCGCGTGCAAGGTCGACAATATAGCCGTTCTCCTGCAAACCCTTGCGCAGGTAATCACCGGTCTTGGGTTCGTCTTCCACTATTAATATTCGCATGCGTGTTCCTTCGTTTGGCGCGGTCGTTTCTTGGTACGGTCGCCGCTAAAAGAGTGATTGTCCGCTTCTTTGAGCAGGTTGCGGGTTACAAAGTTGTAATGCGGGCATTGCATCACCGCCTGCACTATCAACCAATTCGCGCATTACATTTTTGTAATGCCGCCGTCACTTTGGTGTGCGGGTCAGGAGACTAGAATTTGTCCCATGATGAAGCAGACGAAGAAAAGGTCTGCGCAATAAGCACCACCCAATTCACTTTCTGGAGAACATCTATGAATATCAAAAAACTTTCAATGACAATCGCCCTCGGTACCCTGATGACTGCCGCTTCGGTCGGCGCGATGGCGGGCAACATGGGCTTTGATCAAACCGGAACGCAATGGCTGAAAGACGTCAACACGACGACATCGACACTGACCCGCGCTGAGGTAAAAAACGAAGTCATCATGGCCCGCCAGCAAGGCACGCTTGCAATCAGTAATACGACCTATCCGGTGATGGCCGCATCGAAGGCAGCGCCCCGTAGCCGCTCAGCAGTCCACGAAGAAGCAGTCCAGTCTGTACAAAACGGCTCCGTATCAGACCTCTATATCGGCGGTTAATAGCTAGACCGGTTGAGTGAAAAACACCCTGACATCGTCTGATGTCAGGGTGTTTTTTTATGCGTTGGCAGACCCGTACTGCGCATTACGTTCTTGTAATGCTGCTGTCACTTTGGTGTGCGGGGTTGGAGACTAAACTTTGCTCCATGGTCAGGCAGACGACGAAGTTTGCCGGACAAGCACCGATCAATTTAATTTCTGGAGAAACCTGATGAACACCAAAAAATTCGCAATGACAATCGCCCTGGGTACCTTGATGACTGCTGCTTCGGCCGGCGCAATGGCCGCCAACATGGGCTTCGATGAAACCGGTTCGCAATGGCTGAAACAGGTCGCGAACACGCCATCGACAGTGACCCGTGCCGAAGTAAAAAACCAGGTCCTCATGGCCCGTCAGCAAGGTACGCTTGCAATCAGCAATACGACGTATCCGGTGATGGTGGCGTCGAAAGCAACACCGCGCACCCGTTCAGCTGTTCGTGCCGAAGCAATCCAGTCGGTACAGAACGGTCAAATTTCC
>CAILRJ010000418.1 GCA_903836575.1 uncultured Burkholderiales bacterium
ACCTGGCCGCCGAACACGTTCGGACTGCCCATAAAATGACTCTGACCGAGATAACGATCGGTACCGATGGGCACTAGCGCGAGCAGGTCGAGAATTTCCGGCGTGTTGTAGAGCGAGTGATCGAACATGGTGCCTGACAATCAAAATAAAAAAAGATTATCCTGCAGCACGGAGCTTTTCCAAAGAAGCGAATGACACCATGCATTCACGATGGTGAATGATGGCAAAAAAATAAACCCATTACACGCAACCATCCAGCATTAAACTGCGTAACCATCACTTGAACACTCCCGATCGTGCTGGTTGAGTGCTGGTTGACCGACTCGCGTACTGACAAAAAAGGCATGCCGATCTTGAACGATCCTTCTTCCAGCCCCACTCCTCCAGCCATCGGGTTGCTCAGGTCTGTTCTGGCCTTGCCCGTCGATGCGCTGCGTACCGGAATGTACGTCGTGGATCTCGATTGCGGCTGGGCTGCCACGCCGTTCCTGCTGGAAGGCCTGCTACTTGAAGACCCGGAAGACATCTGCACGATCGCCCTGCTGGCGCAACAGGTCACGATTGATCCAGGTCGCAGCCTGTTCGCGGCACTGCAGGAACTGGATCAGGCAACGCTCTACGACATCAGCGCAAGCCCCAACGGGAAGGAAGGGCCCGCCGACCAGCGCCTGCAGCACTACCGGGAAAAAATCCGGCATGACGATGGTGATCATGTCAGCCGTAGCGGCCGTCTGGAGCACGGGTGGCACACGCTGCGGCGGACGTTATCGAACTGGATCGCCGGCCTGTTCGGCCGCCCGACAGCGCGCCGCTTACCCGCGGCACAACGCCCTGATTACATACCGGACGATATCGCCCTGGTGATGTATCCGCTGCCGGAAGCGACTAATACGGCAATGCCGCAAGCCATCGCAGCGTGTGCAAAAGGGGAAGCCGCGCTGGAGCGCATCGCCCAGGACATGATTGCCCATCGCGATACCGATATGGATTCGCTGCAAGCGGCCTCCGATGCGCTCGCCGAAAACATGATCCGTCGCCCCGGCACGATGATCTGGGCAGCCAAGATGCGCGACAAAAATAATGGCATCTATCACCACGGTTTGTCGGTGGCAATTTACCTCACCGCGCTGGGGCGACAACTTGGTTTCCAGCATGAACAACTGGCTGACCTTGCCACCGTCGGTTTGCTGCTCGACCTCGGCAAAATAGAACTCGATCACGCACTGCTGGACAAACCCGGCAAACTCGATGATGTTGAAATACTCATCATGCAGACCCATGTCCAACGCGGCATCGAAATGCTGATGGCCACCGGCGTGACGTCGAGTCTGATCCTGAGCGCAATTGCCGAACACCACGAGCGGGTTGATGGTAAAGGTTACCCGGAGCGCATTCCGGGCATGTCGTTAAGTATTTTCGGCAAAATGGCCGCGATTGCCGATGCCTATGCCGCGATGGTCAATCCGCGTCCTTATGCACCTGCTTTTTCTCCGTACGAAGCGATGAAACAGCTCTTTGCCGGGAGCGAATCACGCTGGTTTGCCCCGCTCGTCGAGCAATTTGTTCAGGCGATCGGCATCTTCCCGGTTGGATCGCTGGTGGAATTGTCCAGCGGCGAAGTGGCGATTGTCATTCAGCACAATCCGTATCGCCGGCTCGAACCGCTGATCCTGATCCTGACCGATAGCACCAAGACAAAGTTGCCGGCACCACGCGAACTGGACATGCTAAAACATAATTTCAGCGTGGCCCCGGAAGTGCTGCGCATCGCCAGCGGCCTGCCCGACGGTGCCCACGATATCGCCATGCAGGATTTTTATCTGAGGCAGGCCTGATGGCTGCCGGTAGCTTCGCCGCCCGCCTGTTCGGCAGCCGGCCGCTCTCGCACACCCGAACGCTGCTGCGCCGGCTCGAACACGATCTGCAAAACCCGCGCGGAACGACCACGCTGGCGGTCCTGATCCTGTCGCTGTCACGCAGCGATGTCATCGGTGCCACGCTGGAATTGCCCGAGTCAGCATTGATCAATACCGTCCTGCTCGAACGTATCGGCAGCACACTGCAGGCCGATGATTATCTGGCACTGGCTGCGCCGGATGAAATCTGGATCGTGCTGCCGGCACTGGCCTCGGCAACCATCGCCCATCTGGCAGCGACGCACATCGGCCGCGCGCTGGAAGCGCCTTTGCAGGCCGGGGCATTGACCGTCACGGTCAATCCCTGCATCGGTATTGCCGTCACTTCCACACTGCAAGGTACACCGCTGGGTTTGCTGCAAGCCGCCAGCGAGGCACGCAAGCGGGCGCGCAGCCTCAGCCGCCTGTTTTTTGTTGCCACCGAAACTGAAGGGATCGACCTGCACAGCAAGGATTTGATTACCGCCGTAGCCGGTGCGCTCGAGCAAAACCGATTGACCATGGCGTACCAGCCCAAGATCGACGTCGTCACACAACGGGTCGTCAGTGTCGAAGCGCTGATCCGCTGGCCGGCCGATCTGGTACCGGCCATGAGCCCGATGGTGGTCGTCGAGATTGCCGAGCGGTTCGGCATGATCGAGGAACTGACACGCCACGTGCTGCATTCGGTACTGCGCGAATACACGACGATACTGGCAGCGACCGGCTTGCCGCGCATCTGGATCAACCTGTCTGCAGGCATGCTGGCCGATCCGCACCTGCCGGAATTTCTACAGCAGGGCCTCGACATCTGGGGGGCCCATGCTGGCGTAATCGGTCTTGAAATCACCGAAAGCGCAGTCATTGCCGATATCGAGCAATCCATCGAGATGATGCATGCGCTCACTGGTCGCGGTTTCGAACTGGCGATCGACGACTTCGGTACCGGTTATTCGTCACTGGCGTACTTGCGCCGTTTTCCGATCAGCGAACTGAAAATCGACAAACTATTCGTCAAGCATATGAGCAGCTCCGCAACGGATACGCAGCTGGTACGGACCATCATCGACCTGGCCCACAACTTCAAA
>CAILRJ010000419.1 GCA_903836575.1 uncultured Burkholderiales bacterium
CGCATTGCCGAAGCCGCCAATGGCCGACGCGTTGTCGCGTTTCGGTGTGGTGTCGGTGACGATCACTTGCGGCAGTACTTGCTCGCTGGTTTGCGCATGCGCGACGGCGATGCTGGCGATGGCCTGGGCGATCAGGAAGGAAATTCGGGTCAGGGGAAAAGTCGATGCCGGCATGGTGTGCTCTGTCAGGTGTGAAAACACTGGAGCCAATGCGGGGGCGATCAAAGAGGACGAGTAACTTTGCGCTTCCCTACGCTGGCATGATCCAGATCAGGTTCGAAGGGTCAATCTCACCCGCGGACGATGTTGCACGCCGCGCGGGACCCCTAGCGACGCGCATGGTAGCACAGTGCGAAGCACGTTCGCCACTGCCTGTCGGTCGCGCCGATTGAGCGTGAATCAAGGGTGACCGAGGATCCCATTTACGATACCGCAACTCGCTCTATACTCAGTTCTCTGTGTGATGACTGCGTCTTCTGCGGGCATTGATGACAGAGGCTTGGACAAACATCGCAGTCCCGATTGGCCGTCCCGGAAGCGAAAGTGCGCATGAGTACAGACTTCGACAGAATCGCCCGCGACGAAACTCCCGATGCGGTCATCATCACCACCCTGGACGGGCTGGTGCAGCACTGGTCGGCTGGCGCGCAGCTGACGTTTGGCTACACCAGTGCCGAGGCGACCGGGCAGTTCTTGCACGACCTGATTGTGCCCATTGACCTGCTCGGAGAAGAATGTCGACTGCGTCAGTTGATCGCAGCCAGCGGCAGCAGCAACCACGAATCGCTGCGCCATAAAAACGACCGGACGCTCATTTATGTCGTCGTTACAGCCAAGGCGGTGCGCGATGCGCAAGGCGCGTGCGAATTCATCCTGTACGGAGAAAAAGACGTGACGATCCCGAAGGTGCAGCGCGACGCCAAGCTGCTCGATGCCCGATTTGGCAACTTGCTTGAATCGACACCGGACGGCATCGTGCTGGTCAATGCCATCGGTCGCATCGTGCTGGCCAATTCCGAAGCCGAGCGCCTGTTCGGATATGGTGCCAAGGAGTTGTGCGGCGAGCTGATCGAATGCCTGTTGCCGGCGCGCTACCGCGCCGCCCATACCGGTCACCGTTCGCATTACATGCGCCTGCCGCGTGCGCGTGCAATGGGGGCCGAGCGGGAGCTGTTCGGTTTGCGCAAGGACGGTACCGAATTTCCGGTCGAGGTCAGTCTCAGTCCATTAGAAACCGGCGAAGGGTCGATGGTCATGAGCGCCATCCGGGACGTCAGTGCACGCAAGCGGATCGAACTGGCGCTGCAGGAAAAAAACGCCGAGCTGGAAAAGGCCAATTTGGCCAAGGATCACTTCCTGGCCGGCATGTCACACGAATTACGCACGCCGCTCAATGCCATCATCGGTTTTACCGGCACCTTGCTGATGCGCTTGCCGGGTCCGCTCACCAGCGACCAGGACAAGCAACTCAAGACCATCCGGACCAGCGCACACCATTTACTGTCGCTCATCAACGATTTGCTTGATTTGGCAAAGATCGAGTCCGGCAAGGTTGAGTTGGCATCGGAAAAAATTATTTGCCAGCATATCCTCAGCGAACTTTCCGAAACGCTCGCTCCGCTGGCGACCTGCAAGGGCCTGGCATTTCGCTGCGACGCACCGGCCGCAGAGCTCACCGTGCAGACCGACGCCCGCGCGTTATGCCAGATTTTGATCAACCTGATCAATAACGCGATCAAGTTTACCGAGACCGGCGAGGTCGTCATCAGCCTGTCCGAACGGACAACCGGGGATCAACACTGGATCGATTTTTGCGTCATCGATAGCGGCGTGGGCATCCAGTCAACCGAACAAACCAAGCTGTTTCAGGCGTTTTCGCAAATCGATTCCGGCTCGACCCGGCGTTTCGAAGGGACTGGTCTGGGCTTGTACCTGAGCCAGAAACTGACCGTACTGCTGGGTGGAGAGTTAAGTTTCGCCAGTCAGTTCGGCAGCGGCAGCAGGTTCACGCTGTCATTGCAGGCCGCTTGAGCAATGCCGGCCCGTATCCTCCTCATCGAAGACAATCCCGCCAACATGACGTTGATGGAATATCTGCTGCAGGCGTATGGCCACACGGTGCTGACCGCCTCGGACGGCCATGCCGGTATCGCGCTGGCCGCCAGTGCGATACCGGACCTGATCGTGTGCGATGTGCATATGCCCGGCATGGATGGCTTTGGCATCGTGCGCCATCTCGCCTTGCAACCTGCGCTGGCGGAGATTCCGATTGTCGCCGTCACCGCGCTGGCGATGGTGGGCGACCGCGAAAATTTGCTACAGGCCGGCTTCGACGGTTATCTTGCCAAGCCGATCGAACCAATTACCTTCATCGCGCAGCTGGAGTGTTTTTTGCCTGCCGCCCTGCACGCCATCATCGACCCCACTGCGAGGAATCATGGCGACCATCCTGATCGTTGACGACCATATCTTGAACCGTGAATTCCTGATCACCTTGCTCGGTTACGGCGGCCATCGGCTGCTCGAAGCACGCGACGGCATCGAAGGCCTGGCCTCGATGCGTGCAGAACAACCCGACCTCGTCATCGTCGATGTCCTGATGCCTAATATGGACGGCTACGAGTTCGTCATCCAGATGCAAAGCGAGCAAGGGATTGCGCTCACGCCAGTGATTTTTTATACGGCCACCTACCGCGAGCGCGAAGCCACCGCGATCGCGCAAGCCTGCGGCGTGCATTGGGTGTTGCCAAAGCCTTCCGACCCGGGTGTGATTCTGAAAGCCGTGCATGAAGCGCTTGGCTTGCCGATGCATATTGCTGACTACCTGCCCGCCACGATTACGGCCAACGACCACATCGGTTTTGCCCGGGTTGACAACCAGCTGGTCGACTACCTGGTCGAACTCGAAAATAGTCGGCATCAGATTGCCAGGCTGGTACAGGACGACGCCTCGTTGCTGCAGGAAGCCAATGAAATCCGCGAGGTCGCACAGCGTCTTTCCGCGTCACTCGCCAGCCTGCAGGCGGTCAGCTTGCGCCTGACCTCGCTCATTGAACTGGGCATCGAACTGGCCACCGAGCGCGATCCGGTCCGCTTGCTCGAAGCCAGTTGCCGGGTAGCGTGCCGTATTTGTTCAGCGCACTCGGTCGTGGTGGCGATGGTTGACCCGGCGTCGACTCTTCCACGGCATCTTGCCTGTCGTGGTATCGCCGACGCAGTAAAGACAAAGTTGCTGGTGACGCCGCTCAGCGGCACGCTGGCCGGATTGATGGAAGCGGGCGCGCTGGTGTGTCTGTCGGGCCTGTCGGGCCCGCCGCAAGAGGCCGGTTTGCCGGACTGGCACAGCCCGGTGTATTCGTTTCTCGGCATCGCGGTGGCCTCGCGTGACCGTGTGCATGGCTGGATGTATCTGCTCGACAAAGTCGGGGCAGATAGCTTTAGCGAAGTCGACCAGCAAGGCGCGACAACGGTTGCGGCGCAACTCGCGGTCTCGTACGAAAATTTACAGTTGGCTGACCAGACTCAGTCTAATCATCAATTGCTCACCATCGAAGTCACGCAGCGCATCGAGGCCGAGGAACGCCTTGGTGCGAGCTTGCGCGCGCGAACCGTGATGGCACGCTGCAACCAGGCAATGGTGCGTGCCATCGACGAGTCGAGCATGCTCGATCAGATGTGCCGGGCCGTGGTCGAAATCGGTGACTACCCGATGGCGTGGATCGCTTATGTCGGGCCTGACGGAGAATTGCTGCCGATGGCACAGGCCGGTGCTGCTGACATCAAAATGCATTTTTTTCCGTCCAATTGGGCCCGTGCCGAGCAAGGCTGGACCCCAGCGGCCACCGCGCTGCGCACCGGCGTGACCGGTATGGTCAGCGACGTACTGGCCGTCCTGCCGCTG
Organism: uncultured Burkholderiales bacterium; assembly: GCA_903836575.1. GTDB lineage: Bacteria > Pseudomonadota > Gammaproteobacteria > Burkholderiales > Burkholderiaceae_D > Actimicrobium. The sequence goes on from CAILRJ010000419.1 coordinate 3,902, forward strand.
CAGGCATGGCAGAAAAAAGCCCGTGCGCGCGGTTATCGTTGCGCGATGTCGCTCCCGTTAGTCGATGGCAACAAAGCCTTTGGCGTATTCACGATTTGTGCTGGCATCGCGCATGCGTTCGATGCGAGTCAGGTCGACATGTTCGAAGAGCTGGCCCGCGATATCACTTACGGTCTCATCCACCTGCGCAACAAGAATGCTCGTGTCGATGCCGAGCGTTCGCTGAAGGATTCCGAAGACAACCTCTCGGAGATACTGGCCTCGATCGACAACGTGGTCTGGTCGCATTCAGGCGAAAAGCTGCTCTACCTCAATCCTGTTGTCGAACAGATCTATGGCCGGCTTGCGGAAGAATTTTTCAGCGACCCGAAATTATGGTTCATGGTGATCCATCCCGATGATGTGATGCGGGTGCGCAATCGCCGCGCGAAATTGCTTGAGAGCGGCAACCTCACGCAGGAATACCGCATCCTGCGTCCCGATGGCACAATTCGCTGGATCGAAGACCGGTCCAAGGCGGTGCGGGACGCCAAGGGCAAGGTGCTGCGTTTTGACGGGGTTGAAATTGACATCACCGGCCGCAAGGAAGACGAAGCGCGCTTTGTTCACATGGCCAATCATGACGCGCTGACCGGGCTGGCCAATCGCAATTTGCTGAGCGACCGGCTAACGCAGGCAATGATGCAGGCCAGGCGCTGCAATCAGTTGCTCGCTGTCTTGTTTCTCGACCTCGATCACTTCAAGGAAGTCAATGACAGTGGTGGTCACCTGCTCGGTGATGCGTTGCTTCAGGCCGTCGCTTTGCGGCTGTGCGAAACCATCCGTGACAACGATACGGTAGCGCGGCAGGGCGGCGACGAATTCATTCTGCTGCTGGCGAATCTGCATACGCAGGACGAAGTGGTGCTGGTGGTCGACAAGATCCTGTCGGCATTCGCGGCACCTTTTCTGGTCGAGGGAAAAAAACTCTTCATCTCGATCAGCGCCGGCGTGACGGTTTTTCCGAACGACAGCGATGACATGGCTACGTTGTTACGTAATGCCGATTACGCGATGTACGGTGCCAAGGCGCAGGATGGAACTTCGGTCCAGTACTATTCGCGCGAAATGGGCGTGCGTTCGATTGAGCGGGCCGGACTTGAGAGCCGATTGCGCAGCGCTCTCGACCGGCGCGAATTCATTGTGCATTACCAGCCCAAGGTGAACATCGATACCGAGTGCATCATCGGCACCGAAGCGTTGATACGCTGGCCGCAAGCCGACGGCTCGATGGTCAGTCCGGGCATCTTTATTCCGGTGGCCGAAGAAATCGGCCAGATCACGCAGATCGGCGAATGGGTGTTGCACACGGCTTGCGCGCAGAACAAGGCGTGGCAGGACGCCGGCTTGCCGCGCATCAGCGTTGCGGTCAATTTGTCGGCGCGCCAGTTCATGCAACCGGGCCTGCTCGAATCGGTGCGCCGCGCGCTGGGAGAGAGCGGACTGGAGGCACATTATCTGGAACTCGAACTGACCGAAAGCATGATGATGAACAATGCCGAACATTTCATCACCACGCTGCATGCACTCAAATCCATTGGGGTGCAATTATCGATCGATGATTTCGGCACCGGATATTCGAGCTTGAGTTACCTCAAGCGTTTTCCGATTGACCGCCTGAAGATCGATCAATCCTTCATCCGCGACATCGTCACCGATGCGGGCGACGCCACCATCACCCGGGCGGTGATTGCGCTCGGTCACAGCCTGAACCTCAAAGTCATCGCCGAAGGGGTCGAGACGGCCGAACAACTGGCCTTTTTGCGCGTCAATCGATGCGATGAAATCCAGGGCTATTTTTTCAGCCGGCCGGTGGCGGCGGGTGTGCTGGCCGAGTTGCTGGAGAAGAGCCGCACCCAAGTTGTCGGCAATGACAGCGGACGGTGGATGCAATAATTGCATGACCTTGCACCTCACTCCAATTGACTCGCCCGTTAATCAATCGACCACAACAGATGCGCATCCAGGGACAGTCGTGCCTGCGCCGCCAGCACATCGATTTGCGCCGATTCGGCAGCCAGCGCAGCATCCATCGCCATGCGCCGATTGGTCAGCGCATCGGTCAGCGTGGCTTCGCCCAACGTATAGGCACGCATCATCGTGGCCGATTGTTGCGCGCTCTGGTCGGCGATGCGTTGCATGGTTTGCCAGAGCACCAGACTGCGCTCGCTGTCGGTGACGACCCGCTGCGCGGCGGCACTGACTTTCATTTGCGTCAGCGCCGCACGTTGGGTTGCCATGCCGGCCTTGACCACCGCACCATCGCGCTCGGCCGAACGGCCTGCACCGGGCAAGGTGAACAGGATACTGATACTGACCAGGCGTTCCTGACCATCGCGTTCGCGACCGGCACGCACGCCGAGGGTCGGGTCGGGCATGCGCTCGCTGGACATGCGTGCAGCCTGCAAGCCGAGCAGGTCGGCTTCACCTTGCGCCAGCTCCACTTCGTGATTGTCGCTGGTGATCTTGGTGCGCCACCAGTCGGCCGATTCGGTCGAGGCGAGCGGTATCGGCAACTGGCCTGCATGCGGTACCGGCAGA
>CAILRJ010000420.1 GCA_903836575.1 uncultured Burkholderiales bacterium
ACCACGCTCGGAGCAACAACTCTGGGTGCTACCACGCTCGGAGCAACAACTCTGGGTGGAGTTGTCATTCGCAAATAATCACGCGCTGTCACAACGGCTGCCGAGCTGACTGGCAGCCGTTGTCGTTTTATTTTTCGCCTGCACAGTCCGATTTCTTCGCGCGTTGGTTCAAGTTCAGGCATGGTTGCGCTTGATCAGACAAGTACACTCAATACATCGTCCATTGCCAACCTGCGCGCGGGATGCGCGTTACCGGGAACTTAATTCAGGACGTAATTCATCACCTAACTCAGCCCGCCGCAAGCCTCGCGCCATGCCAATCCAGTACAAGGAAATCCTGTTTGCCCTGACTATGGGGCTGTCCGGCCTGTTCTTCGGCATCCTGCCCGCCATCCAGGCGCTGGAACAGACCCATGCTCTGGCCTGGTTGTTCGGCTGGCGCGGTGCCATCCGTGCCCCGGCAGACGTGGTCATCGTGGCGATCGATGGCGATTCGGCGACCCGACTGGGATTGCCGGTCAAACCGGCGCAGTGGCCGCGTGATGTGCACGCGCAGTTGGTCACCCGGCTAGTGCAGGCGGGCGCCTCGACCATTATTTTTGACCTGTTGTTCGACCATGCCGCCGCGACGCCATCGCAGGACGTCGTACTGGCTGCCGCAATGCGCGCGGCAGGCAATGTGGTGTTGGTGGAGTCGTTGGTGCAGGAGCAGTTGGCGGCCATCAAGACCGATGGCAGCAGCGTTGGTACGATCAGGGTGGAGCGGGCCATCATGCCGATTGCGTTGCTGGCGCAAGCTGCGCTGGTCAGCGCAGCGTTGCCACTGCCGCGCGACGAGCGGATTAATGCCGCCTGGTGTTTCAAGGCGAACGACGGTGCTACTGCGACCTTGCCGTCGGTGGCGTTGCAAGTGCATGCGCTGGCACTCCATGCGCAGTTCATGCAGCGTTTGCGGCAGCGTGATCCGGGGTTTGCAGCGACCCTGCCAGCCGACGCGACGGCGCTGCGGCAAGGCAGCAGCCTCGACAGCATGATGCTGCAATTACGCCGACATTTTCATGCGCATCCCGATTTGGTCAAGCAGTTGCGGCAGGATCTGGCGCGCGACAGATCTGTCGATGCCGGCACCTTGCGCGCGTTACTTGCGCTCTACGCCGGACCGGACGCCCGCTATCTCAATTTTTATGGCCCGGCGCGCACCATCACCACGATGTCGTATGACCGCGTATTGCGAGGACTGCCAGCCGATGCCGTGCGTGGCAAGGCGGTATTCATCGGTTATTCGGCGGCGGCAACCAACGAGCAGGATCGACTGCGCGACGATTACCACACGGTGTTTTCCGGTGCCGATGGATTGCAGCTGAGTGGTGTCGAAATCGGCGCCACCGCGTTCGCCAATCTGCTCGAAGACAGCGCGCTGCGTCCACTTGATCCGCTGTGGCGGCTGGCTTTGCTTTTTGGCTGGGGCAGTGCGCTGGCACTGGTGGCATTACGCTGGTGTGTGTCGCGCATCGCTGTCGTGCTCACGCTAGGCTGTGGTGGTTATCTGGTTATTGCAGCGTGGCTGTTTCTGCGTTGCCAGCTCTGGCTGCCACTCGTCACCCCGCTGCTGTTGCAGTTACCACTGTTGCTGTTGAGCGCCGCCGTGCTGCGCTACCTGGCCGCAAGCGTCCAGCGTGAGCGCATGCGACAGGCCTTCAGTCATTTCATCCCGTCATCGATGGTCGAACAACTGGCCGGCCAGGCGCGCGCAATCGATGCCGCCAGCGCGTTGTGTGACGGTGTCTGTCTGGCCACCGATGCCGCCCGCTACACCAGCCTGGCCGAGACCATGGAGCCGGTCGCGCTGACGGCGCTAATGAACCGGTATTACGCAATCCTGTTTGCGCCAGTCGCCGCGCGCGGCGGCATCGTCTCCGATGTCAAGGGCGACGCGATGCTGGCAATCTGGACCGGTCAGGATGACGATCGACGCTTGCGTGCCAATGCCTGTCATGCGGCGTTGGAAATCCAGCACAACCTTGCCAGCTTGCACCAGCCGGGCACAGCCAGCCAGGTACTGCCAACCCGCATCGGGCTTGATGTCGGGCCGCTGACACTCGGCAATGTCGGCGCGGGTCAGCATTACGAATATCGCGCCGTCGGCGACACCGTCAATACCGCTGCGCGCATCGAGAGCCTGAACCGGCAGTTGGGCACCGCGGTGCTGGCAGCTGCCGCAGTGATCGACGGGCTGGACGAATTCGTGTTGCGCCCGCTTGGCGCATTTTTGCTACCCGGTAAATCGTTGCCGGTCACGGTGGTCGAACTGCGCGCCCGGCGGGATCGGCAAACGCGCCAGGACAGCTGGTTGTGCGCTGCCTTTGCCGGCGCGCTCGACGCGTTCGGCCAGCAGCACTGGCAGGAGGCGCTGATGGCTTTTTCTGAAATCCTGAAGGTTGTGCCGACGGATGGCCCGTCGCAATTTTATTTACGCCAATGTGTGCGAAATATCACTGAAGCGCCAACGCAGCCGTGGAATGCTGTGATGCGCATTGACGAGAAATAGTGCGCTGCAGGCTGCGCCGTGGCGATAGCCCGCGCTCAACCGTGAAAAATTTCCATTTAGCGATGATGAAAAAAACACGATGTCATGACCTTGACCCCGAAACCATGAAAGAGGGCGTGTGACGGAGCCCGCACACATCCGGCCGCTGCACTTCTTGCGCATCGGTTTGTTTATCAGCGCCAATCTGTCAGTGCGTCCGTACGGTCGCGTGCGATGGATCGTGCCGGTGCTCATTGCCTGGATTCTGTCCGGCCAGATCGTGCACGCCGCTGATAGATGTGCGCTACCCGTTGCCCATCTGGTTTCAGTACAGGGTACGGTCGAATGGTGGCGCGCGGAACCGGCCGGCTGGCAGACGGCCCTCAGCGGCATGCTGTTGTGTCCGCAGGATAAGGTTCGAGTAGGCATTTCCAGCCGGGCGGCGCTGCTGCTACCGAACGAAACGATGCTGCGTCTGAACCAGAAAACGACCGTCACGATCAGTGCGCTCGATGACCGGCAACGCTCGTTGATCGAGTTGCTGCTCGGCGCGATACATGTCATCACCCGAACCCCGCAACCTTTCAGCATCAAAACGCCCTTCGTCAACGCTAATATCGAAGGCACCGAGTTCGCCATCGGCGTCGATACTGCGGCGGCGACGGTGGCCGTCATCGAGGGCCGGATCGTGCTCGACAATCCGTATGGACGGATCGTGTTGGCCGGCGGTGAAGCCGGCATCGCCGTAACAGGGCGGGGGCCGGAAAAAACCGTCACGCTGCGACCTGTTGATGCGGTGCACTGGGCCTTGTATTACCCGGCGGTGCTGGCGCGCCGGAGCGACCTGCAACGTATCGATGACGGCGGGCTCGACAGTAACGGGCTGATCGAACATGCCAGCGAGTTGCTTGCCGCCGGCCGCCACGACGAGGCTGCGTCCGAACTCGATCAGGTGCTCTCTGCCAATCCGTCAGACAGCCGCGCCAGCGCATTGAAAGCCATCATCGCGCTGGTGCAAAACAATCTGCAGAGCGCACTGGAGCTCGCGCACCGGGCAACGGCCAATCCTGCCCCATCGGCCACCGCCTGGCTGGCACGGAGCTATGTCGAGCAGGCTCGCTTCAGGATCGACGCCGCCCTCGACAGCGCTCGCATTGCCACCCGTATTGCTCCCGGGGATGCGCTGGCGTGGGCTCGTTTGGCAGAACTGGAGATGGCAAATGGCAATCTGGATGCGGCGCTGCAGGCCGCCGGTACCGCCGTTGGCCTCGATCCGCAGGTCGCCAAAATCCAGACGGTGTTGGGTTTCGCGCAGTTGACGCAGATGCAAACCGGACCGGCGATGCGCGCCTTCGAACGTGCCATCGCGCTCGATCAAGCCGACCCGCTACCGCGTCTGGGTCTGGGTCTGGCAAAAATCCGCCATGGCGAGCTCGGTCCGGGACGCACCGAGATTGCCATCGCAGCGAGTCTTGACCCGCTTGATGCACTCATTCGCAGCTATCTCGGCAAGGCTTATTTCGAGGAAAAGCGCGATGCGCTGGCGGCCACGCAATGGCAACTGGCAAAGACACTGGACCCGAATGATCCGACCCCGTGGCTCTACGACGCCGTGCGCAAGCAAAGTGAAAACCGGCCAGTCGAAGCACTCGCCGATCTCGAACAGTCGATTGCCCTGAACCAGAATCGTGCCGTGTACCGCTCGCAATTACTGCTCGACTCGGACCGTGCCAGTCGTCTTGCCGGTATCGCCAAGATCTACGATGACCTGGCTTTTGAACGTTTCGCGGTCAGCGAAGCGACCCGGTCACTGGCCGCCGATGCGTCCAATTATTCCGGTCACCATTTCCTGGCGGATGCGTATTCGCGCCTCGAACGCCATGAAATCGCCAGCGTCAGCGAGCGCTTGCAAGCCCAGTTGCTGCAACCGCTCAACATCAATCCGGTGCAACCCAAACTGGCATTTTCGAACATCAATACGCCGGGTCTGAACGGACCGGTGGTGCCGGCCTTCAACGAATTTAATCCACTGTTCGAACGCAATGCCACCCAACTGGCGGCCTCGGCGGTGGCGGGCACTCAGGCCACCGCCGCGGGAGAGGCCGTGCTGTCCGGTGTACAGGATCGGTTTTCCTGGAGCGTCGGTGGCTTTCAATTCGATACGCAAGGATTTCGCGTCAACAACGCCATTCGCCACACCATCGGCGACGCCTTCGTCCAGTTTGCGCTGTCACCGCGCCTGAACCTGCAAGCCGAACTCAGCCATCGGACGACCGGGCACGGCGACATTTCGCTCGATATGGTGCCGGGACGCTATTCCGGGCTTTACCGGCGCACGCTGGATCAGTCGAGCGAGCGCCTCGGTGTGCACTGGGCCGGTTCAAGTAATGCCGACACTCTGGTCTCGCTGATTCATACCCGTGCCGACGAACGCCAGCGTTTCGATGCCGACGGCCTGGCCAGCCTGAACTCCCGCGATCAGGGTAGCCAGTTCGAAGTGCAGCAGCAGTTACGCTTTCCACGCGTCAATCTGGTGACGGGTGCCGGTTACTACCGCTTTGACGTGCTGGAGAATTTGTTTGACACGCCGAACCAGTTCACGCGCAGCCGCTGGAATGCGTATGGCTATGGGCGGGTGCGCCTGTCCGGGAACGTGATCGCGACCGTTGGTGCGAGTTTCGACGACTATGCCGAAGCCGGCTTCCATCAGCAAAAATGGAATCCCAAACTCGGCCTGCAATGGCAAATCAGTCCGCGCCTGATGCTGCGCGCGGCCAGCTTTCAGACCGTCAAGCCTGCGCTGTATGTACAGCAAACCATCGAGCCGACCGAAGTCAGCGGCTTCAATCAATTTTTCGACGAGGGTAACGGCAGCCGGGCCCGGCGCGACGCCATCGCGCTGGAGTTGAAAGCCACGCCGCGCGTCAATTTGCAACTCGAAGCCTCGCGCCGGCGACTGGCCTTGCCGGTACTGGCGGAGAACACGCTGGCCGACACCGAAACACAACGCGAGGAAGCGCTACGTCTGTCGCTTGGCTGGCAAATCGCGCCGCGCTGGACGCTGGCCGGCGAAGCGCTGGCCGAACGCTTTGACCGGCAATCCGCGTTGCTGTTTGGCCCTAGCTTGATCCGTACCAATACCGCAAGCGTTGGCGTACGTTACTTTCAACCGGACGGCGTATTTGCTCGGATTAGCGCCATTGCCGTACGCCAGCGCGTTGACTCGACCAATGGCGAGCTGGTTGAAAACAATATGGATCACTTCGCGCTGCTCAATGCGGCGTTTGGCTTGCGCCTGCCGGCACGGATGGGCACGATCACACTGGAAGGAAGGAATCTGCTCGACCGGAAATTTCGCTATCAGGATGCGAATTTCCGTACTCCAGCACAACAAAGTCCACCGTTCATTCCCGCCCGAAGCGTCGTCATCCAGCTCACCGCCGCTTTCTAAAAATTCACCGCCTCATGCATTCTCAACCACCGATGGAGTCCGTTCATGATTGCGACACGCACCCTGATTTCCCCTTTCCCGCGGCGCTGGACGCCTGCGGCACTTTGTCTTGCGTTGGTCAGCACATTGGCCCCGGCGGGCGACCTGGAGACTGCGGTTGCCAGGCACGAGCCGGAATTGCCGCAACCACCAAAAACCTTCAGCAAAAAGTTGACCGACCGGCTCGGCGTCAAGAATGTTGCCTATCTGCTGGCCGTCGATGTCAACGGCAACGTCGTGCCGTTCGTACCGGAAGAGCCCAGGAGCAGTTTTCGCTTCATCGATCCGGCACGAGAAAAACTGACCATGGATATCTATGAAATTGCGCCGTTCACGATCGTGGCTGGCAAGCGCAATCCGTTTTGCGTGGTGTTTGTGGGCGGCAGCGCGCGCAAATTGTGGATGGAATCCTGCCCCTGAAGGGCGATCACAGCCGACATTGCCATGCTGACGAAAACCAAGCGCTGCGGCCCGGCCAATTCGCTGTTGGCCGTGATTACTGAATTTCGCGACCTGCAAGCGGCCGATCTGGACGCCATCGGCAGCCGCTGCCAATGGCGCAAGGCGATTGCGGGCGAAGTCGTACTGCACTATCAGGATGACGGGAGCAGCATTTTTTTCATTATTGAGGGCACGATCAGGCTGACCCACTATGCCAAGTCCGGTCATGAAGTCATTCTGGGCGAGTTGAATGCGGGCGACATGTTCGGCGAACTGGCCGCCATTGACGGCCAGCGTCGCTCGGCCACCGGTGTGGCAAGAACCGATACGCTGCTCGCGGTGATGCCGGCCGCCGCATTTCTTGACCTGATCCGGACCAGTCACCCGATTGCCATGGCGACCTTGCGACGGTTGAGCGGGCAGGTGCGCCGGCTCACCGAGCGGGTATTTGATTTCAGCACACTGGCGGTGCGCAACCGGATTCATGCCGCGTTGTTGCAGCTGGCCAAAGATCAAGTGACCGGCACCAACCAGGCCATCATCACGCCAGTGCCAACCCACATCGACCTGGCCAACATGATCAGCACGCACCGCGAAGCCGTCACGCGTGAATTAAATGAACTGGTACGAGACAAGCTGATCCGTCGCGAAGAACACAGCATCGTCATCCTCGACATCGAACGCTTGCGCCGGATGGTGCACGCAGTCCGCGGCAGGTAGGCCGCTGACAGGTGCGCTGCAAGCAGCGTCCATCGTGTGTGCCTGCCGCGTGTGCTTATGTGTGTATTTATTGTGTGTATTTATTGTGTGTTTTCTCACAGATTTCCACCGTCCTGTTCCCTATTCTTGTTCTGGCAATTGGCCGGCAAGTCCGCAGCGCACGCCGTCGCCTGACGCACCCGGCGGCCACTCCGGCCATCACTTTGACGCAGACCGATTCGATTTGAAAGGTGCCACCATGAACATGACTATGAACACGTCTCTTGCAGAACATGCGGTACGGTCCAGCAATGCCGTGCCAGCCAGCGCGACCGATTTTGTCGCTTCCTTCCATGCGATGCCATTAATTGAACCCGGACTCGACTGCGACGACGCCCAGGCCCAAATCGAACTGGCGATGGCATTGCAGCAGGCCGGCAATCTGACCGGTGCCGTGACGGCCTATGCACGTGCCATCGCGCTGCAGCCCGAATGGCCGCAAGCCTATGCGATGCTGGGCATTGCGCTGCAGTCGCTGGGACAGGTCGACGATGCCATCGGTGCTTTCCGTCAGGCCATTGAACTGGCTCCCGATGATGCGCAAACCTGGTCCAATCTGGGCGTATTGCAGCAGGAACGCGGTCGCTCTGCCGAAGCGATCGATGCGCTGCACAATGCGCTCCGGCTGCAGCCGCGCTTTACCGAGGCGCATGCCAATCTGGGCGTGATCCTGCGTCTGCAGGGCCGGCTCGATGAAGCGATCGAAGCGTTCCGGCACGCACTTGCCTTGCGGCCTAACTATGCCCAAGCGCATGCGAACCTCGGTGTCTGCTTCAACCAGCTAGGTCGCAGCGAAGATGCCGCCAGCGCGTTGCGGGTTGCCACCATTCTCCAGCCGGACTATGCCGAGGCGCATGCCGATCTGGGTCGGGTGATGATGGCGCTGGGCCGTCCCGGCGATGCCGCCGCCGCCTGCCGCACCGCCATCAGCCTCGGCATGGAAACCAGCGATAACTATCTGAGCATGGGCGTGGCATTGCAGGAGTTGGGCCAAGCCGACGACGCTATCGCGGCGTACCAGCGTGCCATCGATCTGGCGCCGGAGTGCGCCGATGCCTGGTCCAATCTGGGCGTGGTGCTGCTCGAACAAACGTTGCACGACAAGGCGATTGCTGCCTTTCGCCGGGCCGCGGCGTTGAACCCGTCGCATCCGCATGCGTTCGCCAATCTGAGCATTGCGCTGCACGAACGGGGCGACGACGAACAGGCCGCCCGGTGTTTCGAGCAGGCGGTCCGGCTCAACCCTGATGATGCCGACGTGTACTCCAATTTTGCGATGGTGCGTATCCATCAGCAACGCTTCGATGACGCCCTGGCGCTGCTCGGCAAGGCCGCCGACCTGAACCAGAATCACGGCCGGCGGCCCGGTGAATACCTGACGGTGCCGTTCTACCGGATCAAGCATGACCGCGAACAGATGGCCTTGCTGCGCGAGCGCGGTTTGCTGGCGCCTGAGTTTGCCGACTATGCCGATGCGCTCGACGCGCTGTCGGTTAGCCGGTCATCGGCCGCAGACAGCACGACGAACTTGCCGACGGATGCCAACACGCTGAGCCGCATTGCGCCGTCCTATAACCGGCTGGTGCACCTGCCGGCAGCGGTCGCTCTCAATGGACCGTGTTTGAATCCGCAACTCGATATCGTCCAGCTGGAACGCGCCTATCTGGAGTCCAGGCCGGAGATGGTCTGGGTGGATAATTTTCTGTCGCAGCCAGCGCTGGAGGCGATTCGCAATTTCTGCCATGAAGCAACGGTCTGGAAGAAAGAATATGCGAACGGTTATCTCGGCGCGACGCTCAAGGATGGTTTTGCTTCGCCGCTGATTCTGCGCATTGCCGAAGAATTGCGGCTCGCGTTCCCTGCCATTTTTGGCCGCAATCTGCTGGAGCAAGCCTGGGCCTTCAAGTACGACAGTACGATGAAGGGCATCAATGTGCACGCCGATTTTGCCGCCGTGAATGTCAACTTCTGGATTACCCGCGAACAGGCTTGTCTGGACCCGGAGCGCGGAGGGCTGGTGATCTGGGATGTCGAAGCGCCACGCGACTGGAGCTTTCAAAAATATAACGGCGACGAAGCACAGATCCGGCGCTTTCTCAGTGAATCCGGCGCCAAATCGATCCGGGTGCCGTACCGCGAAAACCGCTGCGTGATTTTTAATTCGACGCTGTTTCATGAAACCGACCGGTTCGCTTTCAACGATGCCTACCAGGACCGGCGCATCAACGTCACGCTGCTGTACGGCAAAGGTTTGAAAATGCGCTAGGCAACATCAATGGCCACCTTGAACCCTTCCTGGCGACTGCTGGCCTGCACGCTGCTGTGCGTGCAGTCAGTCGCGGCTGCCGCGCCGCGCGTCGTTACCTCGTTGCTGGAACTGCGACAGCAGCATGTCATTGTCCAGAAATTCGATCTCAGCTGCGGCGCGGCAGCACTGGCTACGCTGCTGCGCTTTCAGCACGGCGAACCGGTTACCGAACGGGACGTCGCCACCGGCCTGATGCGGCGCAGTGAATACATCGATGATCCCGGTCTGATCCGGCGGCGCGAGGGATTTTCACTGCTCGACCTGAAGCGCTATGCGCAGTCGCGCGGTTATGACGGTCTGGGTTTCGGCAATCTTGGCCTGGAGGATTTGATGCGTGACGCGCCGCTGATGGTGCCGGTGAACTTGCACGGTTACAACCATTTCGTGATTTTTCGCGGTAGCGTCAATCACCGTGCCGTGCTGGCTGATCCGGCCTGGGGCAACCGCAGCATGCCGCTCGACGAATTCCTGCGCGCCTGGATCGACTTTCCGCAATTAGGCCGGATTGGCTTCTTGATTCGACGCCGTGATGGTCAGCCGGCGACCGATAATTTGCTGGCCTTGCCGCCGGAGTCGGCCCGATGAACCGGCCGCGCTACTGGCCGGTTGCGCGGTGTGTGCTGCATGTGCTGTGCTTGCTGCTTGCCGGTAGCGCTGCGGCCTACGCTGATGATCAGTCAGCACTAGCGTTACAGTTGCGGCAACGCGACCAGCAGATCCAGGCACTGCAGGAAAAAATCCGTCAGCTCGAACGTGATCAGCCCGTGCCGGCAAACCCGCCGCAGCCCGCTACAGTCACCAATGCTAGCGCCATGTTCGCGGTTGATGCGCTGGCTGCCGAGCGCGCGCTGGAACGGACGCTGACCCAATCAGGCGCGTTATTGCTGCCAGCCGGTCAGGCCGAACTGCAGTTTGGCGCAAGTTATGCGCACAGCGAGCAGCACACCCCGGTGCTCATTACGCAGGACGGCGAGTTAGGAGTCGGCACCACGGTATTGCGCCGGCATGACGTCAGCACCAGCGTGGTGGCGCGTTTTGGACTCCCCAATGATGCGCAACTCGACGTCACGTTGCCGTATCGGGTCATCCGGCAATCGTTGATCGAGCCGGTTGATTTCAGTAGTGCACACGAGACCCGCACCTCGAGCGCCAGCGTTGGTGATCTGTCGTTCGGCTTGGCCAAAACACTGCTGCGGGAACAGGACTGGCGGCCGGACCTGATCGGACGTGTCGGCTTGAATATCGGCAATGGGAAAGAAACCAGCGGCAACATGCGCATCGGCGACGGCTTCAGAAAAATCCGTAGTGAACTGGCCGTGCTCAAGCGTCATGATCCGATGGTGTGGACCGCCAATCTGACCTACGAATCCACCTTCAAAAAAGGCGCATTCCAGCCTGGTGCGCAGGTTGGCCTGTCACTGGCGGCACTGCTGGCGACCAGTCCGGAGTCGTCATTGAGTGTGGGTGTCGATCAAACGCTTATCGGGACAACCCGGATCCACGGCGTCAGCGTGGCGGGCAGTGATCAGCGCGCAGGTGTGCTAACGCTGGGTGCAACCTCGCTGATCGGCAAAAACACGTTGCTGTCGGTCTCGGCCGGGATCGGTCTGACCCGCAATGTGCCCGATTACGTCATCAATGTCGCCTTGCCGATCCGCTTTGACCTGTTCAATTAGGCCGGGTGGTGCTGGTTGTGATTGATGCGCATGCATGCTGAAAAAAAGGGGACGGCTCGTCTGAGCCGTCCCCTCTGTCGATCCGCGTTGCTACAATATCAATTAGCTGCCGCTGTAACCAATGTTTGTCGACTGATGATTGTGTGCGGCTTCGATCGCTTCCTTGCGCACGGCAAGGCGGGTGCGTGTGGTCGTTGGGACTGATTGCTCGAAATTACCAATGTCATTTTGTGCATAGGCAGTCTGATCGCGGTCGCGCAATACTTCAGCCCGGACATCTGCCCGGGTGCGAGTCGACTTGAAATTGTCCATTTCCGGGAAAGGCATCAGGTCGGCAGCGAAGACGGAACCTGCGGCGGCAAACAGGGCAACTGCGGTGATCAATTTTTTGGCATTCATGGTGTTTCTCCAGAGTAGTTAATTTGTGATTTTGGTGATGAGTAGTCACCTGGCGCCGCCGCGTCGTCGTCCGATCCGGCTTCTGCGCCTCGGTGAGTTGCCTCCTGTAGTGCTGTGCGCTCATCGATGGAACAGAGTTTATACGTTGCTGTATCCGCAAAAAAGTCGAATAAACACAACTCACTGTTGCTGATAATGGAATGATCGATGTTCTCGCTTTCTCCGTGTGTTCCAGGCCCGCCACCTGTTTCTTCGTGTAACTAGCAAACGTCTACGCAATCCATCCAGCCCTGTGAAGAATCGACCGGGATGGTGATCGCGTTGTCTCGTCCTGGCTGTCTTCTGAATTATCTTTTGTAACCTTTATTATCAAAATTTAGGTGATTCAGCTCAGGCGCTACTTTCAATGTCACTCATAAGTCCTTCATTTTGAACGTTTAACTATTTGAGTATTGCATCAAGCAAACTCGCTAAGTCGTTGACTTCATTGGAAAAAACATTGTTTTTCTCATTCTTAATTACTTGACCGAAAATTCAGCATCCTCTAAAGTGGGCATCAGTGTGAAAAAGTGTAGTTTTGTGGGATGAAATCAAGATTCTTCTACTTCCTTTTTTTGCAACAAATCACACTTAAATCTTAATCCAAGGGGAATGCAGGGTGTTTCAAGGGGCCTCAGCACTAAGTCTCGATGCGAAAGGACGGATGTCAATTCCGGCCAGGCATCGTGACGCGCTGGCATTGCAGTGTGAGGGTCACATCACTCTGACAAAGCATCCCCATGGCTGCCTGTTGTTTTTTCCCCGTCCGGTGTGGGAATCGCATCGCGAGCAGATTGCCTCCTGGCCGATGTCGGCGCGTGCCTGGCAGCGTATTTTTCTGGGCAATGCATCCGATGTCGAGATG
>CAILRJ010000421.1 GCA_903836575.1 uncultured Burkholderiales bacterium
GGGTTCGCCAGCGACGTTGAAACGTTGCACTTGACCCGCTGCATCCAGCCCGACCCAGCCGCCTCGTAGCGGCCCGGCGTCACAACCCCAGTCAGGCAGTACATGCCTTGTGCGTCCTGCTGCATCCAGGTGCCTGGCAGGGCGGTGCGTGTGACCGTGGATCATCAACGTCGTGCCAGTTGCCTTGAACAGTGCATCAATTGCGTCAGGATTGACGTCCATGATCTCGGCGGCTTTCGTACTCTGTGCATCGCGACTCTGCGTGCGCATGCCGGCGATGATCGCCTTGCGGCGCGTCAGCGGCATCGCCAGGAAATCCTGTTGCCATTGCGTTTGCCGAACTTCATTGCGAAACGCGATATAGCCGATGTCATCAGTACACTGGGCGTCGCCGTGCGCCAGCACGAGCCGACGGCCAGCCACTTCGATGACCGTGCCGTCAGGAAGCAATGTGATGCCCGTTGCGCGCGCAAATTCGAAGCCGACCAGAAAGTCGCGGTTACCTGCCATCCAGAATAACGCGGTACCGCCGTCACTCAGCGCACGCAGTTCGCTCACGATCCGGCGATGCAATGGTGGGTCAATGTCATCATCGCCCGCCCAGGATTCGAACAGGTCACCCAGCAGGTAGAGTTGTTTGGCACGTGCGCCGTGGCGCTGCAGGAAGTCGATGAAAGCCGTGATTGTGGCCGGCATCGACTCTTTCAAATGGATGTCGGAAACAAAAAGCGCAACCATCTCCGGTTGCGCTTTGTTCACTGTGTCAGTAGTGGTCATGCTTTGCAGCGAAGCATCAGACCACGGTGACTTTTTCGATCACGACATCTTCGACGGGAACATCGGCCGACATGCCCGAGCGGCTGGTCTTGACGGCCTTGATCTTGTCGACGACATCGGCGCCTTCGACTACTTTGCCGAACACGCAGTAACCCCAGCCGTCCTGGCCAGGATAGTCGAGGAAGCTGTTGTTCTTGATGTTGATGAAAAATTGCGCCGACGCAGAATGCGGGTCCGAGGTACGCGCCATAGCGACACTGTATTCGACATTTTTCAGGCCATTCTTGGCTTCGTTTTCAACCGGTGCATTGGTTGCTTTCTGTTTCATGCCGGGCTCGAAACCGCCGCCTTGAATCATGAAGCCATCGATGACGCGATGGAAAATCGTGTTCGAATAATGACCTGCATTGACATAGGCAAGGAAATTTTCAACGGTCTTCGGTGCTTTCTCTGCATCAAGTTCGAGTTTGATGTCGCCGTGGTTGGTGGTGATGATGACTGCCATGGATTACCTCTTTGTGGTCTGAATGGGTGGGTGGAGATCAGTGCGCTTATTTGGTCAGCGTCGCACTTTCGATCACGATGGGTGTTTGCGGCTGATTCTGGTACATCGCCGCATCTTTGGTCGGCACGCGACGGATTTTGTCGACCACGTCCTGGCCTGCAACGACCTTGCCGAATACCGCGTAACCGGCACCGTCACGGCCCGGATAATCGAGCATGCCGTTGTTATTGACATTAATGAAAAATTGCGCCGTCGCCGAATCCGGATCATTGGTGCGTGCCATGGCGACCGTGTACGCCTCATTTTTCAAGCCGTTGCTGCCTTCGTTCTTGATCGGCGCGCCGGATTGTTTCTGGTTCATGTTCTTGTCGAAGCCGCCACCCTGAATCATGAAACCGTCGATCACACGATGGAAAATGGTTCCCTTGTAGTAACCGCTCTTGACGTATTTCAGGAAGTTGTCGACCGAGACCGGCGCTTTCTCTGCGTTGAGTTCCAGCACGATGTCGCCCATGCTGGTCTTGAGCAAGACCTTAGGCGCTTCAGCGGCGTGGACCACAAATGCACTGGCAGACAGCGTCAGTGCAGCGATCAGGCAGGTCAATTGTCGGCGTTTGTTTTGCATCTGGTTTTCCTTAAAGTATGCCTTCATAGACGATTTTCCAGCTCCGGCCTTCTTTGGCCCAGTACTGGCGCTTGCGTTGCGAAGTATGCCGCTTGCCCAAGTCGGAAGCCTGCGTGAACGTGCTGACGATCAACCCCTTGTAACCCGGATAAGCAAACAGGGTCACGTCCTGCAGCTTGATACTCATCGCCGTGATACCGGCCATCATTTGCACATGCTTGCCGGACCAGGTTGCCAAGTCTTCGCCCGCTGCCGACTTGAATTGCGCCGAGTAGTTATTCATAAAACGCGAGGTGCTCAGACTTTCGAGGTCGCGTTTCCATTCTTCAAGCAGTCCATCCGCGGCATCACGTTCAATCGTTAGCGCTTTCCTGGAGACGAATTCTACCTGTTCGCTGATAACGACAGGTGTCTTGCCCGGATCGACTGCGCGAAACAGCTTGATGAGGTCGGGATTGGTCAGCACCACGCAGCCATCCGAAGCCAGTGGTGGCCGGCTGTAGCTATTGGATGGTGTGCCGTGCAACCAGATGCCGGAGCCGCTGCGTCCGTTCATGCGATCCCACTCATTGGGGTAGTTGATGGGCAGTGCACCGGCACCATAGAAATCCGGCAACCTGTTGCTGCCCAGTCGACCTGTGATGTAATAGACTCCGACCGGAGTTTTCTGGTCGCCTTCCTTGATCTTGTTACTCCCCAGTTTGCCTTGCGTAATGTAGTAATCGGTCATCAGCTTGATCTGTCCGCGCGTGTTCTGGTACACGTAGAGCCGGGAGCGTTTGGTGTCGACGACGAGCGCAAAGCGCTGATCGTCGCGTAACTTCAGTAGGGCTCGCGGCACCAGATCCGGATCGGGGCGTTCGCGTAGCGAATTGAGTCGCACCATCGCTTCTTCACGCAAGTCATCCAGTTTTTCCCGGTCGCCTTTTGACGGTGTTCCGAGACCGGTCACCGGGCCGGTATGCATCATTAGCAAGTCGCCGCGCACCAGTTGCGCAAGCAGGAAATGTGGATAAGCGGTGACCAGTGCATCGGCCCTCAATTGAGCCTGGCGCAAGTTGTTGGCGGCCAGGTCTTTGTAGATCGCGATCAGTTGGGAGTCAGGATCAGGGCTGACTGCCAATTGGGGCATCGATGGCACCCGCCCCGTTGCAGCCGCGATCGATGCAACCGACAGAAATACCGTGGCCAGTAGTGCCGGTATCAGCAAGCGATGGACCAGATTTTTACCTGCCTTCAAGTATTTAATCAAACCGACCATTAGCTTCCTGTGCGCTCGTTTTTAATTAACCATTTGTTGCCTTGCTTGGTCAATACCATCGTTTTTGGCGCATTCGAATGGACTTGCTTGGAGTCGTACTCCTGTTGAAATCTTGCTGTTGCCGTATTGCCGTCAACGGTGACTTTCGGTGTGCCAATTTTGACGGTGATGTTGTCATTGCCTTTGATACGCGCGTGCCGCTGATCGATCCATGCTTTACGCGACAGTCCATTGGCTGGTTGGAAGTCATTCGCGTAATAACCGAGGTACGCTGTCACGTCTTCGGCGGCCCATGCTTTGGCCCAACTGTAGATGACATTAGTGATGTCCTCCTGATCAGTGCCAACGACTACTTTGGCCACTGGTTTCGGTTCAGGTTTTGCCTTCTGTTCGACATTGGTCACTGCCACCTTGGGGACTTCCGCTTTTGGCTCCGGTTTTTCTAGCGCTATGGAAGCAGGTTTGGTCTCGACTTTAGCAACAACGACCGGCGCGGGTAGTTTTGGGACGTCCGGAACTGGCTTGGTTGCGGCTACGACAACCGGTACGGGAACAGGCACGCCTGTTTTCGGATTGGTGCCACCAGTGTTGTTGCCCACCAGCGTGCGTACCATTGTCAGTTTGGTTTTAGCCGTGGTGTTGGCGGAATCGAGTTGTAGTGCCTTGTCGTAGGCCTGGCTTGCTAATTTTGCATAAACGTCACCAAGGTTTTCATGGGCGGTCGAGTAGGTCGGATTTGTGCGAATCGCCATTTCGAGGGAGGCGCGGGCCTTGTCATATTGACCGCCTGCTGCAAACAGCACCGCAAGGTTGTTGTATGGTTCCGGCAACTCCGGAAAATCTTCTGTCAATTTGGAAAAGACGGCGATCGCTTCAACCGGCTTGTTCTGCTCCGACAGGATCACGCCTTTCATGAAGCGTAATTGCTTGTCGCGCGGGGTCAGTGCTAACGCCGCGTCGACTTTCGTGATTGCCTCGCCGAATTGTCCACTGCGAATTAGGGTGTTGATATCCGTGATGTTGTCGGCTAAAGCGAGCGGTGAAAAGAGCGTTGCAGAAAGGACTGAAACTGCTAGGATTTTGCCGAAGCCTAGGTTCAGGCGCAGCGGAATCGACTGTCGGGGCGTGAGTTGCATGGTTTTTTTAGGTGATATACTTCGGCGGAAAGCAACATACTATCAAAATTAACCAACTAAAAGGGTTTTGGTGCACGCGTCTTTCATGGCACTCGGGCAACTTAACAGGCGCGAAATCGTCATCGATGCTCACCATGCAACCCCTACTTCCAACGCAGTAAATCCCTATGAATCTCCTGAAAATTTACAACACGCTGGCGCGTGAAAAACAGCTATTTTCCCCGATGGTGCCAGGCCAGGTAAGCATGTATGTCTGCGGTATGACGATCTACGATTACTGTCATATTGGCCATGGCCGGATGATGTTGGCGTTCGACGTCGTATATCGCTGGTTGCGCGCATCCGGCTACAACGTCACGTATGTGCGCAACATCACGGACATCGATGACAAAATTATTCGTCGCGCTGTCGAAAATGGTGAGTCGATTGCATCGCTCACTAGCCGCTTCATTGATGCAATGGCGGTTGATACTGCAGCGCTGGGCATTCTGCCACCGACCGACGAGCCGCGTGCCACGCGTTATGTGCCGCAGATGCTCGACATGATCTCGCGGCTTCAGTCAAAAGGTTTGGCCTACCAGGGCGACGATGGCGACGTGAATTATTCTGTCCGTGATTTTCCCGGATACGGCAAATTATCCGGTAAATCGCTCGACGATTTGCGCGCCGGCGAACGCGTTGATGTCAACACCGGCAAGCGTGATCCGCTCGATTTTGTACTTTGGAAAGCAGCCAAGGAGAGCGAGCCTGAAGACGCCAAATGGTCTTCGCCCTGGGGAGCAGGTCGACCCGGATGGCATATCGAATGTTCCGCCATGGCGTGTGCGTTGCTCGGTGAACAATTCGATATTCACGGCGGTGGTACCGACCTGCAGTTCCCGCATCACGAAAACGAAATTGCCCAGTCCGAAGGGGCTAACGACAAACCGTTCGCCAATTACTGGCTGCATAACGGACATGTCCGCATCGATAATGAAAAAATGTCCAAGTCGCTCGACAATTTTTTTCTGATTCGTGATGTGTTGGTCAATTATGATGCCGAGGTCCTGCGCTTCTTTATATTGCGTGCGCACTACCGCAGTCCGTTAAATTACTCTGACACGCATCTCGACGATGCGCGGGTCGCGCTGACCCGGTTGTACAAGGCACTCAATGATGTGGTGCCGTCGCAGGCCGAGCTGGATTGGACATTGCCGTATCCCCGGCGTTTCGCCGAAGCGATGGATGACGACTTCAATACGCCGCTTGCTTTGGCCGTGCTGTTTGATCTGGCGACCGAAATCAATCGTAGCGGTGACGTTGTACTAGCCGGGCAATTACGCAGTCTGGCAGCGGTGCTGGGTTTGTTAGAGCGCAGTCCGCAACAATTCCTCCAGAGTGCCCACGGTTCGGCGGTGAGCGACGAAGATAACGCGCAGATCGCAGAAAAAATTGCCGCCCGTATTGCTGCCAAACTTGCCCGTGACTATGCTACTGCGGACCGCCTGCGTGACGAGTTGGTCGCAGCCGGTATCCTCCTTGAAGACAAGCCGGGCAACATCACCGAATGGCGAAGGGCGTAAGCGGCATGGTAAATTTGATGGAAACGGGCCGGCAGCCGGGCGCGCCGACTTACTGGGACGATGCCAAGATCGAGTTGATGAAGCGCGACCGCATCATGCGCAAGCTGATCCCGCAGTTTGGTGATGTGCATCTGACCGGGCGCGGGGAGCCATTTGTTACGCTAGCGCGTTCAATTATCGGACAGCAGATTTCGGTGAAGTCGGCCGAGGCGGCGTGGCAGCGTTTTCTGCTGGTGTGTCCGAAGTCGACCCCGGCTCAAGTCGTCAAGGCAGGAGCGACGGATCTGGCTGGATGCGGGTTGTCCAAGCGCAAGGCTGACTATATTCTCGACCTGGCAGAACACTTCAAGGCCAAGCGCGTCCATGCGGATAAGTGGGCTGAAATGGATGATGAAGCGGTCATCGCCGAGCTGATTCAGATTCGCGGTATCGGCCGCTGGACCGCCGAAATGTTCTTGATCTTTAATCTGCTGCGCCCCAATATCCTGCCCCTGGACGATGTTGGCCTGCTTAACGGTATCAGTCTGAACTATTTTTCCGGTGAGCCGGTGTCCCGTAGCGATGCCCGTGAGGTATCGGCCAATTGGGAGCCCTGGCGTACGGTTGCTACCTGGTATCTGTGGCGTAGCCTTGAACCGGTGCCGGTCATTTATTGATCTTTTTCGGGTTTTCCGATTTACCGTGTGTTGCAACAAAAAGGGAACACGATGACAAAAACAACTTTCCTGTCTTTTGAAACGCCGATTGCCGAACTGGATTCGAAGATCGAAGAATTGCGTTTCGTACAGGACGATTCTGCCGTTGATATTTCGGAAGAAATCGACCGGCTGGCCAAGAAGAGCCAGCAGTTAACCAAAGATATTTACGCCAAGCTCACGCCATGGCAAGTGTCGCAGATCGCGCGCCATCCGCAGCGGCCGTACACGATGGACTACGTTAATGAAATCTTTACCGATTTCCATGAGTTACACGGCGACCGCAGTTATGCCGACGATCTGTCGATTGTCGGCGGTCTGGCCCGGTTCAATGGTCAGGCCTGCATGGTGATTGGTCATCAGAAAGGCCGTGATACCAAGGAGCGTGCGCTGCGCAATTTCGGCATGCCCAAGCCGGAAGGTTATCGCAAGGCGCTGCGGCTGATGAAAGTCGCCGAGAAATTCGGCTTGCCGATCTTTACCTTTGTCGACACGCCCGGTGCGTTTCCCGGCATCGATGCCGAAGAGCGCGGCCAGTCCGAAGCAATCGGTCACAATCTGTACGCGATGGCAGAGCTGAAAGTGCCGCTGATTGCGACCATCATCGGCGAAGGCGGCTCCGGCGGTGCGTTGGCTATAGCGGTCGGTGATGCGGTACTGATGCTGCAATACGCAACGTATTCGGTGATTTCTCCCGAAGGTTGCGCCTCGATTTTATGGAAGACGGCCGAGCGCGCATCGGATGCTGCCGAAGCACTCGGGTTGACCGCGCATCGGCTCAAAGCCATCAACCTGATTGACAAGATCGTCAATGAGCCGCTGGGTGGCGCGCACCGCGATCCCAAGTTGATGGCCTCGATGCTCAAGCGTGCACTGGCCGATACCTTGCGCCAGTTCACCGGGATCAAGACCAAAGACTTGATTACGGCGCGCCATGAGAAGTTGCTGAGTTATGGCAAATTCAAGGAAATCGCTGCACCGGAATGAGGTTGTAATTCGTCTTGAAAAATCAGCAAACATTTGGCATCGATGATGTCTTCGAACGCGCACTCGCAACTATCCGGGCGCGCGTTGTCCTTTCTGCTCCTGCTGCCGGTGATGTTTTGGCGATCGCTTACAGCGGGGGCCTCGATTCATCGGCACTGCTGCATCTGGCCCATCGGCATGCTCAAAAAAACGGCACGCGTTTATTTGCCTTTCATGTTCACCACGGTCTCAGTGCGGATGCTGATGCGTGGCTGCAGCATTGCGCCAGTGAGTGCGCACGTCTCAATATCACTTTTGCCGCGCAGCGCGTGCAGCTTGCCGATGCCGGTGCCAGTGGTATCGAGGCAGCTGCACGTAGCAGTCGCTATGCGGCACTTGGCGCGATGTGTCGGGACCACCATGTGTCATTGCTGCTGACCGCACATCATCAGGATGACCAGGCCGAAACCGTTCTGCTGCAGCTGTTGCGCGGTTCCGGCGTGGCGGGTTTGTCGGGTATGGACACGGCTAATTGCGCCCCCGATCTGCTGGGTGATTCCACATTGCTGATGGCGCGCCCGTTGTTGTCGCTGTCGCGCGAGCAGTTGGCCGGATTCGTCGCCAGGGAGGCGATTACCCATGTCGATGATGCGTCCAACCTCGATACGCGCTATGCCCGCAATGCGTTGCGTCATGAAGTGATGCCGGCGCTGTCGCGATTTTTTCCCGGTTTTCAGCACCGTCTGGCACGTACCGCCAGTCATGCGCAATCGGCGCAACGTCTGCTGATTGAACTGGCCACGCAAGACCTTGCGTTGTGTGCGGTCGGCGAAGCACTTGACATCAGCTGCCTGCGAACACTCAGCACGGATCGCGCGGATAACCTGCTGCGTTACTGGTTCGGTTCACGCGGTGTGCGGATGCCGTCGACATCATGGCTGCATGAAATGCGCACCCAATTGTTCGAGGCCAAGCCCGATGCCCAGCTGTGTGTCACGCATGCCGACTGCCACATCCGGCGCCATCGTGACCACGTGTTCATCACACCGCACCGGATCGAGTTTGATCCAGAGGAATTGCCGGTCATCGGCTTTCACTGGCGCGGCGAAGCCCGGCTGGATTTTCCCGACCTGAACGGTGCGCTGTTGTTCGATGGTGCGGAGCAGGGCGTTGCTGCGGGCTGGTTGAGCGAGCAAGCGTTGGCAATCAGTTTGCGCAGCGGCGGTGAACGTCTCAAGCCGGCACCGAACCGCTCGACCCGTGCCCTTAAATATCACTATCAGGCAGGCAATGTCCCAGCCTGGGAACGCGAGCGATTGCCGGTCGTTCGGGTCGGCAAGAAGCTGTTGTTTGCCGCGGGCGTAGGCATGGATTGCCATCATTTCAGTGCGGTGGACGAGCCGCGGATTGCGCTGCGCTGGGTCTTCACGACGGATTGATGCCGCCAGGGCGCTTGTCATTTCGTCTCGCAGCGGGTACAGTCGGCGACTCGTTTTTTTGATTATTTTTTTAACGCAAGCAGTATTTCCCCTTACTCCTATGGCATTAATCGTTCATAAATATGGTGGCACATCGATGGGCTCGACCGAGCGCATCAAGAATGTTGCCTTGCGCGTTGCCAAGTGGCATGACGCGGGTTATCAGGTCGTTGTGGTGCCGTCGGCGATGTCCGGCGAAACCAATCGTTTGCTGGGCATGGCCAAAGAGCTGATGCCGCAACCCGATCCGCGTGAAATGGATATGCTGGCCTCAACCGGCGAGCAGGTTTCGGTCGCGTTACTGGCGATGGCGTTAAAAGCGATCGGCAAGGACGCGGTGTCGTATGCCGGCTGGCAGGTTGCGATCAAGACGGATTCGGCTTTTACCAAGGCGCGCATCCAATCGATCGATGATGTCAAAGTACGTAATGATCTTGATGCCGGTCGTATCGTGATCATCACCGGTTTTCAAGGCGTAGACCCTGACGGCAATATCGCGACGCTGGGTCGCGGCGGTTCAGACACCTCGGCGGTGGCAATTGCGGTAGCAATGAAAGCCGAAGAGTGCCTGATTTTCACCGACGTCGACGGGGTCTACACCACCGATCCGCGTGTGGTGAGCGATGCCCGCCGCCTCAATACCGTGACTTTTGAAGAGATGCTGGAGATGGCTTCGCTCGGATCGAAAATATTGCAGATCCGTTCGGTGGAATTTGCCGGTAATTACAAGATGCCAACCCGGGTACTGTCTTCGATGACTGACCCGATGTTGCCGCTGGAGAGTGAAGCCCGCTCCGGTACCCTGATTTCGTTTGAGGAAGACACAAATATGGAACAAGCCGCTATTACCGGTATCGCTTTCAATCGTGACGAAGCCAAAATCACCGTGCTGGGCGTTCCGGATCGTCCGGGTATTGCCTATCAGATTCTGGGCCCGGTCGCCGATGCGAACATCGAAGTTGACATGATCATCCAGAACCAGTCAGTCGCCGGCAAGACCGACTTCACCTTCACCGTGGCGCGCGGCGAGTACCAGCGTTCGATGGAGGTGCTCAATGCCAGCGTCAAAGAGCACATTGGTGCGGGCAGTATTGCCGGCGATGCCAAGGTCTCGAAAGTATCTGTCGTCGGTGTCGGCATGCGCAGCCATGTCGGTATCGCTTCGCAAATGTTCCGCACCTTGTCGGAAGAGGGCATTAACATCCTGATGATATCGACTTCAGAAATCAAGATATCGGTCCTGATCGATGAAAAATACATGGAACTCGCCGTGCGTGCGCTACATAAGGCATTTGAACTGGAAAGCGCCTGAAATGTTTGATTGACCAAGCTGGCCTGAATAGCTATGATTCGAGGCTTGCGTAAATGAGTTTAACGACCTGTTGACGCGTGGAGACGTGGCCGAGTGGCCGAAGGCACATCCCTGCTAAGGATGCATACGGCTTATACCTGTATCGTGAGTTCGAATCTCAC
>CAILRJ010000422.1 GCA_903836575.1 uncultured Burkholderiales bacterium
CGCCACCAGCAATGCCAGCAAGGTGCAACCGACGGCCAGATAACCGACCACGTTAAAGTGCAGGATCTCGCCGCCCGGCGCGCGCGTGATGATCAAGCCGGCGATCAGCGACGCCAGTCCGGCAAAGGCCATCTGCACCGACGACACCAGACTCATGAAGGTGCCGCGTACCTGTTGCGGCGCGATGGCACTGACCATCGCCATCGCCGGCACCATGCGTCCCGGCACCAGCACAAAGAAGATCGTCGAATTGATCAGCACCAGCCACCAGGCGATCGGCACCAGATGCGTCGTGATCAGGACCGGCACCAGTGATCCCAGCGCCACCCAGCGGAATACCTTGAGCTTGCCATGCTTGTCGGCTTGACGGCCAATGGCCTGCGAGGTGAAAAAAGTCGCCGCACCACCGCACAGGTAGACCAGCGTAATGAACGATTCGGGCAAGCCGACATTGGTGGTCATGTAGAGCGCGATATACGGAATCACCGTGAAGCCACCGAGCATCATCATGGCGATGAACAGAAAGCCCTTCAGATGTTCCGGATGCCGGGCCACCAGAAAAATCTGCTGGAAAATATTGCCCTTGCGCGCCTGTTGCATGTGTCCGGTCAGGCTAGGCAGCAAGCGGTAGCCAATCACGAAAATCACCATCGACAGCGCGACGATGAAGAAAAACGGTGCACGCCAGCCCAGCGCCGGTAATTGATTGGCCAGCACCAGGCCGAGCGGTACACCCGCCACCGTTGACAGCGAAAACGCCGCCATCACCGTCCCCATTGCCTTGCCGCGCCGTTCGAACGGAATGATATCGGCCACCATGGTTTGCACCATCGCACCGAGGATGCCGCCAAATGCGCCTGCCAGTGCGCGCGCAAACAGCAACTGCGGGAAGGTCTGTGCCAGCCCGCAGCACAGCGTCGCCAGCATGAACAGTACGTACAGCGTCAGCGTCAGTTTGCGGCGATCAAAACGTTCGATGTAGGTCGCCGCCAGCAAGCCGGAGACCGCCGCCGTGAACGTGTACGACGACAGCAGCAGGCCGAACTGGTGGGTATCAATGTGCAGCAGCCGGATCAGTTGCGGACCGAGCGGCATCATGATCATGAAGTCGAGGATATGGGTGAACTGGATGCCGGCCAGCGTCAGCAGGACCAGCCATTCATTGCGGGGAGTCAGTCGGGGCAGAGTCGTGGTCACGGTGTGGTGCGCTTCATCAGAAGGGGCAGGCCGGCATGGTAGCAGTCTGGCGTCAGAGTGATATGCAATACAGAAAGTTTTTTATTGGTTAAACCATCCTTGCGTGGTCGACTATTGTCCTTCCTGTCAGGTACTCACTGACCACCGGCGCGCTTGAGCCAGCGCATCAGGCTGCCCAGTACGGGCAGTTTTTCATACAGCTCTTCGGCCGCATCCCAGTAATCGCGGTGCAGGCAGACCTGACCGTCAGCATCGAAGCGCACGTGGGTAGCGCCGCGAATGCATTGCTCGGCGGTTGAAAAGCGCTTCATCCTGAAATGAAAATCCCACGTCAGGAAGGCCTGATCCTCCTGCCGCAATTGGGTCGTCACGACAAAGCGCGGCGCATTTACCTGCGCAAACATGTGGCGAAAGATGCGCGCGATCTCAGCCCTGCCACGGACTTCGTTGAACGGGTCCTTAAAGAAGGCGTCGGCGCTGTAAATGGTATCGATGCGCTTGATGCTGTCCTGCGTCAGCGTCTCGAAAAAATCGACCAGTGCGTGCAAGCCGTCGGTGTGCTGCATCAGCGGGTCATTCATAAACCGGTCACCTTGTGGATCAGCGCAAAATACCAGCGGTACGGCAGCAATCGCGCCAACCGTAGCCAGTTGGTAAAGCGCTTCGGAAAATGAATGTGGAAGTCGCCCGCTTCGAGGCCGGCCACCAGTTTGTCGGCCGCTTGCGTGGCAGTGATCAGCGCCGGCATCTTGAAGTCATTGACGGCCGTCATCGGCGTATCGACGAAGCCCGGATTGATCTGGTAGACCGCCACGCCGCGCGGATGCAGGTCGAGGTACAGCGACTCGGTCAGGTTGATCAGCGCAGCCTTGGTCGGACCATAAATCAGTGCCTTCGGCAAACCGCCAAAACCGGCCACCGAGGCAACGATACCGATGCCGCCGCTGCCTTGTGCCAGCAAGCCGGGCAAGACCACATCGAGGCAATTGAAGACGCCGCGCAGGTTCAGATCGATCAGCAAATTGACCTTGGCCAGATCGAGATTGTCGGCGCGCATTTCGTTGTAGCCACCGGCGACGATCAGTACCAGATCGATGCCTTTCCAGCTCGCCAGCAACTGGTCGCGCGCGGCCAGCACGGTCGCATGATCGGTGATGTCGAGTAGCGCCACCAGCGCATTGTCATGGCCGGCGGCAAGCTCTTCGAGTGGCCCGGCGCGCCGCGCCGACAGCGCCACCCGCGCGCCCTTGGCCAGCAACTGGCGCGCCGTTTCGGCACCGATGCCGGTGGAGGCGCCAATGACCCAGACGCGCTGGCCGGACCAGTCGCGGATAGCCTTGTTCATCATGGGCGCTTCGTGAATGACAGCGTCACGTCGCCAACATGGAAACCGTACTTGCTCATCGCAGCACGGTTGAGCATGATGCGATCATCCATCAGATACATCCAGTCTTCCATCGTGACGTTGATGACCTTGCCGTCGACCGGCAACGCCAGCACGTATTTCCAGCGCAGCGCATTGCCGGAAACCACACCCTGGGCGACGCCGACCACATCCCCGGCGGTGCCGGTGTAGGTGCCGGGGCCGGTCTTGGTCAAGGTCCAGATACGTTTTTCCTTGGTGCCATCGGAGTAGGTGAAGCTCTCGTCGAGGGTGCCGACATCGCCTTTCCAGCTACCAACCATGACCACCGCAAAGCGTTTGATGACTTCGCCGGACCTGTCCTGGAACATGCCTTGCGCATCCAGCGTGCCATTGAAATATTGCTGCAGGTCGAGCGTCGGTTTCTGGTCGGCGTAGCGCGATGGCTCGACGGTGCCGCAACCGGCGATCAGGAAGGCGCAGCACAGTGCGAGCAGGGGTTTGAACATTTTCATGAGATTCCTTTAAATTGTGAGCAATCAAATAGTACGCAATGGAGCACGCCACAGCAGCGCCGCTGCCAGTAATTTAAGCAGGCATGGCACCACCGCATAGGCAATGCTGAGAGCCTGTCCGCCGGCTTGGCTTTGCAGGCCGGGGACGTAACCCAGCCATTCCAGCAACGGCAGCGAGACACCGGCTGCCAGCGCCAGATTCATCTTGGTGGCCCAGCTCCACGAACCGAAATACACGCCTTCGCGCTTGCCGCTGTCGCCGGCCTGATGGATGACGGCGGCCAGCAAGGCGGGCGGCAAGGCCAGGTCGGCGCCCAGCGTCAGGCCGGACAACACACAGATGATGCCAAACGCCGTGGCGTCGCCGGCACCGAGTCCGAAGGCCCAGATGAACCCGGCCACCGCCAGCAGCATCGATAGCATCCAGGCGCGTGCTTCGCCGAGGCGTTTGGCCAAAGCTACCCAGAGCGGCATCGAGGCAGCAGCGGCTACAAAATACAGCACCAGAAACAGACCGGCCTGCTGGCCCAGTCGCAAGCGGTCGCTGGCGAAAAACAGGAACAGCGTGGCCGGGATCGCCGCGGCGATGCCATTGACGACAAATACCGTGAACAGCCAGCGAAACAGCTTGCTGCGAAACGGCACCAGCAACTCCGACCAGCCGCCGTGACTGCGCAGCACGCGTGTCGGAAGCGGCGCGGCCCGCGCCAGCAGCAGGGCCGAACCGGCCAGCACTACGAGGAAGGTGGCAGTGAGCCACCATGACGGGCCCAGCGCCGGCAAGGCGGCAGCGATGATCACGCCGATCAGCCCGCAGCCTTCGCGCGTGGCGGTCAGGCGCGAGCGCTCGGCCGGTGCCTGCGTCAGCGCTGCGCCCCAGCTCTGGTGACTGATCGTGGCCAGACTGAAACCGACATAGACCACCAGCAACGCAACCATGAACCATGCCAGCGGAAAGCCCGCTGCTGCCGTCGGCGGATGAAACAGCGCGACGAATCCGGCTGCCAGCAACGGCAAGGACAGCAACACGAAACGCCGGTAGCTATCGGCCCGACGCGCACCATCGATCCACAAACCGAGCGCCGGATCGAGGAAAGCGTCGAACAAGCGCGCCAGCAGCAGCGCCGTGCCGATCAGCGTCAGCGACAGGCCGAAGCGTTCGGCATATAACTGCGGCACGTACACATAGACCGGCAGCGCAACCATCGCCAGCGGCATGCCGAACAGGCCGTAGGCAAACAGGCTGGTGCGGTCAAGTCGTGCCATTAACGCGCTGCCGCATTCATCAGCAAGTCTTTGCGCAAGCCGTCGGCGCTGGTTTTCGGATCCAGCCAGATCGCAAAGAAGGCCCGTGCAAAAGCCGGATCGGCGATCTCGCCAAGCAGTTTTCCATCGAGATAAAAGCGTGCGCCCAGCGCCGGCAAGTAGACGCCGGTGATGCGGGTGCCTTCTTCGACGTTGGGAAACAGCGCGCTCATGCGGGCCAACCAGTCGGCCTGTTGAGCCGGTGTGCCGATGTCGAGCTTGCGGATTTCATCAGCGCTGGACCCGGCGATTTTTTTGCCATCGAGCGAGCGCGAGTAGGTCAGTTCCAGCGCCAGCGGCGCATCTGCTGCGGTGCCATTGGCACCGACCCACAACTTCGCCTGGTAGATCGACAGGCCGAACCAGCGGAACGTGCCTTGTCCCGATAGTCGTGCCGCGGGTACGTCAGCTGCAATATAGGCTGGCGCCGACCAAGCTGGCAGGGCCATTGCCAGGCTCAGCAACAGGCCGGAAAACAGCCTTCCCAACTGGTGCGTGATCACGGTTTTTCCAGCGTGAATTGCGCGACGTCGATGCTGCCGGCGCGAAAACCCGCTTCGCAATACGCCAGATAAAATTCCCAGGTGCGCAGGAAGCGGTCATCGAAACCTTGTGCCCGCACCTTCGGCAATTGCTCTTTGAATGCGCTGCGCCACTCGTCGAGCGTGCGGGCGTAATCGAGTCCGAATTTGAATTCATTAACGACCTGCAGGCCGTATTGTTCGGCGTATTGCTTGAAGACTTTTGGCGACGGCAGCATGCCGCCCGGGAAAATGTATTGCTGGATGAAATCGGTCCCTTTGCGATAGCGTTCGAACAGCGCATCGTCGATGACGATGGTCTGGATGCAGGCCCGCCCGCCTGACTTCAGATTGCGTGCAATGCATT
Source organism: uncultured Burkholderiales bacterium (assembly GCA_903836575.1). Taxonomy (GTDB): domain Bacteria; phylum Pseudomonadota; class Gammaproteobacteria; order Burkholderiales; family Burkholderiaceae_D; genus Actimicrobium. Next base: position 5,269 of record CAILRJ010000422.1, read on the forward strand.
CGAAGTAGCTTGGCCAGTAGCTCTCGCCGACCGCTTCGAACATCTCGATCGAGGCGATGCCGTCGAACTGGCCGCTGGTGTCGCGGTAGTCCTGCAACAGCAGTTCGACCTGATCGACCACGCCGGCATCGGCGAGGCGCTGGCGGGCAAAATTGAGCTGTTCGGTCGACAGCGTCAGACCGGTCACATGGGCGCCGGCATCGCGCGCAGCGATCTCGGCAAAGCCGCCCCAGCCGCAGCCGATTTCCAGGATGCGGGCGTCATTGCCGACGTCCAGTTCGCTGAGAATACGGCGGTATTTGGCATGCTGGCCGTCTTGCAGGCTATCGATATGGCCGTTCGAAAACAGCGCGCTCGAATAGGTCATCGACGGGTCCAGCCAGAGCTGGTAAAAATTGTTGCCGATGTCGTAGTGGGCGTGGATATTCTTGCGGCTGCCCGAGCGCGAATTGCGGTTGAACAGGTGCTTGATGCGGTACAGCAGGCTGCCCCACCAGGTGCCATAAATCACCGATTCGACGGCGTGCCGGTTGCGTGTGAACAGCTCGACCAAGGCCGGCAGGTTGTCGGTGGTCCAGTGGCCATCGATGAAGGTTTCGGCAAAGCCGATGTCGCCGGATTTCAAGGCGGCGCTGCAGACTTCCCAGTTGTTGAGCCTCATCGTCACAGCAGGCGAGCTGTCACCGAAGCGGGCGCTCTGGCCGTCCGGGAATTCCATCACGATCGCGCCCTGGTCGATCTTGCGTAGCAGTTGCAGCACGAACTGTACTTGCGACGGGAAGCCCTCGGTGGACAGGTGCTCGCTGTGCACGGGAAGTTTGGCGGTAGTGGTGGTCATCGGCTCAGCTCTTTGGTCGGTGGTGCGGGTTTGCTATAAAACGGAACGCGTTTGAAAAACAGCTTCAGCGCTTGCCAGTGGATGCGTACGATCACGCCGAACGTCATCAGCGGGTAGGTGAAAAAACCGCGCAGTACATTGCGGTTACTCAGTGCGGTGGCGCTGCCGGCGACACTGGTGAGCAGCAGCGGACCGCTGGCATCGTCATGGTCGATGCGAGCAATCGTGTGGGCGTCTTTGTGCAGGAAACGAAAGCGATAGGTGCCTGAGGTCGCGCAAAACGGCGAGACATGGAATACCTTGCGTGCCGTCATTTCTTCACCGAGGGTCATCGCCGTGCCGCTGTCGAGCAGGTAGCAATGCTTTTCGCCGAAGGTGTTGCTGACCTCGCAGAGAATCGCGCGCAGCGCGCCATCGGGACGGTGGCAAAACCAGAACGAGACCGGATTGAAGACATAGCCGAACACGCGCGGAAAGGTCTGCAACCAGATTTCGCCGGTGGCATCGGTGATGCCTTCGCTGCGTAGCAGGTTGTCGATCCAGGGCAGTAATGCCTGCTGACCATCGCCGTGGTCGCGGTCGTGGAACGACAGCAGGTTGAAACGGTTGCGCGAAAACAGGCTTGGGCCGAAGCCGTCGGACCCGAGTGTGCGCAGCGGCAAGCGCAGGAAATACACGCCATACGTGAAGGCGTTGGCAACCGGACGCAAGCGGCTGTGGGCAACCTTGCCAAAGCACAGTCGCGGGACATTGGCCTGGTTCATCTCAGGCCGCCACGCGCAGTGCTTGCTGGCGCTCCAGCATCGCGATCGCTTGTGCGACGGCCAGACCTGACTTCAGGCCATCTTCATGAAAACCATAGCCGGTCCAGGCACCGGCAAACCAGGTATTGCGCACGCCTTGCAGCGACGGCAAACGGCCTTGTGCGTGGATCGCTGCGGCATCGAACAGCGGGTGCGCGTAGTCGTATTCGGCAATCACCTTGGCCGGATCCGGTTCGTCGATCGGATTGAGCGAAACAATTACCGGTGTCGTAAACGGCAGCGGTTGCAACTGGTTGATCAGGTAGTGCACGCAGACCTTTGGCGTCTGGCTGTTCTGGCTCTGATAATTCCAGGCTGACCAGGTTTTGCGGCTGGCCGGCAGGCAGCTGGCATCGGTATGCAGCACGGCACGGTTCGGCTCGTAGCGCACCGCCGACAGTACGGCGTGCTCGGCAGCACTGGCGTCGCCGAGCAGGGCCAGACTCTGGTCGCTGTGGCTGGCCAGTACAACGTGCTCGAACTGGTGTTCGCCGTCGTCGGTGCGGATGCTGATGCGGGTATTGCTGCCATGTGGCTTGCGGAGGATTTCGCGGACCGGCGTGTGCAGCACCGGGTTGCCAATTTTTGCCAGCAACTTGTCGACATACTGGCGCGCGCCGCCACGCACGGTTTGCCATTGCGGTCGACCATTGACTTGCAGCAGACCGTGATTATGGCAAAAGCGCACGAAGGTCGAGAGCGGAAAGGCCAGCATCTGTTCGGTCGGACAGGACCAGATGCAGCCAGCCATCGGGAGCAAATACCAGGCGCGGAATTGTTCGGTGTAGTTGTTCTGATCGAGGAACTTGCCGAGCGAAATGCCGGACGCGAGGTCGTCACCGGCCAGCGCCATCGCAGTCGTTTCACGATTGAAGCGCAGGATGTCGCGCAGCATGCCGATGAAGCGCGGACTGAACAGATTGCGGCGCTGGGCGAACACGGCATCGAGGTTGCCACCGGCCCATTCGAGCGTGCGCTTGGCCAGTGGCAGCTTGACCGAGAACGACATGTCGGTGCCGACGGTCTCGACCTCGAGTTCCTTGAACAGGGCCACCAGGTTCGGATAGGTTTTGTGATTGAACACCAGAAAGCCGGTATCAACGCCGTAGGTATGGCCGTCGAGCGTGACATCGACGGTATGCGTATGGCCGCCAAAATAATCGTTGGCTTCGAACAGGGTCACGTCGTGGCCGGCTTCGGACAGGCGGTAAGCGCATGACAAGCCGGAAATGCCGGCACCTACAACTGCTATTTTCATGACATATCTCCTGCCCTAACGACGTTAATAAATTCAACAGCGAAATTTCAACAGCCCATCACACTACTACGTGTCTGCGGTTCAATCGGATTCACTCCGATTGGTTAATTGATTAGCCTGGCTGGCTCAGCGCTTTTTCGATGGCATTCACCAGATTCGGGTTGCCCGGCTCGATCTCGCTGGCAAAACTGGTGATGACCTTGCCGCTGCGGTCGATCAGGTATTTATGGAAATTCCATTGCGGGGTTTTGCCGGTGGCTTTGGCCAGCGTGGCATACAGCGCGTTGGCGTTCGGGCCGGTCACCACCGCTTTCGAAAACATCGGGAATTTCACACCGTAGGTGTTGAAGCAGAAGTCGGCGATTTCCTTGCTCGAGCCTGGCTCCTGTTTGCCAAAATCATTGGATGGAAAGCCCAGCACGACCAGGCCGCGTCCCTGGTATTTGGCATAGAGCGCTTCGAGACCTTTGTATTGCGTGGTAAAGCCGCAGTAGCTGGCGGTATTGACGACGAGCGTAACCTTGCCCGCGTACTGGCAAAGATTTTGCGGCGTCTCGTCCTGCAAACGCTTGAATTGCTGTTGCAGCACAGCGGGACAGGCGCCCGGCGCAGCAGGCTGGACTTGCGCCAGGGCAGCTGGCAGCAAGCCAGTCGTAGCGATGGCAAACAGTAAAAAGGCGACGATCCGATGGCGCAAATTCATGATAGAAGACTCGCTGGTATTATTCTGGGCTGGTCAGTCTAACTGATTTTCAACCCACTACTTCGACGGTATGATTCGGCTCTTGCCACCGCAGACCGGCGAGCCCTTCTTGTCACCGGATGTGAAAGACACCCTGATGATCAATTCTCCTTTTTTTGTGGTGACGCCATGATGCGCCGGTTAGTTCTGGTGCTGGGCGATCAACTCTCGTTGGATAACCCGGCACTGGCAGATTTTGATCCGCAGCGCGATACGGTGGTGATGATCGAGGCCGCCAGCGAAGGCATGGCGGTGTGGTCGCACAAGGCGCGCATCACGCTGTTTCTGTCGGCGATGCGGCATTTTGCACTGGCGCTCGGCG
>CAILRJ010000423.1 GCA_903836575.1 uncultured Burkholderiales bacterium
GATGTTCTTCGGCAGCCATTCCATCAACTGATCCATCGCGTCGATTTTTTCGGTTTCGGACGCCTTGTACTGGCGCGTCCAGCGGTCAATCTGCCGTCCGAAATAGTTGCCCGGCTTGCCGTATTCGGCTAGTCCTATCGCAGCGTAGTCGATGGTGTGCAATTGCGCGATGACGCGGTTCATTTCATCGTAATGGGCGGCCCGTTCGGACTTATCCATGCCCGGTAGCGACTGGTCCCACAAGACGCGTCCGTCAACGAATTCCATCAGATAAAAGGCCCGCCCGATAACGGCTTCATCGGTACACAGCGTGTATTGTTTCGCGGCCGGAAAGCCGGCCTTGTTCAACGCATCCATGACACGGTATTCGCGATCAATGGCATGCGCCGAGGGCAGTAATTTGGCGGCCGGACCTGGCTTGGTCCGCAACACGTAATGCTGGCCGTTGGCATTGATCTTGAAGGTCGGATTCGATTGCCCGCCCTTGAACTGCTCGATCGTGAGCGGTCCCGAAAAGCCATCGACATGGCGCGACAGGTATTCCTGCAAGGCCCCAAGGTCAAATTGCTGGCGTTCGGCGACGGGCATGGTGCCCATGAATTCTTCAAACATCTGGTCTCCTGGGTGCTTGGATTGGGTATTCTACCTGAACGAATCGTACGACCGTACTATTTGATTGCCCTCGATTGTCATCGATTGTCGTACATGCCGGGGGGTGTGATTGGAGTAGTAATCGTGGCGTGATTTTTTTCAGAAAGGCGCAACTGCTGTCCTGTCCGGTTTGCACATGGCGTGCATCAGAGTGATGTTGAGGAAAGTTGGCGCATGGGAGGCCAATGCAATACCCCGGGGATTCCCGGACAAGGCGGCCGGAATAATTTGAGGGTCGCGCTTGCAGGTAAGCGGTTCTTGTGAACGGATTTACAAATCGGCTTCCTTACCCCATAGCTGATTCATGTTGAACCTGACCGACGCGGTATCGTTATGCAACACCTCGCGTATTGCCGTCAATGTGCCGGATGTATTGCGCTTGATTGGAAACGCAAGCGGAGCACCACGCGGGCCAAGTAATGCATGCACGATGGGCGTCGTGGAGCTGCTTCCCTTGCTGGTGACAACGCCGATTTCCCCGTTTATTAACTTGACGAAGGTTCCGCATGGATAAATACCTAACTCACGCAAGAACATGGCAGCCAAATTTGCGTCAAGTTTATTTTTTTCGTTAAGCAGAATGTCGCGTAATGCCGCGTTGGGCAGCATTTGCTTGCGATAGGTACGCGAGACGATACGAGCGCAGTAGCGGTCTGCAAGCGCGAGTAGTTTGGCATGGCTCGGTATTGCGTCTCCGCGTAGTGCGGAACTATATCCGCTGCCGTCTTCATTTTCGTGATGCCGCAAGACGCATTCGAGCCAGTTTTCATCAGTGACACCAACTTTGCGCAATAACCTGACGCTTTCCGCCGGATGCAGATAAATGATTTTTTTTTCGTTATCGGTGAGCGGATTCAGATTATTTTGCAGAGCGTTTTGTTCGCGCAGCATACCCAGGTTCATGGTCAAGGCCGCCGCGGTAATGGAGATAATTTCGTCTTCTGTTTTACCGATTCTCTTGCCAACGTGTGCTGTCAGGACGGCGGTATCAATGCAATGCCGGACTGCGTAGTTACAAGATTCCTGATTTAATAAAATTGTGGCGATAGCCACATCACAATTGATGGCAACGGCATACCGGATCGCTTTCGCTATGGCAATGATGACGGTTGGCGGGTCAGTCTCGTTATGAATGTTGAGCAGTAATCGCTCAAGACGTTTTGCGCTTTGATTAATGATGCGCAAGACTGAGATATGTTCCACCTTGGGAGGGGAAGCGACGTCTTTCGTGTTTGTGCTGCTTGTGTTTCGACTGACGAACAGGCCGCGTTCGATCAGACGTTCGATCTGTACCGGACTTTGTACTATCTGACCCTGTTTGAGTAGCAGATGACCTTCCTGGTCCATGACGTCCCATTGCAATGGCTTGCCGGCGACGATGTCTGCAAGGCTGATGCGATGTTGTTCCATGCGCTCTCCGGAAAAACACCAATGCTGGCCACCTGCTTCGCTCGATGCCACAACATGGCGTTTCTAAAAGTCATTCGAATAAATCACTCTTACTTCCAGCATAATTACATGAAATTACAATACGGCCACAATTAATTGATACTAATGGTTTTTATATCGATCGATGTGGCATATGAGGCAATCCATATTTCAGGTTTAAAAATTAAAAACAACCCGTCCCGGCGCGTTTTTGAAGCCAGCTTTAGCAAAGCCTTGTCTTTGGTGATCAGGGCCGAGGCCTGTGCATCACGGGCCAGTTCAAGGAATTTTTGATCGTCGCGGTCTTTACAGACGGGCAGGCGTACCGCATCACTTTGCTGCACACAATTTGGCAAGCAGTGAATCACCGCATCGAATTCCGCCATGCTGCGTTGACGGGTATTTTCATCGAGCTTTAACTGTGCATACCCCAGTACGATCAGCCATTCGGTCCGGCAATCGGCGCGGGTGACGGCTTCGACGGTGCCATTTTGTAGCGCTGCCAGCAAGCGCTGCCAGCGCGGATCCCGGAAGACAAACAGGTCAAGGCAGACGTTGGTGTCGATAACGATGCGGTTGGGTATCATTGGACCTGCCCAATATTTTTTTGACTGCAATCATTCATGCTCATCGTTCTCTCTCCTGCCAAAACCCTCGACTATGCCACAGCGCCCGGTACCGACTTTTTTACTACTGCCGATTTTATTGATGAGTCGGCCGCACTGATTGAGACCTTGCGAAAATTGTCCCCTGCTGAAGTCGGGACCTTGATGCATATCTCGGATCCGCTCGCGCAACTCAATGCGACGCGCTATCACAGTTGGAAATCGATCGCCACACCCGCCAATGCCAAGCAAGCCGTGCTCGCTTTTAATGGCGATGTCTATGAAGGGCTGGATGCGCTCTCGCTGATGCCGGAGCAACTCGGCTTTTTGCAGCAACATGTGCGGATTTTGTCAGGCCTGTACGGCGCGTTGCGTCCGCTTGACCTGATGCAGCCGTATCGGCTTGAAATGGGCACCCGACTGGCAACGTCAAAGGGCAAGGACCTGTATGCCTATTGGGGCGACAGGGTGACCGATGCGCTCAATGCACAGCTGGCTTCGCAAGGAGCGAACACATTGGTCAACCTCGCATCGGAAGAATATTTCAAGGTGGTCAGACCAGCGCGCTTGCTGGTGCCCATCATCACGCCGGTGTTTCAGGACTGGAAGGATGGGAAGTACAAGATCATTTCGTTTTACGCAAAGCGGGCGCGTGGATTGATGACGCGTTATGCCGCGCAGCAACAGATTACAGAGGCAGATGGCTTGCGTGATTTCAACCTGGGCGGCTACGCGTACGATGCCAGTGCATCGGATGCGACGCACTGGATGTTTCGGCGTCGTAGTGGTGATTAAAAATCAGTGATTAAAAAACGGTGATTAAAAAAAGACCTCATCGCGAGGTCTTTCGTATTGAACTTACCAGATTTTCCACCACGGTCCGTCAACTTTGGGACCGCCACGATAGTAGATGCTGTTCGGGAAATTCTCGTTCAGAACGCGGCTGGAATCGTCCCGTAACTTCGGGATGCCCAGCGCGTCGTAGCTGCGCGTCATCACGTACAGGGCTTCTTCAGTGGCTGGCGCCATCGGAAATTCCTTGACAGCGAATTGGGCCCGATTGACTGCCGCCACATAGGCGCCGCGCCGAAAGTAGTAGTTCGCGACATGGACTTCATGTTGTGCAATCGCATTGACCAGGTACTTCATGCGCAAGCGCGCATCGGGCGAGTAGACGCTGTCAGGAAACCGTTCGACCAATTGCTTGAATGACTCGAAGGCTTCGCGCGTGGCTTTCGGATCGCGCTCGGTGGCATCCTGACGCGAAATGAAATCAAACATGCCGAGCTTGTCATTAAAATTAATCAGCCCGCGCAGGTAGTACATGTAGTCGACGTTCGGATGATTCGGATGCAGCCGGATGAAGCGTTCAACGGCCGCCAGTGCTTGTGCCTGATCGCTTTGGCGGTAGTAAGCGTAGGCCACTTCCATCTGTGCTTGCTGGGCGTAGGTGCCGAACGGGTAGCGTGATTCGAGTCGTTCGTAATGCTTGATTCCGGTTTCGTAATTGCCGGTTGATATTTCGTCGCGTGCCTCCGCGTATAATTTGGACGCTGACCAGTTTTTGGTTTCGTCGATTTTCTCCGGCAACAGGCCACATGCCGAGATCGTGAACACCAGCGCCAATGCGGCGCACTTCAATAATTTGTTTTGCATAGTCTTTGCAAGAATCACTTCGTGAATTATTTCGTGAATCGATACGTGAATTACTACGTGAATTGACACATGAGTCACAGCGTGAATTTATTTGTAAATTTTTTTTAGTACTAATTAAGCGGCTGATTATAGCCGATGGGACTTGCCGTGAACTTAACGCCTCCGTTGGATGATGCTGAAAACCTGCTCGACCTCGATATCGACGAGCCGGAAGAATATACCGGCGGCTTGCCTGACATGCCGCCTATCGAACTGGACCTGACCCCCGGCGACTGCGGCGACCGGTTGGACAAAGTCGTCGCCCGTCTGGTTCCACAGTTTTCGCGCAGCCGCATGCAGCAATGGATTGACGATGGTTTCGTCACTGTTGACGGCAAGGTCGGAAAAACGCGGATGACTGTGTATGGGGACGAACATATCGTCGTGTTGCCACAGCCGGCTCCCGAAGATACTGCCTTCGCACCCGAAGAGATGGCTCTCAATATCGTCTACGAAGACGACGCAATCATCGTCGTCAACAAACCGGCCGGACTGGTCGTGCATCCGGGATCCGGTAACTGGTCAGGTACTTTGCTCAATGGACTGCTGCACTATTGGCCGGCGCTGATTGGTGTGCCGCGTGCCGGCATCGTGCATCGCCTCGACAAGGACACCAGTGGCCTGATGGTGGTGGCCAAGACGCTCGAAGTACACACGGATCTGGTGCGCCAGCTGGCGGCTCGTACCGTCAAGCGCGAGTACTTTGCGCTGGTCTGGGGTACGCCGAACCTGAGCGGGACAATCGATGCCTCGATGGGTCGGCACCCGCGCGACCGGATCCGCATGGCCGTGATTGAGAGCATGTCTGCCAAGCCGGCGATCACGCATTTCGAACGGATCGAATCCGGACTGCTGGATCGTCGTCCGGTCAGCCTGATGCGCTGCCGCCTCGAAACCGGCCGCACTCACCAGATTCGCGTGCACATGCAATCGATCGGCTTTGCGCTGGTCGGTGACACGCTCTATGGCAAGCAACATCTGGCACCGGCGTTCCATCGCCAGGCATTGCAGGCACGCCGTCTCGGTCTGGTCCATCCGGTTACCGGCGAAGACATCGAATGGCGCGTGCCGCTGGCCGATGATTTTGCCGGGTTGATTGCCGCGGCCGGGATTCCCGAGCCGGACATGATGGACGACTCGTATCAGGAGTCCGTCGAGGAGTGAGGCAGTGACAATCCTGACCCCCGACTGGCCGCAGCTGCCCCGTCAGGTGCGGGCTATCAGTACGACGCGCGTCGGCGGAACCAGCTTGCCACCTTTCGATGATGGCCGGCTGGGTGGCGGGTTCAACCTCGGTGTGCATGTCGGCGATGATGCCGTGTCGGTCCGGCAGAACCGCGGGCGCTTGCGCAGGCTGCTGCCGGCCGGGCCGGCCTGGCTTACGCAGGTGCACGGCAACGTCGTACTGGATGCCGGCAAGGTCGAGGGCGCACCGCAAGCCGACGCCAGTGTCAGCGATCAGGCTGGTGTGGTCTGCGCGATTCTGACGGCGGATTGCTTGCCGGTGCTGTTATGCGATGTGTCTGGTTCGGTTGTCGGGGCGGCCCATGCAGGCTGGCGTGGACTGGCTGGCGGCGTATTGCAAAACAGCGTGGCGGCGATGCGCGAAAAAGGCGCCGGCGAACTGCTTGCCTGGCTCGGCCCGGCAATCGGTCCGCAACAATTTGAAGTGGGCAGTGAGGTCGTGGAAGCCTTTGTTTCAAGCAACCCATTGGCAGCAGCGGCATTCACGGCGCGGCCGGAGTACAACGGAAAATATCTGGCAGATTTGTACCAGTTGGCGCGACTGGTGCTGGCCGGGGAGGGCGTCTTGCAGGTTGCCGGTGGAACCCATTGCACGGTCAGCGAACCGGACAAATTCTATTCGTACCGGCGGAGCGGTCAGACCGGCAGGATGGCGACGCTGATCTGGCTGGATTGATCGGATGGTGTCACGGCTCGGAAACATTGACTTTCTCTGTCTTGGTTTCGCTCCCGCTCTCGTTTTCAGCTGCGGCAAGACGCTTGGCTTTTTCTGCCGCTTGCCGCTTTCTCTTGCGTAATGGCGTTCCCATCACGTATAAAAGAACACCTAACGGAAAGGCGCAGTAGAAGAAAAAAGTCATCACCCCGGCAATGAATGAAATTTCCGTCATCGCCATCAGCAAGACGACGTACACCCAGGCGATGGCTACCAGATACAAATACATGTTGATTCCGTTCGACTCCGATAAACCGCAACGATACCTGAAACGAAGAGCCTCGCATGACTCGACCTGATCCGCTTGCCGCAATGCCCGCCTGGATGGCCCA
>CAILRJ010000424.1 GCA_903836575.1 uncultured Burkholderiales bacterium
CGTACCGCCTTCATGACGCGGGTACTGGAGCAGCCAAAAATCTTTGTCAAAGGATCCGAACATGACCTCTCCTCACTTGGATGCGCTGGCGAATCTGGCGCGGATCAAAAAACTGAAGGCGGAACCCCCTGACGCACGAGAACGCGCAGGTTTACTGCGATCGGCCACGGTACGCCTGCGCGATGCACGGCAAACAACGCTTGCGCTGGAAAGCCGCTTTGACCTTGCTTACAACGCCGCGCATGCCGCCGCACTCTCCGCGTTACGAACTCATGGGTACCGTAGCGACAATCGCTATCTGGTATTCCAGTGTCTGGAACACACGCTGGGATTCACACCGGCACAATGGTTGCTGCTCAATCAGGCACACAACAAGCGTAATCTGGCCGAATATGAAGGCGACCTGGATGTCACGGTCGGATTCGTCACCGAATTGATCGACCACGTCGATGCGTTAATTGCGGCGGCCCAGGCATTGAGGAGTTTGGAATGACGGACGACACAAAGCCTGCATCTGCGTTGGCAATGGGTGCAGTCACACTAGGCCGAGTCGTACTCACTGCGGGACAGTTCCAGCAATTGGCGGACTTCCCATCCGCGGCAACCTGGTTTGCCAATATCGCCAACCTGCAGACCCGGCGTGCGTATCAAAGCGATTTGACCGAATTCATGACCTTTACCGGGATCGTCGATCCCGACCAGTTCCTCAGCGTCAGGCGCGCACACTTGTTGGCCTGGCGTCGGGACCTGGAACAGCGGGCACTGAGCAGCGCGACGATCCGTCGCAAACTTGCCGCCCTCTCCTCCCTGTTTGAATATCTGTGCGAAACCAATGCGGTCGAGAGCAATCCGGTCAAGGACGTCAAGCGGCCCAAGGTCGTCAGCGCCGAGGGCAAGACACCGGCCATCGGTGATCACCAGGCGCGCGCACTGCTGGCGATCCCGGACATCACGACCCTGCGTGGATTGCGTGACCGCGCCATTCTCTCCACCCTGCTCTATCACGGCTTGCGTCGGGCCGAATTGTGCCGGTTGACGACCGGCGATCTGCAGCAGCGGCGCGGCGTGATGTACCTGCAAGTCCACGGCAAGGGTGCGAAAATCCGGTACGTCCCGCTACACCCCGGCACGGCCGAACAGATTGAATTGTATTTGTTAGCGGCAGGGCACGACACCGACAAGACCGGTGCCCTGTTCCGCGCCATCAAGAACAATGTCCACGGCAATACCCGAGCCTCGGTCACGCCGGATGGGGTCTATAAAATGCTGATGGGGTATGCAGGTGAACTGAAATTTGAGATTGCGGGTTTTGGGCCGCATGCATTACGTGCGACGGCCGCCACGAACGCCTTGGACCATGGGGCGGATATCGCCAAGGTTCAAGAATGGTTGGGACACGCCAACATTGCGACGACGCGGATTTACGATCGCCGCACGACTCGGCCAGAAGATAGTCCGACCTTCAAGGTCAGTTACTGAGTAAGGGGGACCAAGCCCAAGTGCGACATGAAGTCGCGTATGTAATTGTCTCGCCTATCGATGTTGATAGAGATGAGACCTGTTGTTCCGTCAACAGTAGCCTACTGGCACATGCATCGCTGGCAACGGCAATGTGTGAAGCTGCTGGGACAATGTAGCTCCATCTTCGGATGACACCGGAACCGCGAGGGGAAGGTGACCTCTGCGAGCGCCAATGCGGAGGGAGCACTAGGCTGGATGGTATGACCAACGTAAGTGAACTGCTGATAAACATCGTCAGGAACGACAAGCCAAAGACGCTGACAGGCTTGAGCCAAAAAAGGCACGTAGCGGGCTGCTCTCGTTTGGGCTGGGAGCACACGGACAATTCCGTTACCGGTGGATAGGCAGGGTCTAAGCCGTTCTTGTTATGTACGTGGAACATGGTAAGCCCGTATCTTCGCCCAATGGGCAAGCAAACCGTAAGGAATGCTGAGGGAGATGCGGGTAAAGGATGGTGGAGAAAGCGAATGCTGATTTGTAATGAATCGGACACGAGTTGAGTCGAGAGACAACATTATTTGACGCGAAAGCGGGCCAACTTCCACCTGGTCTTTCTTGACGAGATAGCTGGTAGAACCTTCAGAGGAGGAAAAGCAAATGACTGCGCAAAACGTAGGTGCGTCCTCCGACAATCCGTCGCTTTGGTTGGATATCAACTGGGGCAGCTGTCAACGGGAAGTCAAAAGGCTGCAAGCGCGTATCGTGAAGGCTACACAGGAAAGCCGCTGGGGCAAGGTGAAAGCTTTGCAATGGTTGCTGACCCACTCGTTTGCCGGTAAAGCACTTGCGGTCAAACGGGTGACAGAAAACAAAGGTAAGCGCACGCCGGGCGTTGACAAGCTCTTATGGTCAACTTCGGCGGCCAAATCTGGTGCTATTTTGTCGCTCAAACGGCGCGGGTATCGACCGCTGCCGTTGAGACGGCTGTATATCCCAAAGAGCAGCAATAAAAGCCAACTGAGGCCGTTAGGTATCCCCACCATGCTTGATCGGGCGCAGCAGGCGCTTCATCTGCTCGCTTTAGAGCCAGTGTCGGAAACTACGGCGGACCCACACTCATATGGGTTCCGCCCTCAACGATCTACTGCGGACGCCATCGAGCAGTGTTTCAAACTGCTCGGACGCAAGTGCGCCCCACAGTGGATTTTGGAAGCGGACATTAAAAGCTGTTTCGACAAAATTTCCCACGACTGGTTAATCACCAATATTCCTATGGATACCGTGATTCTCAAGAAGTGGCTGAAAGCGGGCTATATCGAAAACCGTAGTTTATTCCCGACGGAGGCCGGTACGCCGCAGGGCGGTATTATTTCGCCATGCGCTGCGAACCAAACCTTGGACGGATTGCAGGCGATGCTGGCAACAGCGTTTCCCAAACATACCCCCCAAGGCCGAAAAGCCAAAGTTAACCTTGTGCGCTATGCGGATGATTTCGTCATCACAGGCAGTTCGAAAGAACTACTCGAAAGCGAAGTCAAACCGTTGGTAGAGGATTTCCTGGCAAAGCGAGACTTAACTTTGTCAGTCGAGAAGACCCGAATCACGCACATTCGGAATGGATTCGATTTCCTCGGACAAAACATCCGCAAATACGGCGAGAAGTTGTTAATCAAGCCGTCGCGCAAGAATGTTTCAGCATTCTTGGACAAAGTTCGGGCAATCGTGAAAGGTAACAAGCAGGCGAAACAAGTCGATCTGATTCACCAGCTCAATCCTGTTCTTCGGGGCTGGGGCAACTACCATCGACATGTGGTCGCCAAGGCAGTCTTTCATCGGGCCGATGCTGAAATTTGGCAGACATTATGGCAATGGGCGACCCGCCGCCACCCGACTAAAGGCCGTCGTTGGATTAAACGGCGGTACTTTCATACGGTGGGAACTCGGCATTGGGTCTTTACGGCAGATACTGATGAGCAGTGGTTAGATGGACGACCGAAACGGGTGGAACTGCTTTATGTTTCCGATACCCCGATACGTCGCCACTGCAAAATCAGGGCTGCCGCGAATCCCTTCGATCCCTTATGGGAACCCTATTTCGAAGAACGCATTGGCGTGAAGATGCAGGGCAATCAACAGGGACGACGGAAATTGGTACGGCTTTGGCTGGATCAGGATGGTCAGTGTCCGCACTGTCAAGAACGCATCACTCGGACAACTGGATGGACTTTGCATTATCTGGTCCCGCGTGTTGCTGGCGGCAAGGACTCTGCATCCAATCTGATTCTGTTACATCCACAATGCCATCGCTATGTGCACGACCATCAGTTGACTATTGTGAAGCCGGCTCCCGCTCGGGGGCTTTGAAAGGCTTGAGCCGGATGCCGGGAAACTGGCCCGTCCGGTTCTTAGAGGGCTGGAGGCGGGTAACCGCTTCCAGCTACTCGACACCGGCGGAAA
>CAILRJ010000425.1 GCA_903836575.1 uncultured Burkholderiales bacterium
GACGGTACGGGTGCGCACATCAATCTGGCCGGTGGCCAGATTCGGCACGCGTTCGATGATGTCGAAGGACGTCATCTCGTCATTGAATTCACCGGCTTGCTGCGCGGCGATGGCCTTCATATGCGATTGCAGCGCGAACTCGTCCTGCGCATCGCGCGAGACTTTCCATTGCTGCGCGACTTTTTCGGCGGTCAATCCCATGCCGTAAGCCATACCGATATTGTCGTCCTTGAAGATATCCATATTCATCGATGGATGGAAACCCATCATCGGCACCATCGACATCGATTCGACACCGGCGGCGATCATTACATCGGCCTGACCGACGCGAATCCGGTCGGCTGCCATCGCGACAGCCGTGATGCCGGACGCGCAGTAACGGTTGACGGTGACGCCACCGACAGTCTTCGGCAAGCCGGCCAGCAGCACGGCCATGCGGCCGATGTTGAGACCTTGCGCGCCTTCGGGAAACGAACAGCCGACGATGGCGTCTTCGATGGTGGCCGGGTCGAGGCCCGGCACTTGCAGCATGGCCGACTGGATCGCGCGGACCAGCAGGTCATCGGGACGGGTGTTGCGGAACATGCCGCGTGGTGCTTTGCCGATCGGCGTGCGGGTCGCGGCAACGATGTAGGCGTCTTGAAGTTGTTTGCTCATGGGATTCTCCTGTACTGCATGTTGGTGGCCAAACAGGGCGCAAGACAATGGTTGCGCCCCGATCGCAAATTAGTTCCGGACTGGTTTGCCGGTCTGCATCATCCCCATGATCCGTTCCTGGGTCTTCGGATGATTGAGCAGTTCCATGAACGCCTTGCGCTCCAGATCAAGCAGCCATTGCTCGTTGACCAGACTGCCTTCATCGACATCGCCGCCGCACACAATGGACGCGATCATCGCGCCGAGCTTGTAGTCATGCGCCGAGATAAATCCGCCATCGCGCATGTTGACCAGCTGCGCCGAGACGGTCGCAATACCGTAGCGTCCGGCCACTGGCACCAGTGCTTGCATCGGTGCGCGATAACCGGCATCGAACATCGCGCGCGCTTCGACCTTGGCCACATGCAGCAATTCGTAGGCATTGAAGACGATCACATCGGTCGCTTTCAGGTAGCCCATTTTTTGCGCTTCATGCGCCGACTTCGACACGGCGGCAGTGGCCGCATGGGTGAAGTAATTTTTCAGGAATTGCAGCAAGTCGGTGCCCTTGGCATCGGCTGCGGCGCGCAGTGCGGCTTCCTTCAAACCGCCACCGGCCGGGATCAAGCCGACGCCGACTTCGACCAGCCCGATATACGACTCGATCGAAGCGACGCGTTTAGCCGCGTGCAGCATCAGCTCGCAACCACCGCCGAGCGCCAGTCCCGAGACCGCTGCCACCACCGGCACATTGGCGTACTTCAATGCCTGATGCGCCTGCTGCAGTTTGGCCACTTCCGGTTCGATCGCCTTGATGCCGCCGGACATGAACAGCGGCAGCATCGATTGCAGGTCGGCACCGGCCGAGAATGCCCCGCCTTCGGCCGCATCGGCGCTCCAGATCACCAGCCCTTTGTAGTTGGCTTCGGCTTCGGCGATGGCTTTTGCCAGACCGGCAATGACGCCGGCACCGATCACGTGCATCTTGGTTTTCAGCGACAGGATCAGGACTTCGTCACCCTGATGCCAGATGCGTACCGATTCATCCTCGAACACGGTGGTGCCATCCGTGCGGCCATCGGCTGCGCCGGAGCCGAGCACCGGTGCGCGGAAAGCCTGACGTTGATACACCGACAGTTCGGAGCGGCCGATATTGACCTTGCGCGACACCGAGTACGAACCGTCTTCGGCATGCACGCCAGTGCGGCCATCGAATACCCAGGCCGGCAACGGCGCAGC
>CAILRJ010000426.1 GCA_903836575.1 uncultured Burkholderiales bacterium
CGCAGTTCGGTGATGTCGCCCGCCAGACTCCAACGCGCGTGCGTGTCGGGCTTGCCCGACTTTTCCGGTGCCGCCGTGAGGGCTTCACGGATCCAGCGCTGCGCGTCATTGATGGCGTGGTCGACCCGTCCCAGCAAGACCGGGCCTACGCTTTGCGGAAACACCAGCGAGTGAACCAGCGTCGCGCAGGCAATGCCGAGGCTGATTTCCTCGACCCGCGCCAGTGCCACCTCAAACACCGTCGATGGATCGGCCACCACCGGGAAGGCGATCAGGCCGGCCGTGTAACCGGCCAGCATGAAGACATAAGAGCGCGGCGTGCGGTCCAGTAGCGACAGATACAGGCAGGCACCGA
Organism: uncultured Burkholderiales bacterium; assembly: GCA_903836575.1. Classification (GTDB taxonomy): domain Bacteria; phylum Pseudomonadota; class Gammaproteobacteria; order Burkholderiales; family Burkholderiaceae_D; genus Actimicrobium. Next base: position 356 of record CAILRJ010000426.1, read on the forward strand.
CCCAGCCAGCCAGTGCCAGCGAGAGCAATTCCGGCGAGTTGCCCAGTTGCGGCACCAGCAGCACGGTGACGCTTGATCCGAGCAGCGTACCGGCAAAGCGGTACAGCGCTTTCGAACGCACCAGTCCGGATAACGGATTGGCCACCACGTAGGCGGTCAGCATGGCCCAGAACGGGCGCGGCAAGCCGATCCTGAACGCCAGGTACAGGGCCAGCATGGCCGCACCAAAGCATTTGAACGAATAGAGGATTTCGCTGCGGTTGGGAGCGATCACGCCGGCTTCGCATCGTGCTCGGTGGAATCCAATGCGATGATGGCCTCATCGAGCGCGTTCAGCACGTTGGTGCAGGCGATGATGTCGGTTTTGTCGATGCCAGCGAACAGGCTGGCACGAAACGGCCTGAGCGCCGCTTCCAGTCGTTCTGCGCGGTCGCGGCCGTTCGGTGTCAGGTGCAGCGTCTTGGCGCGGCGATCACTGGCATCGTCGCGTCGCTCGACCAGTCCGGCCTGTATCAGCTGATCGAGTACCCGTACCAGCGACGGCGGTTCCAGACCGAGCGCATCAGCGACTGCACCCGGACGCACGCCGTCACCCATGCGGCTGATCATGATCATCGGCCAGGCCGTCGCATGCGACAGGCCGAAGTCGCCGGCCATACGGTCAGCTGCCGCCTTGTAGGAACGTGCGACGTGTGTCAGGCGCATCGTCAGGGTCATCAGAGTCTGGTCATGAAGTGTCATGGCGGATAATTTTAATTAGGAGGCTAAAGGTTAGCATGCTAATTAAATTTACGTGCGACAGACGTCACTTTCTGCTTTGCATGCTACCGTGCAGTCACAATTGAACACGACGCGGTATTTCACCGTGCCTATCCACGAGGATTACCTTCCATGAAAATTTCCCGAATTCCGTTATTGCTGGCGCTGTTGTCGCTGGTCCTGCTGGGTGTTTCCGGCCTTGGCGTTCAGCTTGGCTGGTGGGCTTTTCCGGTCGGATTCCAGATATTGCGCTGGGTCGTGTATTGCGGTCTCGCCGCGGTTGTCGTGTCACTGCTGTGTATGGCGGCCCCGACTTTGCGCCGCGGCGCCTGGTCCATCCTGGGACTGGGCTTGCTGATTGGTGCCGGTGTCGCCTTCGTGCCGTGGCGAATGGCGCAGCAGGCCCAGGCACTACCGCGTATTCACGATATTTCCAGTGACCTGGATAATCCCCCCGTGTTTGTCGCGATCCTGCCTTTGCGCGCCGGGGCGGCAAATCCGGCGGCCTACGGTGGTCCTGAGATTGCCGCAGAACAGCGGCTTGGTTATCCGGATATCGTGCCGCTGAAACTGGCCATGTCGACCGCGAGCGCGTACGCCAAGGCCTTGTCGGTCGCGAAGAAAAAAGGATGGGAAATTGTTGCCGATGACCCGGCTGCAGGTCGCATCGAGGCGACCGCGACGACCCGCTGGTTTGGCTTCAAGGATGACGTCATCGTCCGGGTTCTTCCCGCTGCGGGCGGTAGTCGCATCGACATGCGTTCGGTGTCCCGGGTCGGCAAGAGCGATGTCGGCACCAATGCCAGGCGCATACGTGATTTTTTCGCGACGATCACCGCACCATAGCAATGGATATCATGTGCCGGTAACCAGTAGGTTCGATCTCTGTCACAACGCATGAACACCCAAGAAAAATCTGTTTGACCGGATTAGTTCCCAAAAAATCAAGATGGGCGTGTGAGCAAACGCAAATCTGCTGTTGAAAACTCTCCTAAATTAAAGATGCGGTGCAGATCGCTGCCCGTCATTTTTAACGATCAGAAGGGGAGAGTTTCATGAACATTTTATCGAGCACGATGGTGCCATCGCGTTACGGCACCTTGACCCGGCAATTGCCTGCCTGGCTAACGGCTTTTCTTGTCAGGAGGCGGATCCGGCAATTATTGGGAGGCGCCGTACTCTTCGCGGCCAGTCTCCTGTCGCCTGCGCTGGTCCATGCGCAGGCAGTCGCAGGTGCCTTGTCGTTGACTTCCGGTGTACCGGCTCCGGGAGCAATTGGCCTGCTGTTACCTGACGGACTGAGCACGACTGATCCTGCTGTCGGCGCCTGGCTCGATGCTGCTCGCGAAGAAGGCCTACGCATCGAAACGCTGACCGACTCTCAGTTTCTTGCTCTCGGCACCGGCACGAATGCTTATCGCGGCGTGATTTTTCCGGATCGCCTGCATTTGGTGGCGACAGATGCATTGGTTGTTGCCGTGCAAGGCTACGTCAATCGTGGCGGTCAGGCGATGCTGGTCTATGATTTTGGTGCGCTGACTGAAGGGGGATTCTATGCGGTGCCGAAGTCACGTTTTAGTGCGCTCGCCGGTGTCGATTATTTGCTGTACGACGAATTACTTGATCGTACGGTTGGATTGGGACCGATTATCGGTTTCGAGAGCATGCTGCGGAAAATTCAGGTGCCGCCCGGAAAATCTATACCATTTGTGAGTGCGGCGAGTGCACCAACTGCGCTGGCAACAACGACAATGACGGCGACATTGAGCAAAACCGCCGCGCCACAGGGAGGTGCCGTATCAGCGGGGACGGTAGCAACCCAGACTGGCGTTTTAAAAATGGCGGGATTAGCGCCCAATCAAGCGTTGTATTTACCTGCTGGCGTCAAAAATCCGGGTGGGCTGGCTGGCTACAACCATGCACAGCAATTCAAGGCAGATCCTTTCGACAAGCATGTCGTGGTGCGCACCGCAACCGGGCCAGTTGCTTCGAAAGTGCCGCCAACAACATCGTCGGCCGCATCACTCTCGGCTCCGGTAGCGGGGTATTCAACGGTTGTGCCAGCAGTTCCTCTGATTACGTTCGATACGGCAAAAATATTACCCGAGGTCAGTTCTACGACGGCCCTGAATACCGCTCCAGTTTCACCGGTAACTTCACCGGTAACCTCAGCGACCAAAATGACGGCACTTGCGGTGCCCGCGGCCGTTGTCAGCACCGACAGCGTGCA